>JAKBNN010000049.1 GCA_021831025.1 bacterium | reverse complement strand
ATCCGGGGTTTCAGCTGAAGCATAACCGAACATAAGCCCCTGATCCCCTGCCCCCTGGTCCTCTTCCTTATCTCTTTCCACGCCCATTCTTATATCGGAAGATTGTTTGCCCACGGTCGTAATTATCCCGCAGCTTTTATAATCAAACCCCATAGAAGAATCGTCATATCCTATTTCTTTTATTACGCTTCTTATTAAATCCTGATAGTTTACGACGCCGTTAGAAGTAACCTCGCCCGCTATTATGACAAGGCCCGTCGTGACCATCGTTTCCAATGCTACTTTTGAACGCTTATCCTGCGCTATAAAAGCATCGAGTATAGAATCGGATATTTTATCGCAAATTTTATCCGGGTGGCCTTCGGTCACAGATTCGGATGTAAAAATAAAACTTCCATTTTTAAAATTCATCTAATCTCATAGCTCGGATACCCCGTCCGTGAGGGCGGGGAGGAGAGCTATCCTCCAAGTTTTAAACGATTCAATCAACCTTAAATTCGCATATTTAGCGGAAGCGTTGATTTTCTCCCCCGTTAAACTTCTTATATCAAAATACCCCGACGACCTTAACCCGTGTATAAAACACTCTGTTTTGCCGTATATTACCTTATCCCGCCTGGCGAAGCCGAAAGCCCGCTTGATAGTATTAACTTTTCTCTTGCCGCCTTTAAGCAAATTAGCCTTAAACAAAGAGCGGTTGCATTTGCGGACAAACTTTATGAAATAATTATTGCCGGTTCTTTTTTGAACCGTTCCGCCCGCTATACAGAAAGCGTCGTTAATATGGCTTTTGGGGAGACCCAACGCTATCCTCGCTGATTTGGTAATATAACCGTAGGTAACGCCAACGATATTGCCAAGTTCTATTAGTCTGTTTACTATCTTCCAGCGCAATATAGACATTATCGTTTCCGCCTTAAACCCTTTATTATTCTTAATTTTTAATTCGAGCCTGCCTTCATGATACGCCTTATGACAAGCTTCGCACAGGGTTATCAAATTATCGGGTCTGTCGGTTCCCCCGCCTGCTCTCGCAATTATGTGATGAACGTTGAGAACGGTATTGGTTTTACCGCAACGGGAACACTTATGTCCATCCCTATACAATACATATTCCCTGACGTTCCAAAAGTCTTTCTGTTCGCCGTTCTGGTATTCTATTCCCAATATTTCTGGGTTCTTGAGCCTTTGAATATCAAAAGCGGCGGCGGAGGCGACGAGTGAACTAACGGGCAATATGGATTTAACGAGATTAACCATTTTAATATGCTCATTAAGCCTGTGTTCCACGCTCGGAGCAAGCCAGCTTTTCTTTTTAGACTTAACTCTATTAAAAAATCTCGACTTGCGATACCACAACCTATTTCTCCTCGTCCTGCGATATTGCTTTTTCTCGGATAACAACTTCGGAATATCCGTTCTTAACTCGACTTCGGAATCAAATAACTCTTTGTCTTTAGATACCGCGGATACCCCCATTTTCTTATATCCCGTATCCACGCCGAGAATAACGGGCTGGACATTGTTTTCGCAATCCCAGTTTAATTGAATCGTAAACGGCGTCCTTTTCACCACTTTGGCCTTACTGTCCTTCAATAGTTTTCTTGCCTTTGCCTGTTTACACGGCATTAACGGCTTGCCGTCCTTGTTTAAAACATAGACTAACATAATGTCTTTAAAACCTCCTGTTAGTTAAAGTTGCTTGCGCATCGGGGTTGTTATCTAAGCTTATTAAGTCCGCCTCACTGCATATTGCCCTCTAATGCTGTTTAAAGACGGACGATAGAGCTACGGACTTGCGCAATATCCGTAGGTATCCTGACCTAAATAACTTCTGCTTGCTTCCTTCAGCCCCCTAATCAACCGGCTTTTTCAAGCCCCGCCCGTAAGGGCGTGGGTGGTTGACTTTACTCACCTTTCTTTAAAAATTAAAAATCTCTTTGAAAAATATTTTTTAACTTTTTTCAAAAAATATATGGATTATAATATAACAACCTTAAGAGCCGTGTCAATTTAAAAGTTTTGCCCAAATCCTTGCGCTTATTTCTTAATATCCCTGTGATAGTAAGATATGCCGTATTCGTCGTTTATATCGCCCAGCCTGCTTTTAAGCTCCTCGGCAATAAATACGGACCTATGAACCCCGCCGGTACACCCTATCCCGACAGTGAAATAGGATTTGCTTTCTTTCCTGTAAAGAGGAAGACTGAATTTTAAAAAACTTGCTATATGTTCTATAAAATTATTTGACTCATTAAAGGACAGCATATATTCCCTGACTTCCCCGTTAATGCCGGTAAGGTCTTTTAATAGCGGAACAAAAAATGGGTTTGGAAGAAATCTTGCATCGAAAATCGTATCCGCTTCCGGCGGCAAACCGTATTTAAAGCCGAAAGACAATATTTTTACCGAAAATGTCGGGTTATATATTATGTCCCCTATATGAGGCAATAAAATGCCCTCTAATTCGTGAATATTGACATCGGTGGTATCCAAAACCACATCGGCGTGGAGTTTAATATTTTTAAGAAGCTGCCTTTCTTCTTTAATCGCTATATTAATATCGTCTGCAAGCAGCGGGTGCTTTCTTCTTGTTTCGGAATATCTTTTTATAACGGCTTCGTCCCTTGCTTCTAAAAATATGTATTTAAAAAACGAGGATTGTAATCTTAAAAATTGAACATAATCTTCGAATTCGTTTAAGAAACTCTTTTCCCTTATATCGACGATAAAAAGTATGTTTTTTAATTTTGCCGATAATCCTAATTCAAAAAATTTTGGAAGCAGCATCATCGGCATATTATCGACGCAAAAAAAGCCTTTATCCTCAAGTATTTTTAATGCGGATGATTTTCCCGAACCGGAAATTCCGCTGATTAAAATAATATTCGGCTTGGCCGCTTCGCCGTCCGCTATACTAATCAAGTTGCTTTGCAACTCTCTTTTATTTTCTTCCATATTATAAATCCGGTGCGATCAGGGAAAAATTTCCGTCTTCGCCTTTAAAAATAAAAGATATTTTTGAAGACACTTTATCTTTAAAAATTATAAAATCTTCGTTTCTTTTTTTAAGTTTTTGCACCGCTTCCTCGATGCCGAGGGGATGTTTTTCATAATCCTGCCTTATTTCTATATTTGGAATATTTTCCTCCTCCCCTGTGGATGCAAGAGCCTTATCTTCATACTCTTTTCTTCTGTTTTTTTCTTTGTGTTTTTTAATCTGGGCTTCAACCTTTTCCATTAGTAAATCGACGGCGCTGTAAATATCGGATGATTTTTCTTCGGCATTAATAGTCAGATTCTTCGCAGTTAATTTAATCTGCGCGATACCCGACTCCTTATGTTCGACGCGTTCCATGCTAAGGGTTATATGCGCCTCCATGATATTATTCAAATACTTTTCCAGTTTTAAGACCTTTGACTCTGCATACTGTCTTACGGCATCGCTCGAACCGATATGTTTAAATGTAACGGCTATGTTCATTTGCGTCATCTCCTTGATTAATTTATTATATTTATTTCACGCTTTTAATTAACTTGTTTCTCTGACTCGAAGGGGGGATATTCATAATTTCCCGATATTTGGCTATTGTCCTGCGGGCGATAACGATTCCGTCCCCTTTCAGCAAATCCGTTATTTCATTATCATGATAAACCCTCCCGAGAGCATTTTCCCGGGCTATAATCTTTTTTATCCTTGCCATTACATTTTCCGATGACGAATCCCCGTAGGAAGCGCTGGAAAAAAAACTCTTAAGTTCAAAAACACCCAAATGCGTGCTTAAATATTTGTTAGACGTTGCTCTTGAAACCGTTGATTCGTGAATATTTAACTCGGCGGCAATATCTTTTAATATTAAATGTTTCAAATTTCCCATTCCGTTATCAAAATAATCGGCCTGTTTGTTGACTATTAATTCCGCTATTTTTAGAATCGTTTCCTTTCGGGTGTTGATGCTTTTAACTAACCATGAAGCCGATTTAAACCTGTCTTCGACATAATTTTTCATATCGGAACTCACTACTATTTCTCCGCTAAGCACCTTTTTGTAGTAAGAATTGATTTTAATCTGCGGAATATAATCGTCGTCCATAAAAACGACATATTTTCCTTTAATTTTTTTTAAATACAGGTCGGGCGATATAAATCTTGTTTCTGCCTGACCGAAATTAGCCGCAGGTCTCGGATTAAGCCTTTTAAGCCTTTCAACGCAGTCCAATATGCATTGCGTATTCTTTCCCGTTTCTTTAGAAATCTTTTGATAATTTTTATTTGCAACATCCTTTAAGTAATTTTTGATTATAATTTTAAGCAAATCATCGTCCTTAAAATAGTAATCGGACTGTATCAATAAACTCGATACGGTATCAAAAGCCGCTAAACCCACGGGCTCAAGCCTGCCTATCTTAGTCAAGGCAGAATCTATAAATTTATCTATATCCGCATCCCCGCCGGCTTTTTTTTTAAATATATTGCAGGATGCATAATCCGCAAGCTCCTGCTTTGAAATAGCCAGAAAGCCGTTTGAATCTAAGTTGCCCGCAATATATTCGGAAATTTTAACCTCTTGAGAAGAAAAATTGCCCGTTCTTACCTGCTCCATTATGGATTCATATAATGTGTTCACGCTATAAAAACTATTTTCGATTATATAGTTCTTGTCGCCGTACTTATAGCCGCCGCCGTTATCTTTAGATAAATCAAAAAACTGCTCATTATAATTCACTAAATAATCCGCCAGCTCTTTGGCCGCATATGAGTCTTGCCGAACGCAGGAGCCGTCAAACAATGCATCGTTTGACGGCGCATCATCTAAAGCGGCATCGCCGTTAGATTTGCTACCTTCATCTTTTACCTGATTCTTAACATTTTCGAGCAGGGTCTCTTTTTTGGCTTCGCCCGTAAAAACGGCGGCATCGATATCGATAATAGGATTTTCGGCTATTTCCTGCTTTATCATATCGGAAAGCTCGATGTTGTTTAACGCAAGCATTTTTATCGCAAGCTGAAGCCGCGGAGTCATAACCAATTGCTGCGTTAATTTCAAATTTTGCCTTAATTCCATATTGCCCATATCTAAACTTAAATCGTCCTTAAAATTAATATAAAAATTAAAACGCCTTATTGCCCGCCGTAAAGGTCTGCGGATTGACCGGCTATAGATAAATCTATCTTTTATATGTATATTATATATCATTATGGATAATTATAAAACAGGTAAAGGTATCCTAAATCGGGATTGGGGTGATTATGTTACTTTAGATGCCTATATTAAATTTCTCTCCGAGGAAAAATTTCTTTACGACGCTGCTTGAGATAATATGCGAAGGCTTACCGTTTTCTATAATTTTGCCGTCGTTGATTATGTAGGCGCTATTGCATATTCTAAGGGCTTCCCTGACATTATGATCCGTTATCAGTATGCCTATGGATTCGTTTTTTAAATTGGTAAGTATATCCTGCATATCCTCAACCGCAATAGGATCTATTCCGGAAAACGGTTCGTCTAAGAGAATAAATTTGGGAGAAGAAATCAGCGAGCGGGCAACTTCTACCCTTCTTCTTTCGCCGCCCGATAAACTCATAACCGAAGACTTCCTGACCTTTTCAAGATCAAATTTTTCTATCAATTCGTTGAGTCTTTTTTCTTTTTCCTTGTCGGATATTTTTAATAATTCAAAAATGGCTAATAAGTTTTGTTCGGTCGTAAGTTTTCTAAAAACGGATGTTTCCTGAAGCAAATACCCTATGCCTAATCTGGCTCTCTTATACATAGGCATCTTAGTAATATCGGCATCGTCTAAAAATATGGAACCGCTGTTGGGCCTCAGCATCCCGGAAATAATGTTGAATGTGGTAGTTTTGCCCGCGCCGTTCGGACCCAAAAGACCTGTGATTTCCCCTGTTTTAATTTCTAAACTGATATCGTTTACCACAGCCCTTTTTTTAAATCTTTTTACTAAATTGACCGTTCTAATCATTAGCCGTTAATCATTATTATTTATTATTGTTTTTATTTTTTGCTTTTTTTAAGTTTTTTGAAGGCTGAATCGTTAAAGATTTATTGGAATACACCGTGGCGTTAACCCTTTTCGTATGTCCGCCGAAAACCGTCGAAATACCTGTTTTAAAGTTAATAGTTATTTTCTCCCCGACTATTTTATTTTTACCTTCGTATGCTACTGGATTTTTTGTAATTATCGCAATCCCGGATTTTTCGTAATAAACGGCATTTCCACCCGTAATATTGTCTTTTCCTTTGATAATATGGACATTTCCGGTTGCAATAAGCGTCTTTATTTTATTTTTTTTCGTATATAAAACATGCAATACGGCGGATAAAATTTTAAGATTGCCTTTAATAGCTATAACATGACCGGAGAACACCGCCGTCTTGCTTTTATTATTAACCACGAGGGAATCCGCCGTTATATTGATTTTGGAGGGTTTAGCCGGTTTATTTAAAGCGGCGGCGGCCTCGGATTTTAATCCAAATCCGTTTTTAGGAGCGACAAAAACACAGTACATTAAAATCGGTATGATGAAAAAGAACAGATGCCACTTTTTATTATCTGTATTTATTAGATTTATTCGCATTACATTCTCCCCCCGCCGGATATGAAATGAACATCTTTGTTTAAAATAAAAATCCTTTTTTTAATATAAAAAATCAATCCGCTCCCCGAAATGTCGTAATTTTTACCTTTAATCTCCATATAACCCGGGGCGACAATTTTATCATCCTTTGCAACATAGTATATTAACTTTGTTTTCATGGACGACCCGTTAATATCTTTTATTATGACGCCGCCCGAAACGGTAACATTTTTGGAAACGGCGTTTAAACGCCCGTGTCTTCCCGTTATAATATACGCGGGCTTTTTATTTTTTCCGTAAATGTAGGCTTTTACGTCTTCCAGTTTGATTATATTCCTTTTGGGGGAATAATAATTTAAACTTTTCGAAAATATTTCATAAGCGAGCACGCCGTTTTTAAAAAATTTATAATCTACCGTCTTTAAAGTTATATATCCTTTAGATATACTTAAATTTAACAATCCTTTTTTAATATTTATATAGTGAAGAATTAAAAAAAAAGCAAGCACTAAAAGAAACATGATGCCGAGAACAAGGGCTATTTTTCTTAAAATTTGCTGATTAATTGCCTTAAAACCCATTTTTATTTAAATCGTTTAAAAAATTAAATAAAAGCCCTTTTTTTTCAAGAATAATGTCGCAAACTTCTCTTACCGCGCCGCAACCGCCGCTTTTTTCCGTAACAAAATCGGCATAATCCCGCACATATTTAGGGGCATCCGGAACCGATGCCGAAATGCCCGCTATATTTAAAAGTTCAATATCGACTATATCGTCGCCCATATAAAACAAATTTTTAAAATCAAGATTATAGTCTTTTAGAACCTTTTTTAAAGAGTTTAACTTATCCTTGCATCCTTCTATATAGAAATCTACGCCCAATTCTTTCACCCTGATAACGGCGGCATTGCTTGTCCTCGCAGAGATAAAGCCCACTTTAAGCCCCATTTTTTTTGCAAGCCTTATTCCCGCTCCGTCATGGGCAAAAAATGTTTTGGTTTCAACCCCGGACTCCGATATATGTATCTTTCCGTCCGTCAATACGCCGTCCACATCAAAAACAAGAATTTTAATCTCGCTGAAATCTAAATCCATACCCCCTAACCCCCCTCCCCATAATCTACGTTAATAACCGGATATGCCCGCCTTTACTATATCGTGTATGTGTATAACCCCTACGGGCTTAGGATTATCCAAAGATTCTACGACAAAAAGCGATGTAATCTTTAAGTCCTCCATTTTCTTTAAAGCGCTGACCGCAAGGGTGTCTCCGACCACCGCCTTAGGATTTGCCGTCATAATATCCTTAACGGGTTTGTTAAATATATTTTCCGCAGAAGCAAGCAGGGCTCTTCTTAAATCCCCGTCCACTATAATTCCGCAAAGGCAATAATTTTCATCGACAACCCCGGTTAATCCCAACCTTTTTGAGTTCATTTCGATAATCGCTTCGTTTAACAAAGCCGATTCTTTTATAATCGGAATTTCCTTTTCTTTATGCATTATGTCCGAAACTTTTAAAAATTTCTTTCCTATCGAACCTCCGGGGTGAAGCCTCGCAAAATCTTCTTCGAGAAAATTTCTCCTTTTTAACAATGAGACCGCAAGGGCGTCGCCTATAGCAAGCTGCGCCGTCGTGCTTGCGGTCGGGGCAATATTGAACGGGCAGGCCTCTTTTTCAACGGAAACATCAAAAAAATAGTCCGACAGCTCGTAAAGCTGAGAGTTTTTGTTACCCGAAAACCCGATAATCTTGGCCCCTATAAGTTTTATGCTTGGAAGTATAGATATAATTTCTTTCGTGTCGCCGCTGTTGGACAATACGACAATGGCGTCATCCCTGCCAATCATTCCTAAATCGCCGTGGGAAGCCTCCGCGGGGTGCATAAAAAAGGACGGGGTGCCCGTGCTTGCCAGAGTCGAAGATATTTTTCTGGCAATAATCCCCGATTTGCCTATGCCTGTAAGAATTACCTTTCCCTTAATGCCGACGAGCAGATCGACCATCTCCGCAAAATGAGCGTCAAGCCTGTCTATCAGCGCCGTTATCGAGTCGGCCTCTATCTTTAAAACACCCTTAGCCGCTTCCAGAATATTTAATTCTTCCATTTTTTCCCGCTATTATGTGAACCAATCATTAAACCTGCTATTAAAGAGGTCGGATTTAAAATCCTGTCCCTTTAATTTACCTTTAATTTATATGCCGTATTTAGATATTTCGAGAACATTTTTTAAATCATTTTTAAAAGACGACAGATAAACGGAATTTGCCGAATCGCTTAAAGCCCGCGGCGGGTCCGGGTGAACTTCAAAAAAAATACCGTCAACCCCCACCGCGGAAGCCGCCCTCGCAAGCGGCATAACATGCTTTCTTTCGCCGGAAGAGCCGGAGCCCGAACCGCCGGGAAGCTGCACACTGTGAGTCGCGTCGAAAACGACAAGCGCTCCAAATTCTTTCATTATCTGCAATGCCCTGAAATCTACGACAAGATTATTATAGCCGAAGCTGACGCCTCTTTCCGTTAAAATAATTTTATCGTTTCCGGCAGACCTGATCTTTTCGACAATATGTTTTGTATCCCCCGGGGCTAAAAACTGCCCCTTCTTAACATTTACTATCTTGTCCGTTTTTGCCGCCTCGAGCAAAATATCCGTTTGTCTCGACAAAAAAGCCGGTATCTGAATTACATCGAGAACATCTTTAGCTTTTTCGATGTCGCTAACGCTGTGAACATCACTCAATACGGGAATACCGTATTTCCTTTTAATCTCTAAAAGCATTTCAAGCCCCTTATCTATGCCGGGGCCGCGGAAAGAATGAACCGATGTCCTGTTAGCTTTATCGTAAGATGCCTTAAATATCAAATTAAATTTAAGTTCTTCCGAATAATCCTTTAAAACCGAAGCAATCCCGTCAAGGGTTTTAAAATCCTCGATAACGCACGGTCCCGCGATAATAAAGGGATAAACATTGTCGAATTTAAAGTCCAACAGCGACTTTAAATCATCTTTATTGAAGATATTTAAATTTTCCATATATTTCGGAGTTTAAACCTTTGCCCCTTTTTTAGCCGCCTGAATAACTCCGGATTTAGATTCGGATTTGCGTATTTTGCCTTTTTTAATGACGGAAACTTTTTCTATTTTAGGCGTAGGCTTAAACTTGCCGCGCAGGTTTAAATATTTAACGGAAGCTAAAACAAAGTCTTTAAATAAGGGGTGCGGCGATAACGGCGATGATTTAAATTCGGGATGGAACTGGCATCCGATAAACCACGGATGGTCTTTTAACTCGCAAATCTCTACAAGCCTATCGTCGGGTGAAACGCCCGAGAAAATAAAACCCGAAGACTTGAATATTTCCCTGTAATCGTTATTAAATTCAAACCTGTGCCTGTGCCTTTCGCTGATTAAAAGGCTGCCGTTCCGATATAATTTAGCATAGTTCTTTTGGTTTAACATCTGTTTTTTATTATTTTTAATATAAATATGATAAGCAAGGGTATTTTGAGATATTATACATGGATATGCCCCGAGCCTCATAGTCCCGCCCATTTTACCGATGCTCTTTTGCCCTTCCATAAGGTGAATTACCGGGTTCAGGGCGGCCTCGTTAAATTCGACGGAATTTGCGTCGTCGAGCATTAAAACATTTCTGGCATATTCGACGGTTAAAAGCTGCATGCCCAGACATATTCCGAAATAAGGAATTTTATTAATCCTGGCATAATTAATTACCCTGACCATTCCATTGATTCCGCGGGAACCGAAGCCGCCGGGAACCAGTATGCCCGAACAATCCGACAACTCTTTAAGTTTTTCTCCGTAATCGTCCGCTTCAAAATCTTCGGAATTAATATATTTTATATTGACATTGACATTATTTGCCAGCCCTCCGTGTATAAGGCTTTCATTTAAGCTTTTATAAGACTCTTTTAAATTTACATATTTTCCGACTACTCCGATAGTAACGGAATTTTTCAAATTCTTTAATATCTTCGATATTTTATTCCATTCGCTTAAATCGGGAGATTTAGCCCAAATATTAAGATATTCTATTATTTTGGAATCCAACCCTTCGTTATGGAGCGATAACGGAACATCGTAAATACTTTCTTCGTCTTTTGCCGTAATAACGGCGCTTTCTTCTACATTGCAAAACAGGGCGATTTTTGCTCTCATATCCTGAGGAAGAACCCTGTCTGCCCTGCAAATTATGATGGAAGGCTCTATGCCGATAGCCCTGAGTTCTTTCACGGAATGCTGGGTCGGCTTTGTTTTCAGCTCATCGGCCGTTTTAATATACGGCACAAGCGTCAGATGAATGTACAAAACATCGTCTTTCCCCCTGTCAAGTTTAAACTGCCTGATAGCCTCCAAAAATGGAAGGCTTTCGATGTCGCCGACGGTTCCGCCGATTTCTATAATGGCCACATCTTTGTTTTCGGAAACCTCTATTATTTTCTTTTTTATTTCGTCGGTTATATGGGGTATCACTTGAACCGTTTTGCCCAGATATATCCCTTTTCTTTCATTGTTTATTACCGCATCGTAAACCTGTCCGCTCGTTAAATTATTCCTTTTTGTGAGCGAAAGCGATGTAAATCTTTCGTAATGCCCTAAATCGAGGTCCGTTTCGGCGCCGTCATCCGTTACAAAAACCTCTCCGTGCTGAAAAGGATTCATGGTTCCGGGGTCAACATTGATATAAGGGTCAAGTTTCTGCATGGTAATATTAAGTCCCCTTGCTTCGAGAAGCGCGCCTATGGATGCGGCGGCAATGCCCTTTCCCAAACTTGAAACAACGCCGCCCGTGATAAAAATATACTTTGTTTTATTCATGAATATTTAAGCCCCAGCACATCTCTCATATCATAAAATCCCTTATTTTTTTCGCTAAGCCAAACGGCCGCTTTTATCGCCCCTCTTGCAAAATTATCTCTCGAAACAGCCTTATGCGTAATCTCTATAACCTCTTCGTTCCCGGCAAATATAACCTTATGCTCCCCGATTATATCCCCGGCCCTGACCGATAAAATGCCGATTTCGTCTTTTTCCCTTTCTCCCACATCGCCGCACCTGCCGTACACGCCCCTTTCGTTTAAATCGATATTCCTTTGTTTGGCAACGGATTCCGCCAGCATTTTGGCAGTCCCGCTCGGAGCATCCTTTTTTTTTCTGTGATGCGTTTCGACTATCTCGCAATCGTAACCTTCGCCCAAATATTTTGATGCGTCATAGACTATATTAAGCAAGACATTGATGCCGAGGCTCATATTTCCGGATAAAACCACGGGAATATGCCTGCCGTACCCCTTTATTATATTGGCATCTTCATCCGAAAAACCGGTCGAACCTATAACTATCGGAGTATTATAAAGCATAGCTTCTTCGGCATGGATGAGCGACGCGCTTTTGGATGTAAAATCGATTACAACCTTGTTTTTAATCTTTGCCGTAAGATGAAGGGCTTCTTTTAAGGTAAGGAACTTCCCCGCGGGAATCCTCTTGGACTCTAAATCTTCCATGGCTGAAAAAGCGAGGGATGTAATCTCGTCGTCCGAATAGCTTGAATCGACCCCTCCTATAAATACTAACCGGCTGTAATCATTTAAGAGAAGGGTTATAGAGCGGCCCATTCTGCCGTTGCTCCCGCATACTATTATGCCTATTTTTTCCATTTTTTTAAAAACCTGTTATTTTTCCTTGAGCCTTATTTTAATATACCATATTCTTTTAAAGCAACCCTAATCTTTTCTATGTCTGACCCTGAGGCTTCCGATAAAGGAAGCCTTATTTCGTTTTCGATAAAGCCCATAATATTTAAAGCCTTTTTAACCGGAATAGGATTCGTTTCGATAAACATGGCGTGAATTAACGGGAGGAGTTTAAAGTTAATTTTCCTTGCGGGTTTATAGTCCCCTTTTAAAGCGTATTCGGTCATAGAAACCATATCCTTCGGCGCGACATTCGAAACCGTGGAAATAACCCCGTGTCCCCCGACGGCGATTACCGGCAATGTAAGGGCATCGTCTCCCGACAATACGCAAAAATCCTTTGGAGCCTTTCTTAAAATAGCTGCAACCTGGTCTAAAGAACCGCTTGCCTCTTTAATGCCTTTTATGTTATCTATCTCAAAAAGCCTTATCACGGTTTCGGGAAGCAAATTAACCGCAGTTCTTGATGGAACATTGTAAAGGATTACCGGCAGCAAACAGTTTTGCGCGACGGCTCTAAAATGAAAATATAATCCGTCCTGCGTAGGCTTGTTATAGTACGGGGTAATTTGCAAATGACCGTCTATTTTAAACTTTTCGGCTTCTCCGGCAAGATGGATTGCTTCGGCAGTGTTATTGGAACCTGTTCCCGCAATAACCTTAACTCTTTTGTTGACAATTTCCGATGTCAATCTTATAACGGCGATATGCTCCTCGAAAGAAAGGGTTGCGGATTCGCCCGTGCTTCCGCACGCGACAATGCCCGCAACTCCGTTTTCTATCTGAAATTCTATTAATTTTTCAAGAGCTTTTTCATCGATATTACCGCCGTTAAAAGGCGTAACAATGGCCGTAAACACACCCTTAAACATTTTTACCCCCATCCTGACTTATAGGGAAAAGGGGACGGATTTGAAATCCGTCCCCTTTTCCCGATTTAAAATCTGACCCCTTTTTCCTACTTTTTCCTTTTCCCGCAGGCACCTTTTTCACCATTCCGGTATAAATTCTCCTGCAATTAAATCGTCGTATGTTTCCCTTTGTCTTATAATGCAATATTTATCTTTATCTACCAGAATCTCGGGCACTCTGGGTCTTGAATTATAATTGGAAGACATCGAAAATCCGTAAGCGCCCGCACTGTACACCGCAAGCAAATCTCCTTCCTGAACATGACTTAGAAGCCTGTCTTTGCCGAGAAAATCGGCAGACTCGCAAACAGGGCCGACTACATCGGCTCTTATCCTTGCCCCGCTTCTTTTGACTACCGGAACAATCTCGTGATATGCCTCATACAATGCGGGTCTGATCAAATCATTCATGCCGCCGTCAACTATAACAAAATTTTTACTGCCCGTGTCTTTATTATATATAACTTTTGTAACAAATATGCCGCTATTTCCCGCAATCACTCTTCCGGGCTCAAATATAACCTTTCCTTTATAGTCTCCCAGAATATTTTTTATGGAATTCATATAGGTGGAAGGATGCGGGGGCATTTCATTTTCATATGTAATACCGAGTCCGCCGCCTAAATCTAAATATTTTATGTCAAAGCCGAGCGCGGTAAGCTGTAAAAGTAAATTCTTAATTATTAGCACGGCGTCATTAAACGGGGAAATTTCCGTTAATTGCGACCCGATATGACAATCAAGTCCGACCACATCCACATTTTTTAATTCTTTAGATTGTTCATAGGTAGAAACGGCATGTTTTATGCTTATTCCAAACTTATTTTTTTTAAGCCCCGTAGAAATATAGGGATGGGTTTTTGGATCGACATTAGGATTAATTCTAAAAGAAATCCCCGCTTTTTTGCCTAAATCTCCAGCAATTTTATCTATCAAAAATAATTCGGGCAAAGATTCGACATTAAACATTAATATATCGGATTTAAGAGCAAATTCAATCTCGCTTTCCGTTTTACCGACGCCCGAATATACCACTTTTTGTTTATCGACCCCTGCTTGAATTGCCCTGAAAAGCTCTCCGCCCGAAACAATATCCGCCCCCCAACCCATTTTAAATAAAAAATTAAGAATAGCAATGTTCGAATTTGCCTTTACGCTATAACAAACAATAGAATTTAATACTTTTGAACTTTCGTCAAAGGCGCCTATGTGCCTTTTTAATGTTGCAAGCGAATATAAATAAAAAGGGGTCCCTACTTCGGCCGCAATATGCTTAACCGGAACATCTTCGCAGTATAATTCGTTTTCTTTAAAGATAAAATCGTTCATAAGTTATAATTTCCTTTCTATTATGTAATTTGCTATATCCGTTAAATTTCTTTTGTGTTCCGAATCGGGAAAAACATTTAAATTTTCTTTTGCTTTCAAAACGGCCGCCTTTGCTTTTGATATAGTGTAATCTATCGAGTCATAGCTTTTTACAAGTTTTAAAACAGCTTGAAGGTCTGCGTTCGTAAGTTTTTTCTTATAAATAATTCCGGAAACGATATCTTTCTCGCTATTAAGGCATCTTTCCATGGTATGGATGAGCGGAAGGGTAAGCTTGCCCTCCTTTAAATCATTGCCTATAAACTTGCCGAATTCTTCGTTTGAAGTATAATCGAGGGCATCGTCCATAAGCTGGAATGCGATGCCGATGTTTAAACCGTAATCGTAAAGGTTTTGACCGTATTCACCTGTTTTCAGGGAAATTATTGCGCCTATTTGCGATGCGCAGGCAAAAAGCACGGCTGTTTTCTTTATAATTATATCGAGATAATCATCCTCCGTCGTTTTAATATCGGCGGTTTTAACAAGCTCTTTCACTTCGCCCTCGGCCATAAGCGTAACGGCAATAGAATACGCCTTTATAACATCCATATTATCTAAGCTTGAAAGTACCTTAAAAGACTTTGCGAATAAATAATCGCCTACAAGCACCGAAGCTTCATTTCCAAAAACCGTATTTGCAGACGACTTTCCCCGTCTTAACGGGGCGTTATCGACAACATCGTCGTGAAGAAGCGTAGCCGTATGGATAAATTCGATAACTGCGGCTAAAGGAATATGGTCATCGCCTTTATATCCGCAAATTTTTGAAGATACGAGGAGGAGTATAGGGCGTATCCTTTTTCCGCCGCTTGAAATCACATATTTCGCAACCCTTTGAATCAGCGGCGTTTCGGTGGCAAGATGAGTTTCAAACTGGCTTTCGACCATTTTTAGTTCATCTTCTATGTAATCAAAGGAAATATTCTGCAATTTAAATCTCTGTTAAATCTTTCGTTAAAATTTTTAATTAATTATGCCGTTTATTGTTTTTATTGCCTAAATTATATTATTTTATGTCAGTTAACTTAAATATTCAATGATTTTTTTTAGTTTCGAAACAGGGTGAAAATTTATTCCCTTAATACCTTTTATATCTTTTAAATTGGATTCGGGAAGTATGATATTAGAAAAACCTAAATTAACGGCCTCTTTAACGCGGGCAGACGGATTCATAACCCCCCTGACCTCGCCGGTAAGACCTATCTCTCCAAACGCCATAAAATCAGGGGGTATAGGCTTTTCTAAATAGCTTGAAATAACGGAAACCGCGATCGGCAAATCTATCCCCGGCTCTTGAATAGTTATCCCTCCGAATATTTTAACATAAATTTCTTTAGACGAAAGCTTAATTCCTTCTTTTTTTTCCAAAACCGCGGCAATAATAGAAACCCTTCCGCCGTCTATTCCCAGACAGACCCTTTTTGGAACAGGCATATATGATTGAACGACAAGGGCTTGAACCTCCACAAGCAAAGACCTTGTCCCCTCCATGCATGCCGTTACAACGGAACCCGGGGAACCGGCCTGCCTTTCTTCTATAAAATATGCCGACGGATTTTTTACTCCCGCTAAGCCGTTTTCGGTCATTTCGTAAACGCCGATTTCGTCGGTGGAACCAAATCTATTCTTATAACACCTTAATATGCGGTAAGAATCCTTTTTGCTCGAATCAAAGTATAAAACGGTATCTACTATATGTTCCAGAGTTTTTGGACCGGCAAAATTACCTTCTTTGGTAACATGTCCCACAAAAAATACCCCGCAATTTTTTTTAAGACAGGCGGACGTTATCTCGTGGGCGATTTCCCTTAAAGAATTAGGGCTTCCGTAGGCGATTTCCGAGTCCGGCATCGTAACCCTTTGAATGGAATCTATAATTATAAAATCGTAATCCCCGTTATTAACGGTATATAATATCTCGTTTATATCGTTAAGGGATAATAAAAACAGATTGCCAGAAGTAAGTCCGAGCCTTTTTGCCCTCAAAAGAAGCTGGTTTAACGATTCTTCGGTGGAAATATATAATATCTTTAAACCTGAACCGGGCGAAGCAAGCCTGTTTGAAATCTGCAGCATAAGGGTGGATTTGCCTATTCCGGGATCGCCGCCTATCAGTACGCTTTGACCGTTAACTAAACCTGAGCCGACGGAAATATCGAACTCGTTTATTCCGGTTTTAATTCGGGATAAAGCCTTTGAACTTTCTGCCTCTACCGGCGTTACGGGAGAATTTTCCGGGGGCTTGTCGTATAACTTGACGGTTTTGGTTGATTTTGCCTCTGGGAGTGCAATCTCCATCGTGTTATAGCTCTGGCACTCGGGGCATTTTCGGTCCTATTGTATAGAAGCGGCGCCGCAATTCTTACACTTATACATTTATGTTTTCTGCATTAGCAATAAAATTTAGCACGGTTTGATTCTGTTCCGTAAAATCGGTTGAAAGAAAAATATTAATCTCTCTTTCGCAATTTTTTGTGTCTATGGTAACGCCGCTATTTTTGACGACTATCGCATTGGCATTAAATTCTTTTCTCGAGTTGACGATAGTTTCGTCGTCTGCGGCAAAGACGGCTCTTACATTTTTGAATTTATTCAGCAAAACCGTAACGGCGGCATAATTGTTTTTAAGCAAGGCAATTCCAAATTCCAGCTTCCCCGTCTTTATCGCTTCCCCCAGTTTAAAAGCCATCTTAAATATATCTTTATGCTGGTCTATCCTCGAAGGCCCTAAGTCGTAAAGGCTTGTCCATTTTGTATCGAGGTAAATTCCGACCTTTTCCTTAAAGAAAAAGCTATCCTTGTCGGAAAATATCCCTATTTTCAATGCTTTTTTATTCTGCCTGTCCGTTGTATTCACCCAGTCTCTAAGCTGCATCGTCATTATAAATATACCTTTTTACTTTTTAATTTAACTTTGAAAATTATTTGCAGATGGGTATGCAAGGTTACTTAGTTTATTTTATCCTATTAATAAGCATAAAACAAGTTTTTAGTAAAACCCAAATTTGCCGATAGAAATTAATAAATTGACCTCAAAAGCTTAAAGACACTGGATTCCCGCTTTCGCGGGAATGACTTTGGGTTATTCGTAATACTCTTCGAACGAAGGCCACAGGCGCTTAATTAATTTGTCTATATTATCCGCGCCGGTCATTTGGGGATATAATTCGTAACGCTTTTTTGCGGCGGCCGATAGAGGTTTCTTAAAAATGGATTCCAGCTCATCCCCATATTCCTCCAACAAATTTTTTGATGTTTTTAAACTTTCCGCGACATAACCGCCCAATAAATTTCCGGAAATTACCGCGCTTACGATGCCCGCTCCGGTAATCGGATGCGTTAAACCTGCGGCATCGCCGCACAACGCGATATTGCCGGAATATAAATTATTTAAGCCGGATACCGGAACAAGGCCGGATGTTTTTCCGTATATCTTAGAACCGATAAGCCCTTTATTTCTTATTTCGTTAAGAAAATTATTAAGAGAACTTGAAAGGGGCATATAGGTCCTTGGCTTTTCGATGCCTATGCCGACATTGGCAAATTTGCCTTTCGGAAAAACCCAGCCATAACCGTAAGGTATATAAGGCCTGAAATAACAAATAGTAGAATCCAGCCCTTCCTCTTTTAAAAGGCCGGCTCTTACCTGCGTCGCAAAAATATAAGATTTATTTTTAAGTCCCTGTTTAAAATTACCGCGTAAATCAAAGCTATTTTTGGGACCGGACGCTATAATTAAATAGTCGTAGTTAATTTCTATAGGTTTATTGTCCGCGATACGCACGCCGATTATCTTATTTTCATCCGCGTTAATTTTCAGAATATTTGTCTGTTTAAACAAATTAGTTCCGGCTTTAACCGCCGATTTGACTATATAATCGTCAAAAACATCCCTATTTAATATATACCCTTTCCCTTCCGACCTGTAAAGATTTTTGCCCGTATCGATGTCCATAAAACTAACTTTTTGGTTTATAGCGGAGGGAATCTCGGCTAAATTAACGAATTGATTTATATTGCGGCTGACAAGCTCCGCGCATTGAACGGGGAAACCTATGATTTTTCTTTTATCGATTAAAACATTTTCTATACCCTTAAGGGATAGGGAATACGCGCATGATGCCCCCGCGGGGCCCGCGCCTATTATTGCGGCCGCAGTTCGCATATATGATTTTGGATTTTAATCGGTTCCGAATATCCGGTATATTAATATATTGTCGTTATTGGTATCGGCTACCGCCATGTACTTGCCGTTTTTAGATATGGAAATATTCGATTCGTGGTTAAAGTTCCTGCTTCCTGCCCCGGGGGCGCCGAAATTGTAGGATTTTACGACATTATAGCCGTTAACCAACTTAAAAACCGTTATAATGCTTCTTCCGTAATTCGCGACATAAAGATACCCGTTTTTATAAACAATGCCGACGGGATGATAAAGTTTGTAGCCGTTATCCCCCGGCGTGCCGATAGAACCTATATAATTAAACTGCCTGTTAAAAACAAGTATTTTAGACAGGCTGTAATCCGATACATAAATATATTTCCGGGAAAAAGCCATGCTTACCGGTTTTTTAAATGCTACATTGCCAAGGTCTATTTTGCCTTTCCCGCGGCGACGCTTTCTAATTTTTGCCGAACCGCCGGTATTGGTTAATTTTAGATTTTTTTTCCTTTCGTAAAACTGACCGTTTTTTAAATAAATAAGTATATCGTTAGCCCCGGAGTTTGCAATATAAATTTTATTATACGCAAAACCCAAAAATGTCGGCTCTATTAATAATCTTTTAGGATTCGAGGTTTTTCCGAATTCCGAAACAAAACTTCCGTTCGGCTTAAAAATCTGAATTCTTGAATTTCCCGAATCGACTATAAAAATTCTTTCGGGATTCCCGTAAGAGCATCCGTATAAAGGAACCATGAACTCGCCCGTCGTCTTGCCCTCGATGCCCCATTGGCGCAGATAATTTCCACCCAGATTAAATTTTATTATTCTTGAATTGCCTGAATCGACGACATACAGGTTATTCTTAGCTCCGAAAAATACATCGGCAGGACCCTTAAGGTTGGACTTCCCCCCTATAACGCGAACCAATTTTATAGAATAGGGAACCTTTTTAAAATAAAGCCCGAACCTTTTTTGAAACAGCAAAACGGCAAGTATTACAATTATGATTATGCTTAATAAAAAGAATATTTTATTAAGTTTTTCCTTAAATAAGGCCATCTAAATGCCTCCGATACGATTATTGTTTAAAATTAAAATTAATTTTCGGATTCCCCTCCGTTCAAGCAGGAAGGGCAAGCTCCGGTTTATTTTTTTTCGCTATATTACTATATGAACGGCTATATAATTCGAAAACTCGGATTTTATTCCAAAATTATCTTTGCTGCGGACGCAAAAAATATAATAGCCGGTTTTCAAATCTTTTTTATTTACATTATAAAAAAACTTATTATACTGCAAACCAAATTTTTTTATGAAAAGCAAATTCTGAAAAGCGATAAGCGTGGACGAATTACATGAAAACTTTACCTTCTTTTTGTTTTTATACCATTTTTCATAAATTAAAAATCCCTTGAGCCCGTTTAAACTATGGCTGTATTCATATATAATACTAATGCTGTTTTTGAGCTTCTCTGCCGATAAAACTTTCGGGGGCGGGGGAGGCGTTATAATAGGGGGATTAGGATAGGCGGTTTTGGCGCATCCGGATAAAAAAAAGGAAAGGGAGAAAGCGGCAAAAATTAAAATTAATAAAGGGATGAATAAAATTATTTTACCGCTCAAGCCTCTCCAGCGATTTTTTATTTCTTTCAATTTCTTCTTCATAATCGTTTATAATAGATTTAACCCTGTTTAAAGCAGTTCCGCCGTAAGATTTTTTTAAACCCACGGAGGCTAACGGATTAAGTACCTCAAATATATCATTCTCAATGCCGCCGCATATTTTCTTGTATTCCTCGACCTTGAGTTTTGATAATGTTTTTTTATTTTCTTTGGCATAATTTACTATCCGCCCGACTATTTCATGGGATTTTCTAAAAGGGATGCCCTTTTTTACAAGGTATGTCGCGATATCGGTAGCATAAATAAAATCATCGTCCAACTTTGAGCGCATATTTTTTGCATTAAATTTAACCGTTTTTATAATCTCCGTAAAAATTAAAATGGAGTTATAAACGGTATCCGTGCTTTCCATAACGGGCTTTTTATCCTCCTGCATATCCCTGTTGTATGTTAACGGCAAAGCCTTCATCATTATAAACAGGGATAAAAGGTTCGATATGACGCCTCCGGTCTTTCCTCTTATAAGTTCCAGAACATCTGGATTTTTCTTCTGGGGCATAATGCTTGAACCTGTCGTAAATTCGTCCTTTAACTCTATAAATCCAAATTCTTCGCTGTTCCATATTATCAACTCTTCGCAAAACCTCGAAAGATGCATCATAATCATTGAAAGGGCAAAATTAAACTCAAGGGCAAAATCCCTGTCCGAAACGCCGTCCATGCTGTTTCTTGAAATCTTTGCAAACCCTAGCATCTTTGCCTCTAACTGTCTGTCTATTTCGAAATCGACGCCTGCAAGGGCGCCGCTGCCAAGCGTAAGAACATCTGCCGCCGCATAACAATTTATTAATCTTTCGAAATCCCGCGTAAACATTTCGTAATAAGCCGAAATATGATGGGCTAACGACACGGGCTGGGCATGCTGAAGATGCGTATATCCCGGAAAAATAGCGTCAATATGATTCTTAGCAATGTCTATAAGTTCAAATCTTAAAGCTATTAAGGCGCCGGCAACTTTTTTAATTTCATTTTTCACATACAGCCTGAAATCAATCGAAACCTGGTCGTTTCTGGACCTTGCGGTATGGAGTTTGGCTCCCGAAACAGGCGCGAGCATGGTTAACTTCTTTTCTATGTTCATATGTATATCTTCGTATCTTTTGTCAAATTTAAAAGCGCCGGTTTTAATGTCTTCTTTTATTTTTAACAGGGATTTTTCAATCTCTTTCTTTTCTTTTTCGCTCACGACTCCCGCCTTTCTTAATGCGTAAAGATGGGCAATGCTTCCTGCTATGTCAAAATCCGCAAGCCTTTTGTCGATGTCCAAGGAAGAGGTAAAATCTGCCGTAATCCCCGAAATATCATCCTTAAAGCGCCCTCTGACAAAATTATTGCCGGAGGCGCTTTCTTTTTCTTTTACCCGCGCCTGTTTTTTTTTCTTCGAATACATATTTTTATTAACGATTAAATACTTCCTTAATCCTGCAATAGAATTTTAATTTTCTGGATTCCCGCTTTCGCGGGAATGACAATGCAGAGATTGAGGTTTTAACCCAAGGGGTGTCATTCCCGCGAAAGCGGGAATCCAGAATTTACGTAAAATAAGGTACTTTATTTTACTTTACTTTGACCTTAAGTTTATACCTCAATGATTTTAAATTAATAAACCCCGTCGCATCGTTTTGCGAATACGCACCTTTGTCGTTTTCGAATGTAACGATATTTTTTGAATAGAGGCTTTTACCTGATTTTCTGTATAAAACCTTCATATTTCCTTTGTATAATTCTATCCCTATATGCCCGGAAACCGATTTCTGGGTGCGGTCTATCAACGCCTGAACGGCATTAAATTCGGGGCTGAACCAGCTGCCTTCGTATATTAACTTTGAGTATTTGGGAACAAGGCTGTCTTTAAGTTCGATCTCCTCGCCCGTTAAAGTAATAGATTCTAAAAGCCTGTGGGCAAAACTCAAGACGGTTCCGGCAGGCGTTTCATAAACGCCCCTCGACTTCATACCCGTAATCCTCGTCTCGACAATATCCGCTCTTCCTATGCCGTTTCTGCCGGCGATTAAATTCAGCTCTTCGATAATCCCTGCCGGCGTTAAATCTTTTCCGTTTAACGATACGGGATTGCCGTCCTCATAGGCAATATCCACCGCTTCGGGAACATCCGGAGCCTTTTGCGGGGAAACGGTAATTTCAAACATAGATTCATCGGGGACGTTTTCCAAATCTTCAAGTATGCCCCCTTCATAACTTATATGAAAAAGATTTTTATCGCTCGAATAAGGTTTTTCTTTTGTAACGGGAACCGCAATACCGTTATCTTCCGCATATTTAACAAGTTCCGCCCTCGACGATATTTCCCATGTCCTCCACGGGGCAATTACCTTAATACCCGGATTGATTGCGCTATAGGCAAGCTCGAATCTGACCTGGTCGTTTCCCTTTCCCGTAGCCCCGTGAGCTACATAGTTTGCGCCGGCTTCAGAGGCAATTTCTATCTGCCTCTTTGCTATTAGCGGCCTTGCAATAGCGGTTCCCAGCAGGTATGCGCCTTCATAAAGAGCATTGCTTCTTAACGCCGGAAAAATGTAGTTCCCTGCAAATTCCTCTTTCATATCTTCAACTATCGCTCCGGCTGCGCCGGTCTTCAAAGCCTTTTCTTTTACGGCGTTCAGGTCTTCTTTTTGTCCCACATCGCAGCAATAGGCGATAACATCGGCTTTATAAGTATTGATAAGCCATTTAAGTATAACCGAGGTATCGAGTCCTCCCGAGTAAGCCAAAACAATCTTATCTTTTGCCATAGCCATAATAAATATTTTTCTCCGTTAAATTTAGTTTTTTCCTTATTTAAAAAAGCATCTCCATTATTGCCTTTTGCACATGAAGCCTGTTTTCCGCCTCTTCGAATACATACGGCGAAAACCTTTCGAATACGGCTTCGGTAACCTCTTCGTTTCTATGGACAGGCAAACAATGAAGAAATATAACATCCTTTTTAGCGCTCCCGATAACTCCGTCATCGATAATGAACGGCTTAAGCTTATCGATTTTTTCTTTGTTATCTTCCTGTCCCATACTGATAAAAACATCGGTAGTAATAACATCGGCATCCTTAGCCGCGCCGATTTTATCATGCGAAACGGCAAACCTTCCGCCCCGTTTTCGCGATTCGCTTGCAACCCATTCATCCGCTTTAAATCCGTCAGGCATTGCCAAAACAAGCTCGAAGCCCATAACGGCCTGAAGGCTGATCCACGAATTTGCCATATTGTTTGCATCGCCGAAGTACGCTATCTTAAGATTTTTAATAATGTCTCCGGCATCTCGCAGAGCGGCATCCGCCGCTTTCTTCGTACTATTCCGCATTTTGCTTTTCGCCTCATAAACGGTGAATATATCGGCTAAAATCTGGGCGGGGTGATATAAATCGGTAAGACCGTTAATCACAGGCTTTTTGAAATACACGGCAAATTCCTCTATTCTTGCCTGCTCGAATGTTCTTATAACGGCTCCGTCTATATACCTGCTCAAGACGCGCGCCGTATCTTTTATGGGCTCGCCCCTGCCCAACTGCATGTCTCTGGGCGACATAAAAATCGGATGCCCGCCCAGCTCCGCCACTCCAACCTCAAAAGATACCCTCGTTCTCGTGGAAGACTTTTCGAATATAAGCCCTATTTTTTTGCCTTTAAGATAACCGCCGCCAAGGGTTCTATCCGCTTTTAAAAGAGCTGCCCTCGAAAGAATATCATACATTTCACCCGCGGTTAAATCATAAACGGATAAAAAATTTCGTACGGAATTCATAATTTTATTATTTTATTTTGTAATTATTTTATAGTCATTAAGGACTTCTGCCGCCTTCCCCATAAACAAATCGATTTCGTCTTTTTTGATAATTAACGGCGGAGTGAGCCTGAGAACCCTGTCCTGAACGGCTGTGGTTAAAAATCCCTTTTCGATTAATTTGACTGCGATATCTTTTGCCTTTAAATCATAAAACTCAATGGCGCTTATAAGCCCGATAGTCCTGACTTCTTTGATTAATTTTGGAAATTGAGCTTTCAAATCGTTTAATTTGATACAGGTATAATCCCCTTTTTTTAAAACATCGTCCAAAAATCCGTCTTTCGTTATTTCGTCAAAAAAAGCGTTGGCCGCCGATAAAACAAGCGGTCCGCCCCCGAATGTCGATGCGTGATTGCCCGGTTCGAAAGCCCTTGCCGCTTCGTCTTTTGCCAGCACTGCGCCGATAGGAAGCCCGCCGGCCAGCGGTTTTGCAAGGGTCATAATATCCGGTTCCACATCAAAATTCATATAGGCAAAAAGTTTTCCGGTTCTTCCAAGTCCGACCTGAACCTCGTCGAAAATTAACAGAATGTCGTTTTTAACGGTTAAATCTCTAAGGCGCTTTAAGTAGCCTCTATCCGCTATATTAACTCCGCCCTCTCCCTGCACGGGTTCCACGATAACGGCGCAATATTCCCTATCTTTAACCAGATTTTCGATATCCGTTAAATCGTTAAATTTTACATAAGTGAAGCCGCCTAAAAGCGGTTCGAATCCGTTATGATACTTTTCCTGTCCCGTTGCCGAAAGCGCCCCGAAAGTCCTCCCGTGAAAGGAATTTTGCATACTTATTATCTTATATCCCCTTTTTGAAAATTTCTTCGCAAAAATTCTTGCAAGCTTAATGGCGCCCTCAATGCTTTCCGCCCCGCTATTGCAGAAAAAAACTTTACCTGCAAACGAATTTTTACACAGTTTTTCAGCAAGCAAAGCCTGCGGCCCGGTGTAAAAATAGTTGGATACATGAATTAACTTCCCAAGCTGTTCTATTATCGACGAATTTATAGCTTTATTATTATACCCAAGGCTATTTACGGCTATTCCCGATGCAAAATCGATATAACTTTTGCCGTTTTCATCAAAAAGGGTTACCCCGTCGCCTTTTACTAAAGCAAGGTCAAACCTGCCGTATGTATTCATTATATACTTATTCGTAAGCTCTTTTATATTCATTTTTTCACCCGCATTGTCATTAATGCGTTATCTGGGTTCCTATGCCCTTTTTTGTAAATATTTCTAATAAAACTGCATGGGGAACGCTTCCATTTATTATATGCACCTTCTTAACACCCAAATTTAAAGCGCTTATACAAGAATTAGCTTTCGGTATCATTCCGCCGTGGATAATCCCGTCTTTTATCATCTTTTTTATCTCTTTTTCTTTTGCCGAAGATATTAATTCGTTTTTTGAATCTAAAAGGCCGTCCTGATCGGACAAAATAATAAGTTTTTCGGCGGCAAGTTCGGCGGCAATCGCTCCAGCCGCTAAATCTGCGTTGATATTAAGGGTATTTCCCGTTTCATCCATGCTGACGGGAGCAATCACCGGAATAAAGGCCGCGTCGAGCGTCAATAAGACCTCTTTATTAATCCTCTTAACGACTCCGACATTCCCGAGGTCTATTTTACCCGTTTTTATTTTTTCCGCCACGATAAGATTGCCGTCTTTTCCCGATAAACCGCAAGCCTTCCCCCCAAATTTATTTATTAAAGCGACAAGGTTTTTGTTGATTTTACCCGACAAAACCATTTCGACGACTTCCATTGTGCTTTCATTGGTCAAACGGTATCCGTCGTGAAAATTAATTTTCATGCCGAGCTTCTTTAAAAGAGTATCGATGTCTTTTCCGCCGCCGTGGACTATTATTATATTAATGCCGATGAATTTTAAAAGTATAATATCTTTAATGAAACCTTCCTTTAAATCGTTATCCGAAGCAATAGAGCCGCCAAATTTTATTACGAAGGTTTTTGAAGCAAATTGTTGAATATACGGCAACGCTTCGAGTAAAACCCCTGCTTTTTTTATATATTCTTCCATTACAGTATATACCTTGAAAGGTCTTCGTCTTTAACTATGTCTATTAATCTGTCATCGACATAAGCCTTATCTACAACGACCTTTTTAGAAGCTTTGAACGGGGCATCGAAGGATATGCCCTCCATAACCTTTTCTAAAATCGTATGGAGCCGCCTTGCGCCGATATTCTCGGTTTTCAGGTTGACCTCCTCGGCGATTTCGGCAATTCTTTCTATCCCGTCATCCGTAAAATCCAATGCCACATTTTCGGTTTTAAGCAGTTCAAAGTACTGTTTTATTAAAGCGCCTTTAGGCTCTTTCAATATTCTTACGAAATCCTTTTTGGACAGCGAGTCCATCTCGACCCTTATCGGAAATCTTCCTTGAAGCTCCGGAATTAAATCAGACGGTTTAGACATATGAAATGCCCCCGCCGCGATAAATAAAATATGGTCTGTTTTAACCACCCCGTATTTTGTCATGACATTAGAGCCTTCTATTATGGGAAGCAAATCCCTTTGAACGCCTTCCCTCGATACATCGGGGCCGTAAGATTTTTCTCTGGAAGCAATTTTATCTATTTCATCGATAAATATCAAACCGGAATTTTCCACGCTTTGAATAGCGTCCTTGATAACCTTATCTATATCAACAAGCCTTTCGCTCTCTTCGCGGACCAGTATATCGTAAGCCTCAGGGACCCTTATCTTTTCCAATTTTTTTTGTTTGGGAAACATATTAGAAAACATGTCTTTAAAATCCTGCCCGATATCGTCCATCCCCGATTGAGAAAATATTTCTATGACGGGGACGGGAGACCTGCTTAACGACTTAACCTCCATTTCCACAAACCTGTCGTTTAGTTTGCCTTCTTTAAACATAATCCTGAATTTTTCCCTTGTATTTATATAACTGCTTTTACCGTTATTAGTT
>JAKBNN010000030.1 GCA_021831025.1 bacterium | reverse complement strand
AGGCTCAGGTCGGCATTGCGGTATCGACGGCTACCGATGTGGCCAAGGCTTCGGCAAGTCTTGTTCTAACCAATCCGGGATTGTCGGGTATGCTGGGCGCGGTAGAAACGGGAAGACGCGTTTACCAGAGATTATTTTCTTACATATCGAATAAGATAGTAAAGACAATACAAATAGGCTTATTTTTAGCTCTCGGACTATTAATATTCGGAATTAAAAACTTTGATATCCAGGCTATGCCGCTTATAATTCTTCTGCTTATTTTCACAAACGACTTCGTAACGATGTCTTTATCGACGGATAATGTCAGATACTCAAAGAAACCCAATAAATGGAATGTAAGGGAACTTATGGCAATTTCGATAGCATTTTCTATCGGCTGGCTTGTATATATATTCGGCGTCTATATTTGGGGCTGGAAACTGCTTGATTTATCGAAGCCCGCGTTGGATTCTTTTATATTTTTGGGACTTGTCTATTCAGGTCACGCTAATATATTTTTGGTTCGCGAGAAATCTTACTTATGGCACTCTATGCCGTCGACGCCGCTTTTAATAGCGGAATTCGGCGGACTTCTTTTAGCTACGCTAATGGCAATATATGGATGGTTAATTGCCCCTGTTCCGCTAATAATGGTTTTATATCTGATAATTTTCACATTGATTTTTATGGTGGCGTTAGACTTTATAAAAGTACCTCTTTTAAAAAGATACCTTTAATAACATAATACCGCCCTTTTGTATATAAGGACTAAACGGCCGCAACTTTTCGCCGTTTTAGTCCTTATGCGGCTTATAAATAATTTATTTTTACGGAAGATAGAATAAGATAATGATTTATTTTTCTTGCGCTATTTATATTTTTTTTGCTTAAATTTTTTAATTTAAGAACGATTTCCCGTGGCTTAAGTCCTTCTATGACAGGATAATAATTACCGTCCCTCGCGCCTATAAGGATACTTTTTGCTTTAAACGCGTTTTTGCTTTTATCATAAATTAGCACGACATCTTTATAACCTATATGCGCAACGGTTGAGGCGGGCACAACCAAGCGTTCGGTAAAAGGCATTTTTATGTACGCGTCTCCGTAAGAATTAATTTTTAAGGCATGCTTTATATTTGCTATGGATATTCTTACCTTAATAAATTTTCCGTTTTTATAGGTATATGGATAAACATACGAGATTATGCCGTGAAAGACCCGTTTTTTATAATACGCAAATTTTAAAGAGACCCGTTTTCCTATATTAATAAATTTTAAATCGTGAACGCTTATAAATATTTTCATCCAGAGTTTTGAAATGTTTGCAAGCTCATAAAGTCTTTTGCTCGGTTTAATGTAGCCGCCCCGGGTAATGAATTTTTTAACTACTATTCCATTTATCGGAGAATATATTGGTATTTGTTTAATAATTTTTTTATCTTTTTTTATTCTTTCAAGCTGTTTTTTATCTATTCCCCAGAATAGAAGTTTTTTTTCGGCCGATAAATAAATTGTTTCGGCTTGAGATTTAAACGAGGTATTTTTAAGTCTTTGATAGTTTTTATATGCAAGGTTATAGTCATTTTCCGCATCTATTAAGGACGGGCTGTATAACGAAAATAAAGGCATTCCTTTACGAACCTTCATTCCTGCTTTGTCGGCGTATATTTTAGATATATAACCGCCGAATTTCAATGAAATAGTCCTTACTAATGGGGTGGCAAATGTAGTCCTGCCCTCTGCCCTAATTTTTGGAGATACTTTTATGGTTTTTACTATTCGGAAATAGGGTTTTATTTTTTTTATATGGCTAAGCCTTAATAGGCGCACCTTTTTACTGACGCCTATCCTGATGTTATAATTACTTAGATTATATAATTCCTTATTGGAGTAAAAATTTACCGGCAGGATAAAAAACCTGTATATGATTAAAAATATTACCGCCGTCATGAATAAAATAGTCGCAATAAAAAATTTATTATTCGGAACGGTTTTTTTAATATTATCAAAGAATTTCTTCATTTTAATCATATTGAATCTCAACACCTTATTAATAAATTTATTTTTTTATTATTTTCCATTTTCCATAATATTATTATTATGATTTATTTTTCCTAAAGATGCCGATAAATCACTTCTGTTTATTAAGAAATTAACCTTATAGCTATTGGATAATAGTTCCGCTTTTACCATTTTTTTAAATGAATTAAGGAGTTCAAAGGCGGAAGTTTTTCCGAATATATACCTGCTTATATACAATTTTAAAAGAAGCGAGGATTCGGGAAGATAAATCTTTTTTTCGGTTTTATAAAGATTGTAATATTTCTTAATTTTTGCCATGTATGTCATAATATCTCTTTCAATCCCGCTATATTCCCAGCTTCTTGCGAACATCGACGAAATCATATTCTTTTTAGCTTTATTCATTTCGGGAAACTGCCTTTGATTAAAGTATAGGGGAATTTCAAGTCCGATCGAACCTCCTAAAGCAGGTTGTATATCGTATCTATAGCCGTATTTTACATGAAAGATAATATTTGGATATAGTCCCTGGTCGGCTAATTTTTTCTCATTTTTAGATCTTTTATATAAAAAATTGGAAGCCTTAAATAAAGGGTTGTTTTTAAAAGCCGCCTTAATGACATTTCTAAATTTTTTAGTTTTTAATTTTGCTATATGCGGCAGTATAGCATTTCCTTTAAGTTTATTTAGTTTAATCCCGGAAAGTCTCGATAGCTCGTATAATATTTTTAGCCTGTCTTTTTTCAAATTGATTAACTGGTTTTTCAGGGCTATCATTTTTAATTCGATTCTTATAACATCGGTTTCTTTAGCTTCTCCTACCGCATAGCTGTTGTCGGTATTTTTTTCTAATAGCTTTAACAGCGAATAGTCGCTTTTTATTATTAAAATGTCATTTTCTAATTGCGCAAGCCGGTAGTAATAGTTTTTAACATTTGCAACCGTTGAAACCCTTGCGGATTCTGTAATTTCTTTATTATATCCGTAATAATTTTTTGCGATTTTACTTTTTAAAAATAGTTTGGTCGGAAACGGTATAAGCTGGGTAAAAGTAAATCTTACCTTGCTTCCCTGATATTCATGGTTTCCTATCATAAAATTATTAAAGCCGTCGGAGTCGTTATAGCCGAAAGCGATTCTGGGATTAGGCAGGCTTTTGTTTATCGTAATATCCTCTTTTAAAGCATCGGCTTTCATTTTTAAAGACATCAGATTATAATTTTGCAAGGAACTTTTGATTAACGTTCTTAAGGATAACACCTTTTTGGGTTTTTTATTATTTTTTTTATTTATCGCGGCAGCGTTAAGCGGCTGTTTTAATGCTAAATCAAGAGATTTTTTATCGTTAGCTGCTAAAAAATGAAGTTTTTTTTTAAGTTTTTGGAGGCGAAAGAAAGACTTGGATAAGCCGGAAATATTACCGTCAAAAAAGCGGGTATGAGAATCAAAAAAGCAACTTTAATTGTCGTTTCTTTTTTATTCATGGCAAGAAAGATTAAAACTAAAGGTATAATTAATTTTGATATAAATTGATATAAATTGAATTTAATAAATTAAGAAACAAAGAAGATTAACGAGCCTGTCGGCGGATTCAACTTAAGGATAAGGTATTCTTTATCAGATATTTATCATATCAAAAATGAAAATAAAAATCAACCCCCCAAATCGGGATTTGGGCTTTATATTTAGAAATAAGCCTTTATCCGCCATTAGTTTAAGCGAAAATACGGCTCAAGCATCACCTTTTCCAATAAACCCTTGTCAATCTGTCTTCTTTTGAAAAATGATATTCAACATTGCCTTTATAAGCTTTCTCGATATTTTTTCCTATTCTTTGCGCAAGTTTATCGTCTGCGGTGATAATTTCTATTGTTTTATTTTTTTCATCTATATTTATATTTGCTATCTTTTCAAGAGGATTAATATAATCCGCTTTTTCAACCGTATTTTTTATAAGGTTGATAATTTCATCTTTATGCTCAAACAAAAAATCTCCTTTAAGTTCAACCACCCCCTCCATATATTTGGTCTCAATTTTCCGGCAGGCCGGACATACGGTAAATATTACTTTTTCAGGGTCTTTCATAAGTAAATTGTATAGTTCCTTATCTTCAGCCCATCTTTTGTCATGATATATACTGCGGCATTTACTGCAAACCGACTTGTCTTTATATTCTATAGCATTTAAATAAGGGTCCATTAAATCGTCTGCCTGTTGTTTTTTCACTTTGGCTTTAGTAGCATCCCATTTTTTCATAAAAGAACCTCCAATGACCTTTTCCTTCTTCAAGATTAATTTTAGCATCGCATTGTAATTACAAAATAGTCGTTTAACAAGCTTTACAGGCATATAACAACTGTATAAGTACCGTAATAAATATAATAAAACGCTATAAGCGGCCCAGTAAATCTATTGCCTCTTCGTCGGAAACATCATACCAGTTCTCATAAACCTGCGCAACGGCACGAAAATTATACGGCGTTTCAAGTATCACTAATTCGTCCGCTAATTCATTTATCTGCCCGGCGACATCCTTTCCTGCAACGGGGGCAGCTGCTATAATCTTTTTTGCCCCCTGTTTTCTGCATAGCATTATTGCCGCGCGCATTGTTGAACCTGCGGCAATGCCGTCATCTATCAAGATAACCGTTTTATTAATAATATCGGGTAAGGGCTCCCCTTTTCTTAAAATAGAAATCCTTCTTTTAATTTCATTTTTTTGAGAAAATATTATGTCATTCATTTCTTTTTCCGAAAGATACCGCGACGATTGTTTGTTTATATATATGCTGCCGGTCTTCCCTACGGCCCCGAAACCGGCTTCGGGGTTATCGGGGAAGGGCAGTTTTCTTACGATTAAAAGTGAGAATTTTGCATTCAAATATTTTGCAACCTCAAAAGCAACTTCTATTCCGCCTTTTGGAAGGGCAAGGACGGTTATATCCTCCTTGTTTTTATATTTTTCTAAAGCAATAGCAAGCTTTTCTCCCGCTTCCTGTCTATTTTTAAACATTTAAAACACCGTAAAATTTTCAATTAACAAATCAATTTCTTTCAATTTTAAAAATTTAAATGCCCATGCCGATTTTCAAGTATCTAAAAAATAATTGCATAAATAATCCCTTTAGTTATATTATATACCGAAACAATAGAATTCCAAATTTTTGCGCTTGCAAGCCTGTCCTAATTGAAAAATAAAAATTTTTATATGCGGATAATCTTAATTACGGTATGCGTTTTATTTCTCAATGTTATTATTTTTAGCGGGGTTTCAAATGCCGAAAATCAAATTGCAAACCGCAGGGTTTACGGAAACGGTAACAGCACTCAAAATACCGTAAACGCTATGGTTGTTTATACTTTTAAAATTAAATCCGAATTTGCAATTTCATATTCTTGTTTGAAAGTAAGATGCGTAAGGTTTAATTAATCCGAATTTATTCAATAATTTCCGCCGCCTTCATTAAAAAAAGAAATGGAAATATTTAATGTTTCAAGGTTTTTAATGGTGCGTCCAGCAGGATGAGCTTCGCTGGACTTCGTCCGAACCGAAGGCCCACAGCTTAGAAGGGGGGGTTGAGATAAATTAATTAATTCAATAATCGCAAGCACGACAGGCAGACGCTTACTTTTCAGGCTTTTATATTTTATCTTAAATTATATTATTTTCTACCTATTTCAAAAAATTCCTTTACCGTTTCTTTACCGCAAAAAATTATTTCGATATCGCTTTATAAAATTCTTTTTTGGATACCCCTGCTTGCTTTGCCATATATAAAATTAAGTCTTGACTAAAAGGGGATTTTGGATAATCGACTGTTACTTTATAGAATCTGTCGGTTTTCTTTACCCATTGTTCGTGGGAAGTTCCTTTTTTATCTCTTAAGGTAAAGCCTAAGTTTTTTAAAATCTGCGTTACTTCCTTATAAGTTAACGGCGGGTATTCCTTGCTCATCTATTAACAAGGGGATATTGAAGGGTTGCAAAGCTAAATTAAGTTGCAATGCAGGGGTTCTTTTTTAAATCTGCTTAAAAAAGCGATGTAGTAATATTTTATATACTCTGCTAATCCAGCTTTCCTATTCAAGAGCTGTTCTTTATATTTAGAATCCACCGTCAAGGCTTCGTTAATGTAGTCGGCTATAACGGCGTTTAATTTATTTACTGCTTCGTCATAACTCTCGCCTTGGACGGCAAGAGTGAGATCTACGCAAAACCCCATATATAAATTACCTTCTTTTTTAATATATCCCCGAAATTTGTTTCTCATTCCCCCCCTTGTTATAATAGTCAAATATTTTTATGCAGCTGCTTTTTAGTGTCCGCTGAGCGGACACTTTCTTTTTATTTCGGCGGCGACACTGTGTCGCCGCCGAAAGCCCCACTTGTTTCCTCAATTCCTTGCCGTTACTATTAAATTTCCATAATTAGATATGTTTGCCGGCCTTATATAAAAGCACTGCTTTTATGCCAGCAAACATGTAAGATTTTTTAAAAAGTTGTATTAATTTATTGGTTCATTATAAAATTGCAATATTTTTATATAAGTTGATTTGCCGGATATTGCAAGAACGGCTTATTTACTGCGGTTTTGAATGGTGCGTCCAGCAGGATTCGAACCTGCGACCCACAGCTTAGAAGGCTAAAAACCTGCCTTATAACTTATTAATTTTATTAATTAATTTTTACGATAAATTTTTTATGTAGTGGTTTTTGCAAATTTTGTATATTTAAAAATTAATGCGGTAAATTTCCAAAGCTTCTTTAAGAGCAGATTTTAAAGATATTATAAGTTCCTCTTTAGTTTTTTCTTGGCAGTTTACACCCGGTATTTCTTCTACCCAGCCTATCCACCATGGATCCGATTTTTTAATTATAGCCGTAAACATTTTAATCTCCTTGTGAAGAAATTGATTTTTATATAAAAATTATATCAATTTTTTTTAAAAAAGTTAAATAAAAAAGATTTAGCCCGTAGCCGTAAAAAATTTTTAAAAATATTTTATTTTATCCTGAAACTTGCCGATTGAATTTGATAAATATACTTTAAAACATTAAAAACTCTGGATGAGCCGCCTAAATACCGACGGCTATAAACCGTACCCGTTTGCACGATATTTCTGCCTGCGTTTATCAAAGCATGTTCTTTTGCAGAAAAAGCATGCTTTTTCAATACACGCAGAAGAACATATCTCTTGATGCAGGCAGAAATGGATACCCAAAGGGTGAAATGTTTAATATCTTCAATGTCATTCCCGCGTGGGCGGAAATCCAGATTTAAAATTTTCAATCGGCAAGTTTCAGATGGAGATTGAATTCCGTTAATGATTACATTATAATACTCTATAATATTGAAAATATAAATAATCCCATAAGGTAAATGAAATGGAAACGGACGCTGTTTTTATCAGAACGCCGGATATAGACTGGACTCCCGCAAGCTCCATTTACGGCGAAAGCGTATTGTATGGCGACAGGGAAATAGTGTTTGTTAAACAGCTTACCAACAGGATAGAAAAAGGGAAAGGCGTAGCTTACCTGATTAAATTCCTTCCTCCCGAAGGCAAGATGATAAGAACGGTAGCCGTTGCCCGTTCGGACGAACACGTGTATATACTCGAAGGCGGACACTGTTACAGGAACGGGGAAAGGAGATTTTTCCCCGGAGACTATGTGTTAAATCCCGAAGGTCATCCCCATGCCGCTTTAGTCAATATCGAAACCACAGCTCTCGTAATATGCACCGGAAAGGCGGACGAAATGAAAGAAATTACCGTAATAGAGCCCAAAACTTAAAAATTAATATTCGAATTTTAAATTTGCTTTTTTATAAACATGATTAACGACTATAAAATACTCGAAGAAGTCCTTAACGGTTCAAAAATAGGGGTGCTTGGACTGCTCAGAGGGACATTGCCCTATACGGTTCCGGTTAACTTTGTCTATTATGAAAAACATATTTATTTTCATTCCGCGGAATCCGGAACGAAGATAGATATTTTAAAGCGTAATCCGAATGTCAGTTTCTTAGCATTTATAGACAGAGGCATTATTCCCAACAAAATTCCGTGCAAAATAGGCCAGTCGTTTAAAAGCGTCATAATAACGGGGGAAGCCGCTATAGTTGATGGTATAAGCGAAAAAAAAGACGCATTGGAAGCCTTAGTTAAAAAATATGTTCCAGAAGGCGGGTATATTCAATTAACGGAAGAAACTGTCGAAAATCATAAATCCAGACTCAACAGAAGAACATCTATTATTAAAATAAAGATAAATGAAATCAGTGGGAAAGAAAGACCATAGTCTAATTGCAGGCTGTGCAGGCACAGAAGCGTATTTACAACCAAGCGAATACATCGATTTTAACCACTCTGCTGTTGCAAAAAAAGCGGCAGATTTGGCTAACGGACTTAAAAACGACATAGAAATTGCCGAAGCATGTTTTTATTTCGTAAGGGATTCTATTAAGCATAGCTGGGATTACAGGTTAAATCCCGTAACCTGTAAAGCTTCCGATGTTTTATTATACGGTACGGGCTATTGTTATTCTAAAAGCCATCTTTTGGCCGCTCTTTTAAGGGCTAACGGTATTCTTTCGGGCTTATGTTATCAAAGGCTTGTTTTAGATATAAATATTTCAAATTCACGCTTCTGTCTGCACGGGTTAAACGCAGTTTATTTAAATAAATACGGCTGGTACAGTATTGACGCCAGAGGCAATAAGCCCGGCGTGGATGCCGGTTTTTGTCCTCCCGTACCGAAGTTGGCGTTTAAGATTCTTTACGCCGGCGAAATGAATTTAGACGGCATATTGACCGAACCCTTGCCTTCGGCTATAAAAGTCTTAACCCAAAATAAAACAATCGAACAGGTTTATGAAAATCTTCCGGACGCACAAGAGGTTTAATTAATTTATATTTTTATTATGGTTTTAAAATCATGAAGCATACCATTCTTGGGGCGGGCGGCTCCATCGGAAATGCTTTGGCTTACGAACTGCTTAGAAACGGTCAGGAAGTGAGATTGGTCTCCAGAAGCAAGTATTCGATAAATGGAACGGATTCTTTTAAAGCCGATATAACTTCTTTCGACGAAACCCTTAAAAGCCTCAAGGGGTCGGATATAGTTTATCTGTGCGCAGGATTGCCTTATAATTATAAGATATGGGCTGTGGTCTGGCCGAAGATTATGCAAAATGCGATAGATGCCTGCATAAAGGCTGATGCGAAACTAATTTTCTTCGATAACGTCTATATGTACGGAAAGGTTAACGGCATAATGACTGAATCCACGCCGTATAATCCCTGCAGCAAAAAAGGCGAGGTGCGGGCAAAAATCGCGGTCATGCTGGAAGACGAGATAAAGAAAGGAAACCTGCAGGCAATTATAGCAAGAGCTGCGGACTTATACGGGCCGTATTCCGTAAGAACAAGTATTCCTTATGTTTTAATTATAGATAGATTGATACATGGGAAAAGCGCCCAATGGTTAGTTGACGTCGATAAACAGCATTCATTCACATACTCAGTTGATTGCGCAAAAGGGCTCTACTTGCTTGCAGGTAAAAATGACACCTTTAATCAAGTATGGCACTTGCCAACATTTAGTCCGCCAATAGATTTAAAAACTTTTATCGGCATCGCTGCGGATGCATTAGGAGTTAATCACGGCTATTCGGTTTTAAAAAAATGGATGATAAGGATGGCTGGTATTTTGGATAAAACGACGAGGGAGTTGTACGAAATGCTGTACCAGTATGAATTTGATTATCATTTCGATTCGTCTAAATTTAATGGATATTTCGATTACAGGCCCGTCTCTTACGACGGAGGCATAAAAGAGACGGTTCGGTACATAAAAAACAATGTGTTGCAAAATATATCATAATTTAATTTAAAGTTACAAATTTTGCATACTATTTAAAAAATTTATATAATTAAATTCTTATATACGGTAAAAAATTATGCTTGCAACAGAATCTTTGTTTTTCGTTCCAAAAGAAGATAGAACTCCCGAGCTTTGTATGGAAGCCGTAAAAAAAGACTGGAGGGAATTGTCTTACGTTCCGTCTAAGCTGATAACTCCCGAATTAATCGGCATTGCTTTTAAACAAGACCCCGGCGCTATAGCTAATATTCCGGAAGAGCTTTTAACGGAAGAAATGTGCATGGATGCCGTAAAACGCAACGGCCTGACGTTAATGCTTATTCCCCGCGAAAAACGGACGTATGAAATGTGCCTTATTGCTGTAAAAAACGATAAGAGGGTTATATTATCGGTTCCAGAAAAATTTATGACGCCCGAATTGATGAAAGCGGCAGAACATGATGCGATATAGGATTAAGTTTTAAAATTATAGAAATCAAAAATTAATCAGCTTTGTCGATATATTAAAATCAAACGGAAATATATTTTAATCTATTGCTAACTTTTTATAGATAACGTGTAATTCCAGTTCGTAAAAATATTTATACTTAAATTATTTAAGGAGGCACCTGAACGATGATAATCAAGCACCGGGGTTTTAGCCCAAAAATAGATCCTTCTGCCTACCTCGCCCCTACCGCCGTAGTTTGCGGCAATGTCGCCATAGAAAAAGACTCCCGCATAATGTACGGCGCAATATTAGATTCCGAAGGCTCGCATATAGAAATAGGCAAGTGCATCATAATCTGCGAAAACGCGGTTATAAGAGCAACGGCACTGCCCGGCAAGGATTATCCGGTTATAATCGGCAATAATACTTTTGTAGGACCGCATGCAACTCTCCTTGGATGCACGATAGAGCCTAATTCGTATATTGCCGCCGGAGCAACCGTGTTGCACGGTTCTGTTATTAAATCGGGCGGCGTTGTTGCAGTTTCGGCTTTCGTTCACGCAAATACCGTTATTCCCGAAGGCTTCCTCGTCCCGCCGCATACCGTTGCGATAGGGAACCCCGTTAAGCTCTATGGCACGGACGACAAAGAGGCTCTTAAAGAAGCGGTAAAGGCGGTTGGGTTCGTTAAAACGGCATTCGGCGCGGAGGCTGATTGGAAAGACGGGGGCAAAAGGTATAAGAAAGCCACGGAAGTAAGGTCGATAGAATTCAAAGAGCATTTTAACGACATTATTTTGGATGAATAAATGAAACTAAAACAATACCAGATTGACGCTTTTACCGGCAAGGTATTCAAAGGGAATCCCGCCGCCGTATGCCCGTTGGACAAATGGCTTGACGACGGAGTGCTTCTATCTATTGCGGCGGAAAATAATCTATCCGAAACCGCCTTTTTCGTTCCTTCAAATAAGGGATTTAAATTGCGCTGGTTTACGCCGGTTACGGAGGTTGACCTTTGCGGACATGCGACGCTTGCCTCTGCCCACGTAATATTTAATATCGCAGGCTTTGCCGGAAAATCCGTTACCTTCGAAACACGCAGCGGGGACATTATCGTAGAGCGCAACGGCAGCCTTCTTTCCATGAATTTTCCCTCAAAGCCTCCCAAGCCCTGTGTTGCGCCCGATTTACTCGTTAAGGGGCTTGGGCGTACCCCGGCGGAGGTTCTTTCCGCTATGGACTATTTTGCGGTTTACGAAGACGAAGACGCCATATATTCGATTAAGCCCGATTATGTCCGGCTTGAAAAACTCGACTTACGCGGAAGTGTGGTTACCGCCCCGGGAAAAGATGTGGATTTCGTCAGCCGCTTTTTTGCACCCAAGCTCGGCGTTCCAGAAGACCCCGTCTGCGGTTCCGCTCACTGCGAGCTTGCCCCTTACTGGGCTGAAAAACTTAATAAGCGCAATTTAACCGCAAAACAGCTTTCCTTCCGTGGAGGAGACATTTTTTGCGAGTTAAAAGGAAATAATATCATAACTATTTCAGGGCAGGCCGTTACTTTTATGGAAGCGGAAATAACGATTTAAGCCGTATAATTTACAAAATTTTCTCAAGATGTAAAATTCCCGCTCGAGATTGTCTTTGCAGGTCTCCAAAATAACTATGTTATGACCCATATTTCTCGCACAAGTGGTGCAAGTTTCTCATCATTCTTAAGATTATAACAAATAATAAATTAAACTGGTATAAAATTTACGAAAATTATATACGAGGCAAAACTGTTTCACCAACATGATAATGCCCTATATTATACAAGAAATGTCTCCTTAAGGATTTAATATTACCTTTATTTATTAATAAATGGAGGTAATATGGGGCGCAAGGACATTATCATGTTGCTATAACAATCGGGAGGTTAATTTTGCAATATCGGCAAGAACTTTCTTGCGCAGTCTTCTATATTAAAATGCCTAATAAGTTTCCTAATATGGCCGATTTGGATTTCAGGGTTTTTTGACCCGTGTTCGCCTTTGGGAAAATCTTTATAATGTTTGCCGTTATATTTTATATGCCAATAGTGGTCTGCTTGCTTTTTCTCATGTCCTGGCGCGCATTCGTCTAACATTTTAAAAATTTCTTTAAGTCGCGCTGTTCCCTTTGACGGCATTAGCTTATATCCTTTTATTATTACGCCGCCGCTAAAAATCCGTTTTGCAGTACGTAGTTATCTTCGCATATAACAGTTTTATCGGAAATTGTCGGTATCGTTACCATGCCTTTGGCCTCGGCCATAAGGGAGACGCTTATATAGGTTTTTATTTTCCCCGTTTCTTTTTTTAATAAAGATATATCATCTTCTATTTCGATGCTTCCCCTTTTTACCTTCTTTCTTGTTTCTTGCCATAATTTTAGTTCGTTACCGTCTATATCGTCGAAAAAGTCGGTTAGTTCTTTTTTAAAATCATTATTATCGGCGGAATAACTTGCTATGTCTAATAATATATTATGGAACGCCGTCTTAAAATTGCATAATGCCTCTTTTACGGTTTTGCCGCCTTCCGACATGCCGCCGGGCTGTACGCCGTTTATCCAATAGCCGCCGGTTTCTTCCTTGGTCATCAATGCTTTGCCGCGTCCGTTGACAAATAAAAAATACCCCTTATTTGATTTAACATTTTTTATGACTACGGCTTCGTTGAATGTAAAAATAAGAGGATATATTCCCATTTTCCCATCTCCTATTTTTTAAACTTTTTTTAATTAATTTAATTTTAATTTAATTTTATTTTAATTTATTACTTTAATTATTGTCAAGGGAAAAAGCGGAAAACAATTATATCCATATTAATCCACGGCTCGTTCACGTCCAAAATTACAAATTGTGATTTTAAGATCGTACCCCATTTTTAAGTATCTCAAATTTTACCTTATATATTTAGATAGGATTTATTAAGAAAATTAATATGAAAAAAATTAGCTCATAAAATAAGACAATCAGGCAAACTTGTAATATACACATTTATTTAATTTTTAATTTAGAGGATGTTAAATCTATGAAAAAGAAAAAGAATAAAATTTCGGCTTATTTCAATCAATGTGCTATTAATAATTATACAGGAAAACAAAAATTAATGCGCGGGTTCGTTAAAGAAGCGGCTAAAAAATTAAACGTTCCGATTTTTATTTGCCGCAGCGAGCTAAAAAGCGCACGGATAAGATTATACCATCGAATTGCATATTTAAAAAACTCAAAGAAATTTAATTATCTTCTTGACATAACCCATATAGATTCTAAAGATTTAATCATGCTTATATTGCAAAATGACGTTGAATTGACAAATGACGGTATGGCTAAATTTATTAGAATCTATCAATTTATAAGTTCACTTGAGAGAATAAAACGAATAGACGTCGAGGAAGAAAGAAAATACGCATGGTTAGACTTATCTAAGTTTCTGTCTCTTATATGCAGAGAAATAAACAAAACAAGCAAAGAAGGCTACATCTCAGCTGCTTTGCTTGACGACCGCGTATTTTTTTGTACTTACGTACTTGCCGAGGCGCTTAAAAAACTCCACGGCGATACTTACATAACAAAAGAGGAACGACAGGAATCGTTAAGGTACGCACTGAGGAAATTCCGGGAACTGGATATTCTTGCAGAGAAAATTAATGGAGACTATTATTCTAATACTGTAAGAATAAAATATTCGGACGGTTCGGTATATGATGCACACGGAATTTTCCTTAAAACAAGCGGTTTAACTTATTATTTTGATAATAATATAGAACAAAAAATAGAAGGACTCGAGGAAATAGCGGTTTCTAAAAAAAATGGAAAAATATGATGCCAGCTCATAGACTTTTTTATCTTATTAATGCCTAATGCCTGCTTATAATATATAAAATAATCGTAATTATTATGCTTATGGCAATGTTTAAGCCCATAGGAAAATAAAATGTAAAATTGCCTTTCTTGATAACGATGCCGCCGGGAAATTTGCCGAAAGGAAGTTTATGAGAAAAAATAAACAATAAACCGAAAACAATCAATATTATCCCGGCTAAAATAAGAATCTTTCCGAATCCCTGCATATTACTTAAATATTTTACTTGTTTATACTTCCATATCTTTAAATATGTGTTATGAATTATAATAAATTATAACATAAGAATATATAAATAATAAAATGTTTTAGGAACTTGATAATATCAAAGATTACCTTCCGTTTCCATTTCCGCTTCCTCTCCCGCTTTTTTGGGCATTGGTTGATAGAAACCAAATCTATTGACTAAAAATATCCCTGCAAATATAAAAAGGCCGCCTATAACCATTTGTAATGTAATAGATTCGTGCAATAAAATTGAGCCCGACAAAACTCCAAACAACGGAGCTAAAAATAAAAAAGAACTGACCTTCCCCGGATCGTTTTTATGAATTAAATAAAACCATATTCCAAATTGCACGATAGAACTCATAATAGCAAGCCAGAGGACGATAATAGCAAACGAAACATTGAAAATGACATGCGGATGTCCGAAGATTTCACTAATTAAGAGCAATAATATTCCCCCAATCAGCATTTGATAAGCGGTAAGCACCCAAATATTTATAAAACTGCTCCACCGCTTAACCAACAATGTTGCTAGTGCAAAGAATATCGCTCCTGATAACGCTATCCACACCCCTACCCGGTAATCGGCGTGTAATCCAATTAGTATTACAACGCCTATAAATCCGACAATAACCCCAATCCACTGCAATAAGCGGTATTTTACCCCTATGAACGCGCTAAATAAAATAACTAATATTGGGCTTATAAATATTAAAATAGATGATTCTCCGGCAGTGATTGTTCGCAAACTCAAAAAAATAGCTCCAAAAACCCCCGTAGTTTGAAAAAAACCAATTACCGCAACTTTAAGCCACTCTCCCAAGTATTTTGGATGAGGCATTTTCATAACTCCGACAATGAATGACAATAAAAGCCCCGCTAAAATGAACCGTATCGCGGCAAACAATAACGGCGTTGCGTATATATCACCCATTTTAATTACCGAAAAAGCCGACCCCATAAGCGCAGTGGATAATATAACTAATATGATAAATTTTAAACGATTCATAAATTTATTTAGTTTTAATAATTTTTAAATTATAAATAGAATACATTGTTGACTTTATTATTACAAACGATTATTATTGATGTTATTAATCATTTTTAACGATAATAATAAAAAATAATTGATTAATAATTTTAATAATGACTTTAACTTTGCAATAGAAAAAACTATAAGCCGTTCTAATTCAGGATTAAAATACACATAATTTTATATGAATTTAAATATTTTAAAAATATTTTACGCTGTTGCAAAAGAAGGAAACATTACAAAGGCTGCGGTTAAACTTAATTATGTTCAATCAAATGTTTCGGCAAGAATAAAACAACTCGAAGAAGAACTTAATGTCCCTCTTTTTTACAGAACCGGAAAAAGAATTATCTTAACTCCTGCGGGCAGGACGTTGCTTTTGTTTGCAGAAAAGATAATTAATATCGAGAAAGAGGCTGAAAAAGCGGTAGAAGAAGCAAGCGGCGGCTATGCCGATATTGCCGTCGGTTTTATGGAAACCACAGCCTCCGTGAGATTGCCTGCCATTCTTACCGGTTATAATAAAAACTTCCCCGGAGTTGTCTTGAATGTTGCTACCGGTTCTACGGAGGAATTACTATTAAAGGTCTTAAATTATGAACTAGACGGTGCTTTCGTCGGCGGTCCCATAAAGCATCCCGATATTGAAGAACATTCCGTATTCGAGGAAGAGCTTGTCATATTCTCAAATGAATATTTAGCCGACCCATCCGATTTAACGGATAAAAATATAATTGTTTTTAAAAAGGGGTGTGCTTATAGAAGGAGGCTCGAAGAATTTTGTAGAAGCCGTGGCATTCTTTTCCAAAAGGTATTTGAATTCGACTCTCTCGAAGCCATACTTGCTTGCGTTTCCTCCGGAATGGGCATAACCATGTTACCCAGATCCGTAGTAAAAGAAATGAGCGGTACAAACTTAAAAATAATCCCGCTTTCAAATGATGATGGCAAAATGACGACGGTATTTATAAAAAGAAAAGATACGATAACGACAAAAGCCTTATTCAATTTTTTAAAATTTGCGGAAGGGTTAAATAAATAAAGTTTATATTAATTTGAGATGCCGTTTATACATTAACGGTTGTTATATGTTATAATTATATAAAATTACAGCAAAAAAAATTAAAATTTTTACATCTTAAAATATATTGCTAACGATATAAATTATTGATATTGCCTGTATAAGCTTTTTGAATACTATTAAACGTTTGATATAAGCCATCTAAACGCTTAATAGCCGATAGCGAACGATAACAAAAGCGAACAAAGACTGACAAACGTTAAATAAAAATACATTAACGTTTGATAAGCTATTTGGGCTTATTTGAACGTTTCATATAAGCTATTTGAGCTTTTAATAGTCGATAAATCTTATCGAACGAAAATAAAATATAGAAAAAATAGTTATAAATTCCGCAGTTTTCTTAGTCTTATTCGTGTATCCTTAAAATCATAAAAATCAACATAGCGAAAAAAAATACGCATGTTTACCCACTTGCAGAATTTAATCTGCTCAGCGCTGATATTTTTATAATTAAGTTTCGGGTCTAAATAAGGCTGTGCAAACGGATTTAGTTTTAATTCCTTGCAGATAACAGCCCTTTCGTAAGCGTCTTTTATGTCGCTTTTAACTAAAAGATATACAAAAAAACGCTTATATTTTATATCCGTTTTCCTCAATAACTCTACCGCCTTAATTACGCTTTCGGCCTCCCCCATGTTATCCATTGCCATTCTTAACGGTTTTAACCATTTAACTTTGGATAAAAGCTTTGCTATTTCCGGATTTTCGGCTATTATGCGGGCGTCTAACCCCTGGTTGAAATCTACCTTAACTTTGCGGGATATTATTTTTTCTATCTGTTTAAGACCAAAGTCTGACGCAAGGATATTATTATCTAAACAGACGAGGTTTTTATGCCTTAAAAACTCGTCTATGTCGGCATTAGGTCTTATAAAGCCTTCTTTTTTCGGAACTATGCAAAAATTACAGGTTCTTATGCAGCCGCGGGTAATAAAGCCCATAGAGTAATCTATTCCGTAAAGCGAATAATCGGGGCAGGTATGCTCTATCTCGTCCGGCAGGACGGCATCGTTTCCGATATAACCAGTCCCGCCCTTAATCGTTCCGTCGGGATAATAGTCGTAACCCCGCGTATAGGAAAAAATCTTCGAGGCATAAGTTAAATCATATTGCGCATATTCAGAGTGAAAATGAACGTCATGTCCTTTAGCTTTATAATAAGCTGAGATTTTCATTAAAGCTAAATTGGGAATTTTGGAATCTACGCTTATAAGACCTACCCTTTTCTTTTTATTTTTTCTCATATATGTTTCAACAAAAAATTATCTTCTAATTTCAAATATTATATCGTTTTTTCAAAATTTATTAAATTTTTTAGCATTAATTTTTTAAGTATCTCGATTTTTGCCTTATATATATGTTGGGGAAAAATTTATAGGGAGGAAAAGTATGAACATGGAAAACATGAATATAAACAAACTTGAAGCCCGCAAATCCTTTTTCGAAAAGGAATATCCCGGGCATAATTTTGATTGGAAGCTGTCGCCGGACGAAACCAGATTCAGCGGTAAATGCCCGGAGCACGATGACCAGAACCCAAGTTTCAACATTTACTTGGACGAAAAAACCAGCAAGGTCTATATGAAATGCCACGGCTGCGGGTTCGACTTTTACGACAAATTTAAGAGTAAGTTGTCCGGCGGTAATCCACTCTACCGTTATCTGTTTGAGCTAGGTGAAGCCTGCCAGAATGAGTTGTACCGCAGGGTAAAACACGAACCGAACGACCCTGTTATAAAATACCTGAAAAAGCGCAAAATAGACCCACTCTTTGCGGCCGTTAATGGGTTTGGCATAGTACCTTATCAGACATTTCCGGATATACTGAAGGAGATAAGCGACGACGATTATAAGAAGCTGATAAAACTGAAGCCATACGGTGGGCAGCTTACATTTGCCTATACAAACCACAACGGAACCGTCAAGGGCATTAAAGTCCGTCGCAACGTATATGACGAAAGCATTTTGCGAGAGGATAAAAAGATCCACTGGACCAACTTTTTCCACGATGACGAGCCCAAATTATTTGGTACAGAACAGTCACCTGCAAGGTTTACGTATCTCGTCGAGGGCGAATTCGATGCTCTGGCTACGCTCCAGTTTTGTTATCAGAGCCAGCAGAAAATTAATATTTATTCGGTCAGCGGAACCGGAGGGTTTAAATCGGCAAATAACTATTTTGAGCGGCAGGGATATAAAATTATTAATGTGCCAGATCGGGACGTCTTCGCAAATGAAAAAAAATTACGGTCATTTATTGCTTCTATTTCAGTTAATTCTTATGTCGTCAAAATCCCGCATGGCATCAATGACCCAGACGAATTATTTTCGAGCGAGAGCCTTATGGCGTCTCAAAAAGCCGACTTCTTTAGTTCATCGCCGGTTCCGGCAAAGAAATTGAAAGACGCCCAGGCAAAAGCTGACGAGGCGGAAAAAGCGAAAGATTTAGAACTTATCCCTGCCCAGGTAAAATTTTTGCTTGCGCCGGAAAAGGACAGTATGCCGACGTCTTTAACCCCGTCCCATTGTTTCGTAACCCGTCCTCAGCCTCTAAAATTCATTTTTAAAGGATTTATGGCGGGAACGGTAGGCATATTCGGCGGGCCAGGAGGATCAGGCAAATCGCATATAGGAGAACAACTTGTCATTTCGTATTGCGACACATCCGAAAAAATCAATTTCGGTGGTCTATTTAATAACCAACGCGGAAGAGCGGGGTATTTTAGCAATGAAGACCCAGCGGCGGTACTACATCACCGGCTACACAAATTAGGACTGTATTACGGTATAAATGACATGCCGAACCTGTCAGTAGTGACAGCGGCGGGTATAGATTTTAAATTAGTATCAAAAAATAGCAGCGGGTATGTGGTCAACCAGAAAGTCAAAGATTACCTGCTTTCATTTTGCGATAAAAAAGATTTTGTAATTATCGACACGTTGCGGCGGCTACATTCCCTTAAGGAAAATGATGACGGAGATATGGCCGAGATTCTGGGGCAGATTGAAAATATAGCCGCCCAAACCGGAGCCGCGATATTAATTCTTGCCCATGTTCGTAAGGCAGGGACCGATGACGGAAACGGCAAGGACGCAATACGCGGATCATCAGTTTTAACCGACAACACACGGTTTACGGGACTCCTGCAAAGGCCAAAAAAGAAAGAGGACGGCGGCGGCGACTTAATTTTGAGCTTTGAGAAAGTCAATTATACCGCCAGTCCGGACTCGGTATTATTAAAGTGGAGGAAATACGAAACAGAAGATGGTTATAAATATTCAATTTTAACTTCTCAGACAAAAATAACGATAGAGGAGGATTAATCATGTTAATCAAATATATATCAGATTTGTTTGAGACCAAAAGCAAACATATAGGACCGAAACCGGTTAATTCCGCGCTGAAAGCCCCTGAAGCTAAAGATGACCTTAAAATCGTCCGGGAGATATATAAAATATTCGGGGCGGAGAATATCGAAAAAATAACACGGATAAGCGACGGCGAAATTATTTACCCGAAGCCTAAAAATAATCAAAGGTAGTTTTATGTTAAACAATATTTTAGAACTTTTCGAGAATGAAACTCGTAAAATCGATGTTCCCGCCGTGGTCAACGACATAACGGAGAAAGAATTAATCGCGCAGGAAAAACGAGAAAAAGAAATCAAGCAAAAGCTTGATAACGTTAGCGGCATTGATTACGAAAATCACGATACCGTTAACATCTTTTACGCTTTGACGGCTGCGGGAATTTTCGGGTTTAAGGAAAACAAAGGAACCAATCCAGATATCCGGGAAAATAAGTCTATCGTCTTAAAAAACAATAAATTCGGAATATCCGCCCGCATCATCGGCTATACACTTACGATGGACGAGGAACGCTTCTTATTATTTATGATAGACCTTATTCGGCAAGGCAAGACTTGTTTTAAAATAAGTTTTTACAGTATATATAAAGGTATGGGATATATGGGTAAGCCGTCTACGGAATCCTTGTATCAGATTATCAAAACAATTAATGTTCTATCTGCAACGAAGATCGACGTATCACAAACCACTTTTACTATTATGACCAAAAAAGGGAAAAAAAAGCAAAAAGGCGGATATGTTACAACCGGCGGGGCAATAGGATTTATAAAACATGTTGAATACGAATATTATGTCGAAAAAGACGGCATTAAAGAACCGGAGACGAGAGGCTGGGTAAAGCTGGTACTCGACGAAACCTTTATAGCCGCCGTCCTTAAAAACAACAAGTATAACACTATTTTAAGCAAAAGCCTTTTAACCTGCAAAAGCAACCTCCTTGCGTATGTTATCGACCAGCTAAACGCGTGGCGTTATGAAAGAATGAGCGTTAGGGATTTGTATTTAGACATCAAAAGTAAAGGCTGGGAAACGGAATATCGAGAATTTAAAAGAAGTATAATACAAAAGGCAATATTATCGCTTTCGGCATATAAAAAAATTGAACTAAAAGGCGATATCTTACATTACATTAAAGTTAAAGATAAAAAGCTAAGCCTGAAATCCAGCAATAATGCTATTTAATAGACCGCCTCGTCCGTAGTTCCTTATAAAACAAGGCTTCAATGCGGCAGTCTTTATTTTCCACGAAACAGTCTTTATTTTCCACGAAACAGTCTTTATTTTCCACACCACCTTTTCAGAACATTAATAATTTAAATAAGTTAAGACCTAAAAAAATCCTACTATTATTTACCGTTATTTACGGTTAATTACGGTAAACGATAATTAACCGCTTACGCTAATTATCGTTTACCATTAGGAAAAACAAAATAGTGTCTTTTCCCTATCGGAAAAAGAAATCTAAATACATTATAAACTCCCCCTACCCCTCTTATTCAGATATTTGAATATATAAATATCTGAATATATAAAAATACAAAAGTAAAAAATAACAATTGAAATTGAGGGTTATTATGCCTGATTAGCCAAACTTGCCTGCTTGCCTGATTTTTCTTCTATTATAAATTTTAATTTTCCCCTTGACAGTGAACGATAGTTTACTATATGATAATATCAATATGGCAAACGCAACCGAAATAGATAACAAACTTAAAGAAAGGCTTAACGCCGTAAACGGCTTTTATGCCGGAAGCAAAAGAATGCCCACTTATTCCGAGATGACGTCTTTGTTCGGCGTAAAGTCCAAAAATGCCGTCTTTAAGATAGTAAACAAATTTATAAAATTAGGGTTTTTAAATAAAGACCCCAAGGGTTTTCTTCTGCCGCTAACCCAACCGCCCATGAATAATCATTTACTTAAACTTCTCGGCAGCATAGAGGCCGGTTTTCCGAGTCCCGCCGAAGAAGAACTGTTGGGGAGCGTTTCGATAGACGGGCTTCTTGTAAAAAACCCTAACTCCTCTTTTATGCTTCAGGTTTCGGGGGACTCGATGACCGGCGCCGGTATCATGCCTAAAGACTTCGTAGTGGTGGATAAATCCCTTACCCCGAAGGAAGGCGATATAGTGATAGCTCAGGTGGACGGGGAATGGACCATAAAATACTTAAGAAAACAAAACAATGGCTATATATTGGAGCCGGCCAACCCGAAATATAAAACAATTAAACCCGAAAGGGAACTTACTATAGCAGGCGTTGTAGTAGGAACCATAAGAAAATACAGGTAAATTTTATGCAGTTTTCGCTACATTCGTGGCCAAAGGCCGTAGCCCATATAGACGCGGATGCCTTTTTCGCGGCATGCGAGCGCGCTTTAAATCCTGCCTTAAACGGAAAATGCGTCGTCGTGGGCAAAGAGCACGGCATTATAACCGCTTTAAGCTACGAGGCTAAGGCAAAGGGATTAAGGCGCGGCATGAGGATGTTCGAAGCCAAAAAAATACACCCCGGCGTCATTATAATAGAATCCGACTACGAAACATACAGCCTTTTTTCCGTTCGCATGTTTAGCATTCTTAAAAGCTTTTCTCCCGAGGTGGAGGAATACTCCATAGATGAGGCTTTCTTAGACTTAACCGGCTTAAGAAGGCTTTTTTCATGTTCATACGAAGGCTTGGCAAAAAAGATACAAAGCCGCATCGAAGGGGAACTCTCCATAAGCGTTTCCGTTGGCATTAGCATAACCAAGACCCTTGCAAAGATTGCCTCTAAACTTAAAAAACCCCGCGGCATAACCGTTATCGAAGGAAAAGACATAGAAAACTATATTAAAAACGTTCCGATAGAAGATGTATGGGGAATAGGGCATAACACTTCGAGCCTTTTAAGAAAGTTCGGCATAAATTCGGCTTTGGACTTTGCCCTTAAAGACGAAAGATTTGTCAATCGGTACTTATCAAAACCCTATAAAGAAACATGGTTGGAGCTTAGGGGAAAGCCTGTCTTAAGCCTAGATAGCTCGACTAAATCGAGCTATAAAACAATAAGCAAAACCAAAACCTTCTATCCGCCTTCGAATAATGAAACCTTTCTTTTTTCGGAGCTTACCAAAAACTTGGAAAACGCCTGTTTAAAGGCAAGAAGGTTTAACCTTGCCGCAATAAAGTTAACCGTATTTCTTAAAACGCAGGATTTTAAAACCTACGGTGCCGAGATAAAACTCAGCTCTTCCGCATCCCTGCCGCCAATGCTTATGGAAGCTATGCGGAAAGGGTTTAACGAAGTTTACTATAAAAGTTATCTTTATCGGCAGACCGGCGTTGTTTTACACCTTACAGGAAACATCCAGTACTGCCTTTTCGACGATATGACAAGGATAGAAAAGATTACGCGCCTATATGATTCCATAGACGGTATTAACAAAAAAATCGGAAGGAATTCCGTCTATCTTGCCCCGTGCATGCAGGGGGTCGCTAATGAGGGACGCGGGCAGAGAACTAATATACCTGTTATGGAAATAAAGGTTTAATGCCCGTCTCCTTTTAATTTGCATTTTTTGCTTAAAGATATAAAATAGATAAAACCGCATTAGTTTACTTGCTTATTGGATAAAGTTATAGGCGATAATCAGGTTTTAAAATGTATAAAATATATAGCATTTATGATATTATCATGTATGGCAAGAATTTAGAGTATATATAGAAAGAAAAAAATATTTCAAATTCTATTCAGAATTTTATTAGTGCCAAACATATATTCTTACGGATACAAATATTAATAAATAGAAAAAATTTATTAAATCCATGGGAAATAACAATTTTGATGTATATGCATATTATATTGCCAACGATTTACTATCCGTTTATCCTGGTTTTTATAGGAACAATAATAACTGGAACAATCAATATATTTAATATATTAAGAAAGAGATTATTATAAAACAATATAAATTTATAACCTTTTTAAAATTTTAACAATATTTGATTTATTAATTTATGGAAGATATTAATTATGCTCTTGTAGAAGAAGTTCGTCCCCCTATTTATACTGCTATGAAATATTGGGGTAAAAAACCTCACAATATTTGGAGAGAATATATTAAACATTATACTCCTGAAGGCGGCCTCGTTTTAGACCCTTTTACAGGAAGTGCCATAAGCGCATTTGAAGCAGTTAAGGTCAATAGAAAGAGTATTGCCTTTGATTTAAATCCCCTTTCTTCTTTTATTATTGAAGTAATTTCAAGCAATTTTAATGAAAAAGATTTCAAACAAGAGGTTAATAAGATTATTTCAGAAATAGAAAAAGATGAGCAATATAACTATTTTTTTACTACAAGTTCACGACGTAGCGAAAGCAGATCGATAGTTCAGCATTTTAAATGGGATAATGTCAACGGGAAAAAAACCATATATGAAATGGGTATCAAAACTAATCAGCAAGATATGACTAAAGAAAATAGATATATATCGCAGCCTATAGAAGAAGATTTTACAAAAGCTGATTCAATGAATGATTTTAATATACCTTATTATTATCCAAACGAACAATTTATTGATTCCCCAAGTTTTAATGCTAATTTTATAAGATGTATAGGAGGAAATAATTTTTCAAATTTATGGACCAGAAGAAATCTTTATATTCTTTCCTACATTTTTGATTTAATTTTAAAGGTTGATAATGAAATAATAAAAAAGCAGCTTCTTTTTGCTTTCATTCAAACAATACATTTGTGTACAAAAATGAGTGTACCAAGAAGAAGCGAGGCAAAAAGAGATTTTTCTACAAGTTGGGGAAGAAGCGCATATTTATGTAGTTCAAGACAAATGGAATTAAATCCGCTTTTAACATTTAAACATAGTTGCCTTGGAAAGCAATCGGTAGAAAGTTGCCTAAAAAGTGCCTCTAATTATTTTAACAAAACGATTAAGATAGAAGAGGTTAATATTTCGCATAAAAACAAAAACAAGCTTTCCGGTTTTGATATAAAGTATGGAGCCATAGATATAAATTCATTAGACCAATATATACCTGAAAAATCAATTGATTTTATAATAACCGATCCGCCTTACGGGGGATTAGTCCAATATTTAGACTTATCATATCTTTGGCTTTCTTGGTTAAAACACTATGATAAAAAATATGCACCTAATTTTGAGGCAGAAATTACTATAAAAAGAGGTAAAATTGATTTAAATCTATATAAAATGAGATTTACAAATGGCTTAAAACAACTTAATACTGTTTTAAAAGATAATGGGAAAATAGTTTTTACATTTCATAATAAAAGAATCGATGTATGGAATACTTTTCTAAATTCTTTAAAAGAAGCGGGATTTAAAATTGAAAAGGTGGTACACCAGCAAAATAGAAGGAGCGGAGAATCTGTTGTTGCAAATCCATATGGGACATCAGGTACTGATTTTTATATAAGATGCATTAAAGATATTTCTAAAACGGTTAAAACAAATAGAGATGAGTTTAAAAATTTTGTAGTCCATACAGCTACAAGGTTGATAGCGCAAAGGAATGAGCCCACGCCATACCAAATATTATTTAATGGAATATTAGCTGAACTTTCTATGCAAGGATTTGACATAGGAGACTTTGACCAAAATCTCGAAACGGTTTTAAAACAATATGTGGGTAAAATATTTAAAATCCAAAAAAATACTCTGACTAATTCGGGTAATTTATGGTGGTTTATTAACCCAAGAGATTACATAAAATATCCTGATATATTATTATCAGAAAGAGTGGACCGTTCTGTGCTTGCATTTCTAAGGAGAAAAATTTCGGTTACCTATGATGAGGTTCTTGGAGAAATTTTTATGAAATTTCCCAATGGGTTAACACCTGATATAAAATCAATTGAATCTTATTTAAAAAAATATTCTACAAAATCTGGTGGTAAATGGATTTATAACAGCACACAGATAGAATCAGATATATCAAAACATACAGAAGTGTTAAAAGAATTATCTATTTTGGGTAAAGAACTGGGGTATGTCATCTATATTGGCAAAAGGGAACAGCCAGAAAAGGTAGGAAATGAGCTATTAAGAAGTTTTGCCGATTTTTCCGATTTAAGTTTTTTAGAAATAGAAAATAATAAAAAAGAAAGAATTGAAATGGTTGATATGCTGTGGCTTCAAGGCAGTGAAATATGTTTGGCAATAGAAGTAGAAAATTCGACTAATTTTATATCAGCTATACAAAGGGCATCTAATTTATCAAGGGAAATATCAAAAATTATGGTTATCCCTGATATTAGAGAAAAAGAATTAAAAAATATAAATGATTCACTTTTTTTAGAGAGTTTTAAAGATTATAATTGGAAATATTTAATATATAGCGATATTAATAAAGTTATAAAATCAAAAACTAAAGAGTATTTAACATTTTTAAAGAACTTATAAAATGTCTGGTAAATTTGATAAAAGAAATACATTAAATGATTTAACGGGGAAAGAATGGCTAAAATTAACAAAAAGTTTCTGGTTTTCTGAAAAATGCAAAGATGACAAAGATGCTTTTCAACATCCCGCACCTTTCTTAATAAAAGACATTGAAAAACTAATAAGTTTATTTACAAAAAAGGAAATGACCGTTTTGGATCCTTTTGTAGGAAGCGGAACAACCTTGATAGCGGCATCAAACTTAAATAGATATGGGATTGGAATCGATTTAAATAAAAATTATAAAAAGTTAGCTATAAATAGATTAAATAAACTCAATTTTAAAGAAAAAATTTATTATAAGTACGTAATAGGAGATTCTTTTGAAATAATTGAAAAAATTAGTAATATTGATTATATAGTGACATCTCCGCCATATCACAATATTCTTAGAAATAATGGAAATGGTTTAAGGGAAAAGAAATATAACACTTGTTATAATTACAGGAACGGGGCAAGAATAGGCGTGGAGTATTATAGTGATAAAAATAATGATTTAGGCAATCAAAACGATTATGACTCCTTTTTAATATTATTTGGGAATATAATGAATAAGGCTTTCCATAAACTTAATAATAAAAAATATTGTTCAATTATAATTAGTGATTTTACAATAAATAAAAAAGAAACTTGCATTCTTGGGGATATTGTTAAGGTAATGGAGGGTATAGGATTTGAATTTTCTGGAACGATTGTGCTTTTACAAGATAACAAACCTCTGTACCCTTTTGGCTATCCTTACGCTTACAAAATCAATCATCATCATCAGAATATAATCAATTTTAGAAAATGTTAGTTTTAACTAATCTTAAGTCTGTTAATAAATTACTTCCTAAAGTAAATAATTTCATTAAACATTTTTTATTTTTTTAATAGTAAAAACCGTGGAAATCGTTAAAGAACTTCCGTCAATTACGATGCACCCTATAAAAATAGGCTGAAACTTAGGATGCATGACAAATTATAAATTCCTCAAAATAGATTAATTGGAACTTCACGGCGTTAAAATACAAGAATACGGTTGATTTTTTAAATTGCGTTATCGGCAAAGTAAATAATAATTTATTATAAGACCGAAACGGTTAAAAAGGCTATGGAAAAAAAAGAACAAGGTATTTCGAAAGGGTTGAAAGAAATTGAAAAAATTTTAAAGCAAAAAGATAAACTATACGAAAATGTTAGCATTTATTCATCTAACGCCGAAAGGTTATTTGCGGCATCCCAAAAAGTTTTGGAAAATAAGGATTGCATTGGTATCGGAGCCTCTCTTTTAATTATGAGTTTTGAAGAATGTATTAAAGGGCGGTGGTTATTGAATTATGTGTTTTTAGAGATAATGTTGCCATCGATTGAAAATAATGCAAATTTAAAGATTGAGGAAAAAATGTTTTATAAGGATTTTTTTGGGAGCATAAGAAATAATGCTAAAATTTTTATAAACTTTAATCCTAAAAAACTTAATGATCATCAAAATAAATTTAATTATATTTATAACTATTTAAACTTACTTAAACAATTTTCAATGATGAATTTTGAGGAACTTAAAAAGGAACAGTTAAATTTTGCCGATAAAATTAAAAATCAGCTTGAAAGTGCCGATGCCACAATTTCTGGAAAAAAGGTAGAGATAATACAAGATGTTTTAAATATGATTAAAGAAATGGAAAAAATTATAAATATTGTTTATCCATTGGCTATAAAATTTCATAGCCTTTTAAAAAATCCCTTAATAGATTTTTTTAAGAAAGTTGATATTAAGGAGATAAAGAATTTTGATAAAATAAGAAAAGCGGGTTTTTATCGGTATGAAAACCCTGATTTTAATTATTATGAATTTATAGAAAAATGGAAGCCAATAATAAAGGCTTTTATTAAGGGTTTATCTAAATATATGAATGATTATAAAAAATTAAACAAATAACTTTAAATACTCTCTTTTAATACCATGCCTCATCTCATCTTATCATAAAAACTTATCGATTTTTTTATATATATGGGTTTAAATCTAATATGCGATTAGGATACACCTTGCGACAAATATTTATCATTTTTTTGTCTCTCGTTGCAAGGATGTAATCGTCGTTTTGTAAATACATAAAATTTTCAAAATCACCTAAATCATTTTTATCAGGTTTGCTTCCGCGTTTCAATATATCTTTTATATATTCAATATACATTTTTGGAAATAAAGGGGTCTGATTTATTTAATTTAAATAATAATACTTTGAAAAAATAAAATCATTAACGGAACGGCTTTAAATTTCCAAAATAGGCGATATAATAAAAATAAGATATAAAACATAGAATTAAAAAAAGATTTTTAACGGTTTGCCGCCGTCAGTCAGTTTAATGCTTAACTTTAAGCACATTGGACGTTAAAAACCAGTGACTGCGCCAAAGAAGAAGATTACAAGGCATTAAAGTCCGACAAAAACGCTAAGGAGCTCGAAGAATTTCTCTCCTACTATGACTTCCTCCAGAAGCAGATCGTGGCTCTTAAGAACAGGCTCGAAAGCGAGATGCTTAAGGGAAACAAGTGGATATCCAAAGAGCTTCAAGGGGAACTTAAAATCATTGAGAAAAAACAGGACAAGGCCGTGGAGAAAATGCTGGGAATCGTGCGTGGGGACAAGGAACTC
>JAKBNN010000079.1 GCA_021831025.1 bacterium | reverse complement strand
GCCGTCCTTTCCGCGTAAAGTATAACGCTCGCTTTTGCTTTTAAAAATATTATCTCTTGAGATTTCGAAACATAATCGCCCTCTTGAACCAAAAAATTTATTTCATAATTATTTTTGGAGACTATGTCGAAAACCGCCCTAAATATTTGCAGGCCGCAAACGATGCCGTTCGATTTTGAGGTAACGGCGCAGCTGATTTCGGGATCGTTTTTGAGGGTAACGGCATCCGTCGTAATATCCCCGCCCTTTATATCTTCGCTTAAAGCGTCATATATGAGAGGTTTTACTTGGGATTCGAATAAATGCATATTTTTGGCTTATATGGCACGTCCTTAATTGTTTAACGCTGTCTGCTTAATTTTTTCTATTTCTTCCTTGACAAGCCTTTCGATAATTTCCGGCAACGCATTCTTTATATTTTCGATCACTTGCGGCTTAATTTCTTCCAATGTTTTTTGTATCGAATTTTTTAATAATGCGTCCAATTTTAACAGGCTCTGCTCGTCTAAAATTTCCAATTTTAACCCCCCTTCGGTTGTAATTTTATTTTTAATTATAATATTTTCTTCCGGATTTATAATATTTTTATTTAATTCTTGAACAGGTTCCCCTATAACAGGTTCCTCTACCTCTTTATTAAGTTTTTCCGGCTCTTCAAATACGCCGTCTTCGACAGGCAAAGCAGGTTCTTGGGCTTCAAGGCTTTCTTCCGGCATTATAACGCGGATCTCCTGTTCATCCTTTTTGTTAAGTTTCTGAAATTCTTCAAAGATGGCATCGTCTTTAAAAAGATTTTCAAAAGCCTGGCTTAATTCTGTGGAATCGATGTTGACCACATTGTTTGAATATATGCCGAAAGAATCTTTTTCATCCTCTTTTAGGGCGTCTTCGATTTCGGCAGGAGTTGCAGGTGCGGGAACTGCCGGAGCCGGCTCCGCTTTTGCCGGAGATTTAGGCGCTTTTTTATCCGCTTCTTTGGTTTCGAATGACGAAATATCGTATATTTTTTTCCCCGTTTTTTCGGGGATGTCCGTGATGCCCAGAGTTCTTTTTATTTTCGAAAGAAAAATCTCTTTTTCAAACGGCCTGTATATAAATCCGTTAACCCCGTCCCCGATAAGAAGCTCCCTTTCGTTATCCGACAAATCGGAAGGAACTAAAAGAATAAGAGGAATCAGGGAGAGATCGGCGTTATTTTTAATTTCGGAAACATTTCCCTTAACTTCGGTATTGACCGAATTATAACTTAATATAATAATATCGGGATGGAAGTCTTTGGCTATTTTAAATAAAGACGACGGTTCACTAATCGGATTTAAATTGAAGTCAGGGTTATTTATGAATATGGTTGAAACAGCCTTTTGCATCGAATCGCTATCATCGATAAAAATTACATTATATGCCATTATGACCTCCCATATATTAATGCCGCCTGCATTTTCCTTTGCGGGCCAAGGAAATTAATGCTTTAAAATATACGCGGTTTTTGTTATACTGATAACTGTTATTTTTTAATGCCTTAAGATTTATTTTAATATTATTAAATAATATAGTCAATAATTTATTATTTTAGCATAAATTAATTTTAATATTTTTTATATAAACGGGGATTTTTTATTAATAAGTTATGTCAACAATAGACAGATACATATTTAAACAATTTATCCCTCCTTTTATATTCGGACTTTTAATATTTACCTTTAGCATTACGATAAACCGGATTTTATTGCTTACCCAGATGGTGCTTAATAAGGGGGTCGGCATAACCGCCGTACTAAAGCTTGCCAGTTTAACGATACCGGATTTCATGATAATAACCCTTCCCATATCTTTTTTGCTTGCGGTATTGACGGTTTTCGGGAAAATGACGCAGGACAACGAAATTATGGCATTAAAGGTTTCCGGCGTCTCGATTTTTAAACTGACGAAGCCTGTCCTTCTTTTTGCCGTGATACCGCTTGCCGTTTCAATTTTATTTTCTTTTTATATGGCTCCGAGATTTAACTTTTTTTTCAGGGTGCTTGCGGTAAAAGAATTTAAAAAAGCGGCGCTTTCGGCATTAAAAACAAATGCTTTTACGGATAAATTCGGAAAATTAAAAATTTTTGTCAGGGATGTCAACACGAACAAATCTACCTTAAAGGGTATTTTTATACTGAACAAGGTGCATAATACGCCTGAAACCCTGATTGCCAAAAGCGGGGCTATCGTTTATAACCAAAAACAAAATACCCTGTATTTTTATTTAAAAAACGGCATAATTCAAAATCAAGACCCGAATCCTAAAAATTTTTGGATGTTGCATTTTAACACATATAAGATAAATATAAAATTAAAAGGGCTGTCGTTTCCGGGTAAAAACGGCTCCGTTCATTTTATGACATTTCCGGAACTCGCAAGAAGGTATTTATCGGAAAAGGATAGCAAGATAAAGAACATTTATCTCATATACTTATACAAAAAGATTGCCATTCCCCTTGCCACAATATTGTTTGTATTTATCGGCATGCCCCTCGGGATGCTTCTTGAGAAAAGAAGTCTGTTTCTGGCAATTTCCTATACGATAATAATTGTGACGGCTTATTATATTTTATTCACATCGGGGTTTTATCTGTCGCTAAGAAATCAAATAAATCCGGTTATAGGCGTTTGGGGGGCGGATTTATTCCTTTTTGTTTCAGGTTTTATATTGTATTTAAGGACGCTTTTAAGATAATGCGATGAAATAATATGAAAATAAAAATATTGCAAAGATATTTATTAGCCGAATTTTTGAAATATTTGGCTGTCGCCCTTTTAAGCTTAGCCGCTTTTTATATCGTGGTGGATTTTATTTCTAATATAGGCGCATTCACAAAGCATTCTCCGGACGCCGGTTATGTGATTCTATATTTTTTGTATAAACTTCCGGAAATAATTTACAGGATGCTTCCGTTATCCGTCCTCTTATCGACCCTGCTTACCATAACATTTTTGAATAAAAACAATGAAATAATGCCTGTAAAGTCTTCGGGTTTAAGTATGTTTAAGTTCTTTATGCCGTTAATTTTGACCGGAATTATAATATCGATGTCCGCTTTTTTTCTTTCTAATTTTATTGCCGTTAAGACCAATATACTGAGAAGGTTCGTAATGCAAAGGTATATCAACAAAAATTCGTCCTATGATATAGATTCCGTATATAAATACAGGACAAAGGATATTATGATTCATTACAAAAAATATATTATTACGGCAAAATCTCTGGATCCGTCAAAGAAGGTAATTAAAGGCGTCAATATTTATGCGTTCGATAACGATTTTATCTTAAATAAAAGATATATAGCAAAAGAAGGGTATTTTAAACATAATAATCTGAAGTTAATTAACGGGCGGATAGACAAATTCGAATTTAAAAATAAATCCGAATTTTCGGAAAAATTTTTTAAAAATATGGAAATGCCTATTAATTTAAACTTAAATTTTTTTAAATCTTACGCCCTGAAACCGGAATTTCTTTCTATAACCAGCCTGTCGAAAATGCTTGCAGTCGCAAAAAAAACGGAATCCGGCGTCAGTTATATTCTTACCGGTTTTTATTCCAAATTATCATACCCTGTAATAAATCTGATTCTTATACTTATCGGCATTTCCGTTGGATTATTGCTGGAAAAGAAAGGCGGCGCGCCTATTGCGATAGGAATAAGCATCGTATTTGCCTTTACATGGTGGATTGTTAATTCCATTGCCATGTCGCTCGGGGAGTCCTCCCAGCTAAATCCGCTTTTAGCCGCGTTTATGGCAGATATTATATTTTTATTATTTGCCGTATATCTTATGGCAGATATAGATTAACCGATGCATTTATACCTCGAAGGTCAACCCGTCGTAGGCGGGTATAAAATTCCCATTTGCGGCATATTTTTTAATTTCTTCGTAGTCGATATTGTGTCCCATATGCGTAAAGTAAGTTCTAACGGGCTTTATTCTTTTGGAAACGGCTATCGCTTCGTCTATGGATAGGTGCGTCGGATGCGGTTTATATCTTAGGGCGTCAATCATCAATACCTTTAAATCGTTTAATAATTTAAAAGATGTTTCCGGTATTTTAGAAACATCGGTAATATATGCAAAATCGTTTATTCTGTACCCGTTTATTATATCGTTGCCGTGATAAACGGGGACAGCCGTTATGCTTAATCCGTTAATTTCAATTCTGTCTTTTAATATATTCGGCGTAAGGTTAGGCTTGCTTGAAAGAGTTTTTTCTTTAAATATATAATCGAATTTATTTTCGATGAAATGAATCGCGGTTTCGGAGGCATATATAGGTATCGGGGCCTTTTTAATATGGTTAAACATCCTTAAATCGTCTATTCCGAAAAGATGGTCCGCGTGGGTGTGGGTATATAGGACGACATCGATGTTTTTTACATCGAATCCGAGCGCCGAGGTTCGTAAATCGGGAGGGGTGTCGATTAAAATATTCAGGTTATTTTCCGACACGAGAATCGACGGCCTTAGTCTTTTGTTTTTCGGATTGGCCGAGGCGCAAATTTCGCAATTGCAGCCGATTAACGGAACGCCTGTCGAAGTGCCGCAACCTAATACTAATACTTTCATATTTTTTTATGATACAATAAAATCTATCTTAAGTAAATGATTAAGGCAGGATTAAATTTGCCGATAGAAAGTGTAAAATATACTCTAAAAACCTTAAAAGCTCTGGATTCCTGCTTTCGCAGGAATGACAATAGTTGGGTGAAAAGATAGAATATAGCAAAGTCATTCCCGCCGTAGCGGGTTGGGACACCCGTTGGGTGAAACGTTTAATATCCTCAATGTCATTCCTGCGAAAGCAGGAATCCAGAAAATAAATTTTCTATCGGCAATTTTGGGGCAGGATTAAGGATGAAAAAAAAGGAAAAGGCTATGCCGTTTTTAATTAAGTTTATGTTTCCGGCGATTTTCGCCGCCGTCTTATTTTTTCCCCTGAAAGCTTTCGGGATGCCGAAAATCTCGGATGTAATAGTAACATCCTACAATAAAAACAACGTTATTTTATATTTTAAAGTAAGCAGCGCTTTTAACGAAGACTTAAAAAAAGCTATTTTAAGCGGGTTTCCCGTCAAATTCCGATTTTATGTTAAGGTGCGCTCGCTTCAGGGCGGGAGGGTTTTATACGACCGTGTTTTAGTAAATTCCATAAAATACGACGAGCTGAATAATTATTTCATTATAAAATATAATTACATGGGTAAATTCGGCAAAAGATTAATAGCGAGGTCGTTTAGCGGCGCCTTGTCCTACATGTCCCGGGTGCAAAATCTGCCCATACGGACCAAAAGAAATTTCAGGCAGGGCGGCAAATACGAGATAACTATAAGAGGAGTTTTAGGCACATTCCATATCCCGTTTCCTCTTAATTATATCCCGTTTTTTACCGGTTATTTCCTGATGACCACAAATACATACAGCCTTAAATTTATTTATTAAATTTATTTTTTTAACAATACGCAAGATGAAAGACAAGGATAAATCGATCGAAAAAATTAGGATAAGAAGAGAGATTATATTTATAATCATAACGGTATTTCTGATAATAATCTCAACCTTTGCGGAAGTCAGGATGATTTCTTTTACGAATACATCCTTAACATCCAAGATTATCGTTTACGCTTATATAAATATAACCGTAATCCTGTTTTTATTTATGCTCTTTCTGGTCATAAGGAATGTAATCAAACTCCTTATAGAAAGAAAAATGAAGGTTACGGGAGCAAAATTAAGGACAAAGCTGGTTTCTTTGTTCGTGATAGTCTCTCTCGTTCCATCCGTGTTTATGTTTATCGTAATAGTCGCAACCGGTTTTGCCGCCAATATTATCAACAAGTGGTACGCCCCAAAAATAGAAAAGGCAATGGATTACGCAATCGACATCGCAAGATTTTACCATAAACATAATGCGGGCGGGCAGGAAAAGATTGTCCGCAAGATATACTGGCTCTCTAATTTTTACAAAGAATATTCGCAGATACGGTTCATGAAAAATCCTATGGAAACGACATATCTTATATTTTTTTCCATATTTACCCTTATTATTTTATTTATTTCTTTATGGGTGGGATTTTACCTGTCAAAAAAGTTGACAAAACCGATAATAGATCTGGTGGAGGGAACCAAAAAGGTGGCTGCGGGGAATCTTGATACCTCGGTTCCCGCCGGCACAGGCGACGAGATAGGGATGCTTATAGATTCTTTTAATGTTATGGCTAAGGATTTAAGTAAAAATAAGCAGGTGATAGAAAAGGCGAATCTTGATTTGCGAAAGGTTAACGAAGAAATAGATAGAAGAAGAAAATATATGGAAATAATTCTTAAAAATATTCATGCCGGCGTCATCGCCATAGACAAGACCGGTAAAATCAGGAACATAAATAATGCCGCCGAGAATATGTTTGACTTAAATTCTAAAAAGTCCGTCAACCTTTATTATAAAGATGTTTTCGATAAAACGGCATTTTCGGATATAAGGGGCATGATTAAAGATTTGGCAAGAGAGGATAAGGAAAGCATAACAAAAGAGATAAAACTTAATGTTAAAGGCGGCGTGAAGGTTTATATCGTAAATCTGACGGTTTTAAAAGACGAATTGAATAATTATATAGGTTTTATCATCGTTTTAAACGATACGACGGATATGATGAAAGCCCAGAGGGTTGCGGCATGGGAAGAGGTTGCAAAACGAATGGCGCACGAAATAAAAAACCCCCTGACCCCGATTAAGCTTTCGGCCGAAAGGCTTAAGAAAAAATTTGGCGGAAAGGCGGGCGGAGGCGGCGAAGATTTGATTTTTAATGAAATGGTGGATACCATTATTAAAGAGGTCGGCGATTTAAAAAATCTTGTAGATGAATTTTCGCTTTACGCAAGGCTTCCCGAGGCTAATTTCGAATACATAAATGTAAACTACTTGATTAACGATGTCCTGTCGCTTTATAAAAACGCTCATAAAGATATAGAATTCATCACGAATCTTGACGGAGATTTGCCCGAAGTTTTTATAGACAAACAACAGATGAAGCGGGCATTTATGAATATAATCGATAACGGAGTGTACAGCGTTTTATTAAAACGGCAGAGTTGGAAAAAATCTGAATATAAAGGCAGAATAACGGTGGAGGCGAAAAAGGACGCGGATAAACAGGTCGTCCGCATAGTTTTTGCGGATAACGGCACGGGCATGGAAGGCGAGGTTATGCAAAATATGTACGAGCCTTATTTTTCTACAAAGCAGGGCGGAACAGGTTTGGGACTTGCCATAACTAAAAATATAATGGTCGAGAACAATGCTCAGATAAGAGCGGAAAACAACGAAGACGGCGGGGCAAGTTTTATCATAGAATTAAACTTCCCCCCATCGCCGTAAAAGTATAAAGTATTTAGGGCATTAACAAGGATTATTATTGTATCATTAAATTATTAATTAGCGTATTAATAAGCGGGAGAAGGAAATGAAGCAGGTTCTTATAATAGACGATGAAGAAAGCATAAGAAAATCTTTGGAAGGCATTTTGACGGACGAGGGATACAGGGTCGCGTCGGAAGGAAGCGGGGAAGCAGGGCTTAAGGCGTTTAACGAAATCTCTCCAAATGCGGTTTTACTGGATATCTGGCTTCCGGGCAGAGACGGGGTCGGTATTTTAAACGATATGGTTAAAGCAAATAAAAATATCCCCGTTATTATGATTTCCGGACATTCCGATATCAATACCGCTATAAAAGCCATAAAAACGGGAGCGTACGATTTCATAGAAAAACCGCTATCGCTCGACAGGGTTCTTATCGCCGTCGAAAATGCCGTTAAATATAACGACGTCAGTGAAAAAAAGACGATAATGGCGGGCAGTCTTTCAGGCGGGTTTGAGCTTATAG
>JAKBNN010000056.1 GCA_021831025.1 bacterium | reverse complement strand
ACTAAGGATGCGAAAATTTACCTTGTTTCCGTTCAAACTGCCGCGGCTTCCGCATTAACGGGATATATTACTGATCCAAGGACGATGGGCAAGGCTCCCGATATTAAAATGCCCGAAAAATTTGACGTAGACGATTCTATGATATTGCCTCCATCGACAAATCCGGATGAGGTCGAGGTTTATCGGGGGCCAAATATTAAACCGCTTCCGGTTCAGCAGAAACTTCCCGAATCTTTAACAGGAAAGGTTCTTCTTAAAGTGGGGGATAATATTACGACCGACCATATAATGCCTGCCGGTTCTAAAATACTTCCGTTAAGGTCAAACATACCCGCAATATCGAAATATGTCTTTGAGCCTGTCGATGCCGCTTTCTCCGAAAGGGCCTTAAAAGAAAAAGGGGGTTTTGTAATAGGCGGGGAAAACTACGGTCAGGGTTCGAGCAGGGAACATGCCGCGCTTGCGCCGATGTATCTGGGGGTGAAGGCTGTTATTGCAAAATCGTTTGCAAGGATTCATTTTGCAAACCTTATTAATTTTGGAATTTTGCCTTTGATATTTGAAAATCCTTCGGATTATGATAAAATGGGACAGGGAGACGAGCTTTACGCGCCGAATATTCTAAAAGAGCTTGGCGAGCATAAACCGGTTACATTTATTAATAAGACGAAGAATAACGAAGAGTATAAATTTAAGTATAATTTAACCGACAGACAGGTTAAAATTATTAAAGAGGGCGGACTATTAAACGAGACGAAAAATTCAAATTAATTTAACCGTCATTCCCGCTAAAGCGGGAATGACGCACTGCGGTATTTGACGGCATTAACAATTTTAATGTTTGCATCCGAATTCAATAAAAATATTAAAAGAGTTCTTATCTCCTATAAAAAAGACGCCGAAGACGCGTTTAAATACGCGAACTATGTTTGTGAATTTATAAAAACAAAGGGTATAGATGCGGCGGTGAAGCCAAGTATGAACATAACCGCCGCAGATACCGAAAATGTCGGGCTTGTCGTGGTTTGCGGTGGAGACGGAACCCTTTTGATTACCTTTGGAAAAATTTTTCCTTTAGAAGTTCCCATTATAGGAATAAATTTTGGGAAACTCGGGTTTCTTGTCGAGGTTTCGGAGTCTTTAAGGGATGAGGCGCTTAAAAAGATTTTCGACGGTTCTTTGGAATTTCACCCAAGAATGGCTTTAGATATCAATGTGATAAGGAGCGGCAGATCAATTTCCAAATTCGTTTCATTAAATGAAGCGACTATCGCAAGGGAAAAAAGTATTCATGCAAGGATTATCGATTTAAGCGTTCATGTCAACGATGTATGGTTGAATGATTTTAGGGCGGACGGTCTCATTATTGCAACTCCGGTCGGTTCTACCGCTTATTCGTTATCAGCCGGCGGACCTATTGTTCAGCCCGATGTCGAGGCGTTTATTCTCACGCCTATCTGCCCGCATACCCTTACAAATAGGCCTGTAATAATAAACCCGTGTGAATTAAAGATAAAAATTGCGCCGCAGGAGCGGAATATTTTTATATCGGCTGACGGAAGAGACGGTATAAAACTTTGCGATAATGATGAAATAATCATCAAAAAACATCCTTCCAAGGTCTATCTTTCCGCATCTTTAAGTCTTAATTATTGGGATATACTGAGGTCGAAACTAAATTGGTAAAACAATTTATTTATTTAATTCCCATATGCGATGATAAAAAAGATATATATAAAAAATTTTGCTACGATAGATTTTTTAGAGGTTGGTTTTTGCGAAAATTTAAATGTCTTAAGCGGTGAAACCGGCGCCGGCAAGAGCATTATAATAGAATCTCTCAATTTTTTATTTGGAAAAACAAAAGGAGAGGGTGTCATAAGGACAGGTGAAAAAGAAGGCTCTGTCAGCGCCGTATTCGATGCTCTTAGCAGGAAAATTAAAGCCAATTTGGCGCAGATTTTTGAGGAAAACGGGATAAACTTTGAAGAGGACGAAGATATAATAGTAAAAAGAGTAATCACGGTAAACGGCAAGAGCAAATATTTTATAAATAATGAACCTGTAAATAAAACCGCCGCCGAAAGATTAGAGGGGAGCCTTGTCAATATCTTCGGGCAAAACGATAAAAGGTTTTTAATATCAAATGACAGCCAGCTGGCTTTTTTGGACGAATTTGCCGAAAATATCAAGCTATTATCGGATATTAAAGGCATATATAACGATATTAGCAGACTTGAAAGCGAAAAGGAAAAAGTTAAGAAAAAAATAGGCGACATATCAAGGATTAAGACCCTTAATGCATATATTATAGACGATGTGGAAAAACTTGAAATTAAATCGGAAAATGATGATATAATATTACAGGAAGAGCTTAAAAGACTTGAAAACATCAATAGTATAAAAGAATATATCTCCGCATCGATAAATTTAATTGATAATGAAGAATACGGCATACTAAAAAATTTAACCCCGTTAGTATCCAATCTTTTAAAGCTGGCGGATGTCGATTCCAATTTTAAGAAAACGGAAGAATTTAAAAATGCCGAAAGCGCTAAAATTTTAATAGAAGATATACTTTTGTTCTTAGAAAAATATGCAGATTTTGAATTTGATGAACAGAGATTGAGCGAAATCAGATTGAAAATAGACAGAATAATAAGCGCGGAAAATAAGTACTCCGTTTCCGGCCCGAAGGAACTTATAGACTTATATAACAAAGCTAAAATAGAGTTAGAAAGCGTTGCAAATCTCGAAGAAAGGGTAGAGGAGCTTGAAAACAACATCAATGGTTTAAAGGACGGGTTTCTTGGCGCGGCAGATGTTTTGCATAAAAGAAGAGTAGATTCCGCTTCCGTTCTAGAAAAAAAAATAGAAGCGGAGCTTTCATCTTTAGGGATCAAACCTGTTTTTAAGATAGAATTGAATAAGCTGGATTTTAAGGAAGGTTTTTCCGAGACGGGACTCGATGAATGTAAATTTATGTTTTCGGCTAACCCGGGTGAAGACCCGAAACCGCTTTCTATGGTCGCTTCGGGCGGCGAACTCTCCAGACTCAGCCTTTGTATGCTAAAGATTGTAAATGTAAAAAGGGGCTCATCTTCTTTTATATTTGACGAGGTAGATTCCGGAATCGGGGGAGATGTCGCCAATTTTGTCGGAGAGGCGCTTAAAAACATATCTGATGTTAATCAGGTTATTCTTGTTACGCATCTTGCGCAGGTAGCCTCTTTTGCAGGGAGGCATCTTTTTGTTTACAAAGAAGTAATAAACGGAAAAACATATACTAAAATAAGAGAGCTTTCGCCTGAAGAAAGGGTTAATGAAATTGCGAGAATGCTTTCCGGCTATGCAAAAAGCGAAGCTGCAACTGCTCATGCGAAGGAAATCTTAAAGAGGAGAGGTTTTATTGTATAAAACAACAGGCAGGCAGAGGTATGAAAAGAGTGGAAATGTTATATATTATCCATCTAAAGTAAAAATTGAAGTAAATGGGGAGATTTTTGAGATAGTTCTGCGAAAGGCGCTAATGTGCGATGTCAAAGCTCTTTATAGTCTTTTCTCGGAATATTCGAAAGCGGGGGAGATGCTCCCCCGTTCAATGAGCGATATATACGAACATTTAAGAGATTTCTATATTGCGGAAATCGAACATTTTAACGAAGAAGATTCGAGCGAAATCATCGGGGCCTGCGCCTTAACCATAGTATGGGAAAACCTTGCCGAAATAAGGTCGTTAGCCGTTAAAAAGCCTTACACAAGAAAGCTTATCGGGACCGAATTAATAACGAAATGTATCGAGGAAGCAAGATTTTTTAAAATAACGAGAATATTTGCCCTTACTTATAAACCGCAATTTTTTCAGAAATCCGGTTTTAAAATAATAGACAAATCGGAACTCCCGCATAAGATATGGAGCGATTGCATAAATTGCGTTAAATTTCCCGATTGCGACGAGACTGCCGTGATGCTCGAGTTTGATAAATTTAACGGTGTAATTTAATAGACAAAATAAAAACTATATATTATAATATTAAAACATACATTATATAAAAAATGGAGGTATTACAAATTGTTTAATATTTTTAGAAGGGAAGGACTGTCCGAAGAAATAGAACAGATTACTCCCGAAGAGGCGCTTAAAAAAATATCGGAAGAGCATATAGGCGGGAAGGCTTTAATAATAGATGTCAGAGAACCGCATGAATTTAACGGTAATTTAGGACATATAGAAAATGCAAAACTGATACCCTTAAGACTTTTACCGTTAAAAATAAAAGAACTGGAATATTCCAAGGATAAAGAGATTATTGCTGTTTGCCATAGCGGCGCCAGAAGTTATTCGGCCTGCGCGATGCTTAAAAGGCACGGCTTTAATAAAGTCCGCAATTTAAAGGGCGGCATGCTTTTGTGGAAAAAAAACGGGTTAAAGTCCCATATCTAATTAATTTAGTAGCATAGCATAGTATAGCATAGACATGAATCATAAAATAGATTCTAAAAGCGGGGATTTTTATGTTTTTGTGGTATCCGATTCTACGGGTGAAACCGCAGAAAAGGTCGCAAGGGCTGCAATTTCACAATTTTCTATTCCGGATGTCCACTTAAAAAGATTTCTATTGGTAGATTCGGAGTTAAAGCTAAGAGAAATCATTACCGAAGCTTCGGAAAAAAAGGCCCTGATTATTTTTACTTTAGTTAAGGACGGCCTTAGAAATATTATGCTTCAGGAGTCAAATGAAAAGGGTATTACAAGCATCGATATTATCGGTCCCGTGTTAAACGCCATTTCATATATACTAAACCTCTCTCCTGAACGGAAACCGGGATTGATACACCGTATAAACGATGAATATTTTAGAAGAATAGATGCGCTCGAGTATGCCGTAAAACATGATGACGGACAGAGAATAGACGAGATCAACGAAGCCGATGCGCTCGTTTTGGGGGTTTCTAGAACATCCAAGACTCCTCTTTGCTTATTTCTTGCCCAAAGAGGATTTAAGGCCGCCAATATTCCTATAATAGACGAACAGAGTATCAGCGATGTTATCTATAAAATTCCCAGAGGAAAGATATTCGGCTTAGTTTCGGATGCCGGCAGAATCTCTAATCTGAGAAAAGAAAGATTAAAAAGAATGGGACTTCCCTTTATGGCTGATTATATCTCGAAAGAATCTATAGAAAAAGAGCTGGCTCATTCAAAAGATTTATATGCCGAACTAAATGCTTTTGTTATAGATATTACCGATAAATCTATCGAGGAAGCCGCCGCCGATATCATCTCCCGCATAAATAATAAATAAAGACTCGCCGAATGCTTGTTAAAAATTTTGTTAAGTAATAAAATAAAATAAATTTAATAAAAGGAATGAATTTTAAATGAATTTTGACGATGTAATTTCATTAATAGACGATTATTCTAAGAAAAAGGGTATAAAATACGGGGTTTATCTTTTCAATTCAAAGGTTTTAAAGATGGAGTCGGAAAATAGTTCGATATCAAATTTTATTAATGCCGAGATAAATGGATTTAATTTAAGATTATTGAATAATAAGAGGATGAGCTTTTCGTATTGCCTGGGGCTTGATGAGCAAAAGATAAGGGATACTTTTGACAACGGACTATCCTTATTAAGCTTTATGGAAGAAAACGAGTATGCGGATTTAGCCCCTTCCTTACATGAATCAGCCGCCGTTCCGGCGCCTAATTTTGAAGAAAAATTGAGAATTTATTCTTTAAAATCAGATAAAATAGATATGGATAAAAAAAAAGGATGCCTGATAGAGATGGAAGAAACTGCGTATTCCTATGATAAAAAAATATACAAAGTCGATAAGCCAACCTATTCCGAGTCATTAACTGCAAAAAGGATTTGCAATTCAAACGGTTTAAATTTATCATCCAGAAAAACCTCTTACGAAGTTTTCTTATCGGTTGCCGCAAGGCAAGGCGCCGACACCGGTTCGGGGTTTGATTTTGATTTTTCCCACGAATTCGATAAACTGCAATTTAAAAAGGTTTCCATGAATGCCGCAAAGAGGGGTGTAGATCAGCTTGGGGCGAGGGTTGTAAGCAGCGGAAGCTATAATATACTATTCGATAATTTTACGGCATCGGAGTTTCTGGGGGTATTAAAACAGTCCTTCTATGCCAATAATGTTTATAAGAAAAAGTCTATTTTGGGGGGGAAGTTAGGCCAAAAGGTTTTTTCGAGCAAACTTAATATTATCGACGACGGGCTTTTGCCGGGCGGGTGGGCGACGGACATATTTGACTACGACGGGATAAATATGCAAAGAAAACCCCTTTGTATTAACGGCGTTATAAATTCTTTTCTTTACGACATAGAATATGCAAATAGATTTAATACAAAATCTACCGGAAATTCCGCTATGCAGTCATATACGCTTCCGCCCGAGGTTGGTTCAACCAATTTTTTTATAGAAAACGGGGAAACCCCGCTCGTCGATATTATTTTGCCTTTGAAAGAGGGCATGTACATAAATGAACTTATGGGGCTTCATATGGCCAAACCTTATACGGGTGAATTTTCACTCGGGGCATCCGGTTTTTATATTAAAAACGGTAAAATTGAATTTCCGGTTAAAGGGATTGTCGTAAGCGGCAATTTAATGCAGCTCTTTAATAACATAGTAGGCATTGCAAACGATATTCGATTTTTCGGTTCTACGGGTTCGCCCTCAATTTTATTTGAAAATGTTGAGGTTTCCGGCAAATAAATTATAAAATTCACGGAGCAGGATAAAGTGGCGATTAAGTTATTAAAAAGTATTTTTGGAACAAGCAATCAAAGAGAGATTTCAAAATTAAAACATGTATTAGAAAAGATTAATTCCTTAGAGGTCAAATATTCGGGTTTTACAGATGAGGAAATTAAAGGAATGAGCTTTAAGTTTAAAGAGGAACTTAAGGGGCTTTCAAAAGATAAGCAGGATAAAATATTAGAAGAAATTTTACCAGAAACCTTTGCCGTTGCAAGGGAAGGCGCTAAAAGGGCGTTAAATATGCGTCCGTTTGATGTTCAGCTTATCGGGGGAATGGAGCTGCATTCGGGTAAAATAGCCGAGATGGCAACGGGGGAGGGTAAAACGCTCGTAGCCGTCCTTCCCGTTTACCTTAACAGTTTAACAGGAAGAGGCGTTCATGTCATAACGGTTAACGACTATCTTGCTAAGAGGGATTCGGAGTGGATGGGCAAGGCTTATAATCTTTTGGGTTTTTCCGTAGGCGTAATAACGAATGATTTAGACGACGACGGTAGAAAAAAAGCTTATAATTGCGATGTAACTTACGGTACGAATAATGAATTCGGTTTTGATTATTTAAGGGATAACATGAAGTTTTCTTTAGACGACTATGTTCAGAGAGAGCTTAATTATGCGATTATAGATGAGGTTGACTCGGTATTAATCGATGAAGCAAGGACCCCGCTTATAATTTCCGGCGAATCCGACGAAGCCACCGAATTATATTATAAAGCCGACAAGGCTGTCCTGCATTTACATAAGGATGCCGATTATACCGTCGATGAAAAGTTAAAAACCGCGATTTTAACAGAAGAAGGGATAGAGCGTGTCGAAAAGGAATTGAATATAAAAAATATTTACGATCCGAGGCATCTTGATGCCCTTCACTCCATAAATCAAGCTTTGCGGGCACACGCATGTTACTTTAGGGATGTGGATTATTTAGTTCAGGATAACTCGGTTGTCATAGTCGATGAATTTACGGGCCGCCTTATGAACGGAAGGCGCTATGGGGAAGGGCTTCATCAGGCGCTGGAAGCTAAAGAACGCCTTAAAGTCGAGGGTGAAAATCAGACTCTTGCCACTGTCACCTTTCAAAATTTTTTCAGGATGTATAATAAGCTTGCGGGAATGACGGGAACGGCGGATACCGAAGCCGAAGAATTCAAAAAGATATACAATTTGGATGTCGTTGTTATTCCGACCAATAAGCCTATGATT
>JAKBNN010000076.1 GCA_021831025.1 bacterium | reverse complement strand
CGTCGGCAAAAGATGCAGCCGAGAAGGGGCAAAGCTCTTTTTAAAAGGTGACAGATGTTATTCCGATAAATGTTCATATGATAAAAGAGAATATGCTCCAGGCGAACATAAAGGCGCAAGGAGAAAATTATCGGAGTACGGGGAGCAATTAAGGGAAAAACAGAAATTAAAAAGAACATACGGACTTCTGGAAAGGCAATTTAAAAAAACATATAGAACCGGTGAAAAAATGAAAGGAATAACCGGTGAAAATTTGCTGTCCTTATTGGAAAGAAGGCTTGATAATGCGGTTTATACTTTTGGATTCGCAAATTCAAGGAAATTAGCAAGACTTTTGGTTGCCCACGGGCATTTTATAGTTAACGGAAGAAAGGTAAATATTCCTTCATATGTTTTAAAGCCGGGCGATGAAGTCATGGTATGCGAAAAGAGTAGAAAATGCGATCTTATCAATAGTTCATTGGAGTCTTCCGTGAGAAAGATGCGCCCCGGATATTTCGAACTGGATAAGGATGCATATAAAGGCGTGATAAAGAGCATTCCGGAAAGAGACGAAATTATCTCGACAGCTAATGAGAAACTTATAGTCGAGCTTTATTCTAAATAGACAGGCGCCTAATAAAAAATTTTGGAGGCAATATGAAAAAAAATTGGCTTTCGCTTATTAAGCCAAAAAAAATCGAGTTTGTAAAAGACACATACACGGATTATTATGGAAAATTGGTAGTCGAACCTTTAGAAAGAGGGTTTGGAGTTACCGTCGGTAATTCACTCAGAAGGGTTCTTTTGTCTTCGATAGTCGGCTATAAGATATCGGAGGTTAAAATAGACGGCATATCCCATGAATTTTCGCCTGTTCCGGGTATTGCGGAAGATGTCTCGGAAATTATTTTAAATTTAAAGGATATTGATTTCAACATGACCGCAGGCGAGCCGGAATTAGTATATCTTGACATAGATAGGGAAGGAGATGTTTATGCTTCGGATATAAAAACATCTCAAAATATTGAAGTTGTCAATAAAGAAAAAAAGATATTAAGGGTAGCAAAGGGCGGCCATTTTAAAGCCGAGATGCTTGTCAGGGGCGGAAGAGGATATGTGCCGAGCGAACTCAATACGCGGGAGGACGCGCCGATTGGAACGATAACCTTAGATGTGGCTTATTCCCCGATTAAAAAGGTTACAATGGATGTATCTTACGCAAGAGTCGGCGGAATAACGGACTATGATAAACTTGCAATGGAGATATATACCAATGGATTTATTACTCCTGAGGATGCGCTTAACGAATCGGCTTTGATTTTACAGGAACAGATTTCGGTTTTTGTTGCCTTCGAGGAAATGGAGCAGTTAATTGAAAAAAAACCGCAATTCGAAAACGAAAAACCTAAAGAAAATCAGATAAACGAAAATCTTTTTAAAAATGTCGATGAGCTTGAACTTTCGGTTAGATCCGCAAATTGTCTAAAAAACGCCAATATAAAAACCATTTATGAGCTGGTTCAAAAAACCGAGGGAGAAATGCTTAGAACAAAGAATTTCGGAAGAAAATCTCTTAATGAGATAAAAGAGGTTTTGTCCACAATGGGTTTAAATTTTGGAATGAAACTTGACAATATAAGTATCCAAAAACAAGAGAAATAATTTATTATAAATATAGAGGTATAAAATGCGTCACGGGAAAATTAAAACCAGGTTAAACAGAACATCTTCACATAGAACCTCGCTCTTAAGAAATATGGCGTCCTCTCTTATAGAACATGAAAGGATTGAGACCACTTTGCCGAAGGCAAAGGTCCTGAGAAGTTATGTAGAAAAACTTATTACAATAGGTAAAATAGATTCCGTTGCCAAAAGAAGGCTTGCATTTTCAAGGCTTAGAAGTAAAGAGGCTACTACCAAGCTTTTTAAAGAGTTGGGGCCGAGATATAAAGATAGGCCGGGAGGATATATCAGGATTATAAAAACAGGTTTTAGGTCCGGAGATTTAAGTCCTATGGGTTTTATAGAATTTGTCGTGAAAGAAGAAAAATAGTCTTACAAAATTGTTCATAGGCAATAAATTATAATAAAGATTAAAAGTATGATATAATCACCCATGTTATGCCTATCACAAGTTTTGAGGATATTTTAAATATACCGGACACATTTAATATAATCCCTGTAATACAAGAAATAAGCGGGGATATGGATACCCCGATATCCATATTTTCTTCCTTTTATAAAGAATCATACGCATTTTTTTTTGAAAGCGCCGAAGGTGTGGGTCGTTGGGGAAGATATTCATTTATATGCTTAAACCCATTTTTGACCGTCAGCCTGTATAAAGATGTATTAAGCATTGACAATTTTAGCGGTTCAAGTCTTAAGTTTCCCGAAACTGTTAATCTCAAAGATTTAAACGAAGATATATTTTCATATTTAAAAAAAATCCTGTCTAACTTTAGGCTATATGGAAAAGACCTGCCCGAAGCTTTTACCGGGGGTTTATTCGGCTATTTAAGTTACGAGATAAGCAGTCTTATCGAAAAACTTCCCCCTCATAAAGCAGATATTACGGATGTTTACGATCTTTTTTTTATGCTCCCCCGGGATATTATAATTTATGACTCTTTAACTCAAGTTATCATGGTAGCGTCGTTTTTATTTAAAGATAATTTAGAACAGCGGAACCTTAAAAAAGAATATGAGTCCTCATTAAATAGAATAAATGAAATAACCTCTTTGATTAAAAAAAGGGGGGCAGGAACGGATGCCGGCGCTGCCGGTACAGGTAAAAAATTTGATATTAAGATTATCGATGAAATAGATTTTGACGAATATAAGCAAAAGGTTTTAATGGCTAAAGAGTACATTCTGCGCGGGGATATATTTCAGGTGCAGGTATCCAGAAGGAAAAAAATCTTAAATCCGCCGCCCCCGTTCCTTTTTTATCGGGCGCTAAGGCTTGTCAATCCTTCCCCGTATATGTTTTATCTTAAGATTAAAGATTTTGCCATTGTAGGTTCTTCGCCGGAAAACTTAGTAAAAGTCGCCGGAGATTTCATCGAAACCAGACCTATAGCCGGAACAATTAAGCGGGGGGAAAATCCCGCCGAGGACGATTACCTTGCGGTTAAACTATTAAACGACCAGAAAGAACGGGCGGAACATATCATGCTTGTGGATCTGGGGAGAAACGACATCGGAAGGGTTTCTAAAAAAGGAACCGTTAAAGTCGAAAGGCTTATGTATATCGAAAAATATTCCCATGTTCAACATATAGTTACAAGCGTAGTTTCGGAAATAGAAAACGGCAAGGACGGATTTGATTTAATCAGGGCGACATATCCCGCGGGTACGGTAACCGGCGCGCCAAAAGTTAGGGCAATGGAAATAATCAATGAGCTTGAAGACTCAAAAAGGGGTGTTTATGCGGGAGGAGTTGGATATTTTGGGTTTTTAGAAGATAACAGATGCCGGAAAATGGAATTTTGTATAACAATTAGAACGGCGTTATTTAAGGAAGATGCCGCATACATTCAGGCGGCAGGCGGAATAGTATATGATTCCACGCCCGATCAGGAATTTATGGAAACGGAAAATAAATTAAAGCACTTGATAGCGGCATTTAATCTTGTCAATAGACTTAATTAGAGTTTATGATATTAATTATAGATAATTATGATTCGTTTACTTATAATATAGTTCAATATGTGGGCGAATTGGGGTTCGAAGCGGCTGTTTTTAGAAATGACGCCATTGATATTTCGTCGGTTAAAAAGATGAATCCAGAGAAAATTATTATATCGCCCGGGCCAAAATCCCCGCTTGAAGCGGGAATCACGGTCGATATTATTAAAAATTTTTATGACAAAATCCCGATATTAGGCGTTTGTCTCGGTCATCAGGCTATCGGCTATGCCTTTGGGGCAGAAATAGTCCGCGCCAAAAATATAATGCACGGAAAGGTTTCGTCTATCAAACACGATTCGTCTATTATTTACAAAGATATACCAAATCCGTTTGAAGCCACAAGGTATCACTCGCTTATTATAAAAAAAGAAAAGCTTCCGGACATTATAAATATTACTGCAACAAGCGAGGATGACGGCGAGATTATGGGTATTGAGCTTAAAGGCTATAAGGCGTACGGGGTTCAGTTCCATCCCGAGTCTATTCTTACGGCTTATGGCAAGCAAATAATTAACAATTTCTTATCTATATAATTTTACGGGCTAAAAATGGAAGAAAATTTTATTAAAACTATACTGGATAGGGTTGCTAATAATGATGCCTTAAATAAAGACGAATCTTATAAAGCTTTTAATATGATTTTAAGCGGCGGGTTCACAAACGCGCAAATCGGCTCTTTTTTGACATCCCTTAAAATAAAAGGAGAAAATGTCGGGGAGATAGCCGGAGCGGCAAATGCTATGAGAGAAAATGTCCTTTCGATACCTATAGAGAACTCCGTCCAATTAGAATTAGTAGATACATGCGGGACAGGCGGGGATTGCAAAAATACTTTTAATATTTCTACCTGCGCTGCCTTGATTGCCGCAGGAGCCGGGGTTAAAATAGCAAAACACGGAAACTACGGTGTTTCCTCGAAGTCCGGCAGCGCCGATGTTTTAAAAGAGTTGGGCGTAAACATATTTATGGACCCGCAAAGGGTTTTGAAATCCATAGAATATGCAAATATCGGTTTTTTATTTGCGCCAAACTTCCATACGGCAATGAAATTTGCAGCCCCGGCAAGAAAAGAATTAGGATTTAAAACCATATTTAACATATTGGGGCCCCTGACTAATCCATTCGGAGCTAAAAAACAAATTATCGGGGCATACTCTAAAAATTTAGCGGAAAAAATTGTCGAAGTTTTGGGATTATTAAATACCGAAAGGGCTTTTGTCGTATATGGCAGGGACGGAATAGATGAGGTCAGCCTTTCGTCTATTACGGATATTTACGAATTAAACTCCGGCGATATAAGACATTTTGAATTCAATCCGAAAGAATATGGATTTGATTTTTCTGAGCCGGCCGTATTTCAATCATTTTCGGTTGCCGAAAATGCGAAAATTATATATGATATTATCAGCGGTAAGCCTGGCCCTAAGGCCGATATAGCGCTTTTAAATGCAGGATTTGCTATTTTGGTTTCGGGGAAAGCGGGCAACTTAAATGAAGCGCTTGATGCGGCAAGGTATTCTATCCTGTCCGGAAGGGCAACGAAATCTTTACAAAACCTGATTGAAATTTCCAATAAATAATGAAATAATGATTGGGTTGCAGTATTAACAACCGGATAATAATATGATTTTAGACGATATATTAAAAGAAAAAACAAAAGAGGTAGAAAAATTTAAAGCTTCTATAAACGAGCCCAAATACAAGGCCCAAGCTTATCAAGCCTTTTATGGATTAAGAAGTTTTAAAAAAGCCTTGAAGCCGAGATCTAACGGAGAAGCTGTGTCTTACCGAATTTGCAGCATAATCGCGGAAGCAAAGAAGGCTTCCCCGTCAAAAGGGGTTTTGATTCGCGATTTTAAACCCGATGAAATTGCAGAGGTTTACGAAAAAGCCGGGGCAAGCGCCATTTCCGTTTTAACCGATAAGACGTTTTTTATGGGCAGTCCTTCGGATATATTAAAAGTCAGGAACGCGGTTCATCTTCCTATTTTAAGAAAAGATTTTATTATCGATGAAATTCAAGTTTTCGAGTCTAAAATAATAGGGGCGGATGCAATTCTTTTAATTATTAAAGCATTGTCCTCCGAACAATATAAAAACCTCCTTTCTCTTGCCCGGGAACTTTCTTTAGAAGTTCTTACCGAAATCTCAAATGATGAGGAGCTTGATATAGCAATGAAATATAATGCGGAAATTATAGGGATTAACAGCAGGGACCTTCTGACATTCAAAACCGATTTATTTAAAACGGCAAGGATTGCGGAGAAAATACCCCCTGGCAAGCTGATCGTTGCAGAAAGCGGTATTAGCGGAAGGGGGGACATCGAAATGCTGATGAAAAGAGGGATTAATTCTTTTCTTATAGGCGAAGCCCTCGTTACCTCGGATGATGCGTTGAAAAAATTAAAAGACCTTTTATTGCCGTACACGATAAACAGTTATTTATGAGGTTTAAGTTCAAAATGCAAAATATTCCAAAGATAAAAATATGCGGGATAACTAACCTTGATGATGCCGAAGGGGCCGTAAGGCTGGGTGCAGACAGTATAGGTTTTGTATTTTACGACAAATCAAAAAGAGGCATAATTCCCGAAAAGGCAAAAGAGATTATCGACGCTTTGCGTAAAACTAAAGAAAAATTTTCTAAAGAATTTTTAAAGGTTAACCGGGATATTGTTATTGCCGGCGTTTTTGTCGATGAAGAACAGGAAAAGCTCGAAACTATCGTTAATGATTTAGGCATTGATATCGTTCAGCTATCGGGCGCGGAGTCAACCGGTTATATCGAAGATTTAAATTTAGACAAAAACAGCATTCTTAAAGCTGTTCATATAAAAGATGAAGCCGGTATCGAAAAGGTTTATTATTATAAAAATGCGGGCGTTAATATACTTTTAGATACTTACGCCGGCGGAGGCATTCACGGAGGGACGGGTTTGCCGTTTGACTTAAATCTTATAAAAAATCTTGATTTAAGTTCCATCGTTATAGCGGGAGGAATAGGTCCTGATAATATAAAGTATATTACGGAAACCGTAATGCCTTACGGTTTTGATCTTTCTTCGAAAATCGAGGAGTTCCCCGGGAAAAAAGATTATAAAAAAATGGGCCGTTTTTTTGATAATTTTAAAGGAGCTGTATATGAAACTGCCTGATAATATGGGGCATTTTGGCGCTTACGGCGGAAGGTATATATCCGAGACATTGATGCCCGCGATAATCGAACTTGAAGAATTTTATAAAAAGATTCGAAAAGATAATAGTTTTAAAAAAGAGTTTAACTATTATTTAAAAAATTATGTCGGAAGGCCGAGCCCTTTATTTTATGCAAAAAGGCTTTCGGATATTTATAAATCTGAAATTTACCTTAAAAGGGAAGATTTAAACCATACGGGAGCCCATAAAATTAATAACACGATCGGTCAGGCTTTACTTGCGGTAAAGATGGGGAAAAAGAGAATTATTGCCGAAACGGGGGCAGGTCAGCACGGCGTTGCAACGGCAACCGTCTGTGCCCTTTTTGATCTTGAATGCGAGATATTTATGGGAAAAAAGGATGTTGAAAGACAGGAGCAGAATGTTTTTAGAATGGAACTTTTGGGGGCGCATGTTAATCCTGTGGAATCAGGTTCTCAAACACTTAAAGATGCCATGAATGAGGCGCTAAGAGACTGGATTGCAAATGTAAAAAATACTTATTATATGATCGGAACCGTCGCTGGACCGCACCCTTATCCCCAAATAGTAAGAGATTTTCAATCGGTTATAGGGAAAGAAATTTTAAAGCAGATTAAAAAGCTTCCCGATATTATGATAGCCTGCGTGGGCGGGGGGAGCAATGCCATGGGAATGTTTTATCCATTTATAAAATATGATAAAGTTAAGATGTACGGTGTGGAGGCAGGCGGTTTGGGAATTAAAACGGGAATGCATGCCGCATCCATTTCGGGAGGGCGTCCGGGGGTGCTGCACGGGAATAAAACTTACCTGCTCCAGGATGAATTCGGCAGAATAAAAAATGCGCATTCTATTGCAGCCGGCCTGGATTATCCAGGCGTCGGTCCTGAACACAGCCATTTTGCCGATAAAAAAAGAATTATTTTTGACAGCGTAACAGACGAAGAAGCGGTTTCGGCTTTTCAAATGCTCTGTAAATTGGAAGGCATTATTCCTGCGCTGGAAAGCGCGCATGCTATTGCATATTTGGAAAAAATTAAAAGGGAGATAAAAGGAAAATCGGTTATTATAAATCTCTCAGGCAGGGGCGATAAAGATATGCACACGGTTTCCGACTATATTTTATCTAAATAAATGTAAAACCCATGCTTTTGGGCTGGGGATACAAATAATAAATAATAAAAATGAACAAAATCGATACTTTTTTTAATAAACTTAAGGCCGCAAACAGAACAGCTTTTATACCGTTTATCTCTATCGGAGATCCCGACATCGAAGCATCTTTTGAAATAGCTAAAACATTAATAAATAATGGCGCGGATATGATTGAATTAGGCTTTCCTTTTTCCGACCCTATGGCGGATGGGAAGGTTATACAAAAATCATACGAAAGGGCATTAAAAAACATAATTTCAATGCAGGATGCCTTTGATTTTATAAAAAGGCTTAAGGCTTATCGGGACATACCCGTTATTTTTTTCACATATTACAACCCTGTTTTTGTTTTAGGGCATAAATTTGCGAATGGCGCCCGTAATGCCGGAGTTGACGGTGTTTTAATTGTGGATTTACCCCCAGAAGAGAGTGATGAATTTACCAAATATATTAAAAAAAAGGATATATATCAGATTTTCTTGCTTGCGCCGACGACCGATATTGATAGAATGAGGTATATTCTGTCCTATGCTAAGGGATTTGTTTATTATGTCAGCGTTACCGGAGTCACGGGGGCAAGAGAAACCCTGTCCGCGGCTATCCGCTCCAAAGTAAAAGAGATTAAAAAGATAAGCGATATTCCCGTAGGAATAGGTTTTGGAATCTCCACTAAAGAACAGGTAAAAGAAATAAGCGAATATGCCGATGCCGTCATAATCGGGTCAAAAATTATTCAGTTTATAGAAAATAATATTAATGATAAATCAAGGATTTTAAAAGAAATAGCCGAATTTTCATTCAATATCAGGTCAAGCCTTTCATAATTGAATTTTTCTGTAAATAATTTATCTAATTTATACTTTATTATTATATTATGCTTTTATTTAAGCCTAAAAACGGAAAAAAGGAACAGGGAAAGCTGGCGATACCGGAAGGTTTATGGATAAAATGCCCGAGCTGCAGCGAGATTATTTACAAAAAAGAACTTGAAAGAAATCTCGAGGTTTGCCCAAAATGTAATTATCATTTTAGGATTAATGCGGACAAAAGGATTGATATAACCTTCGATGAAGGCAGTTTTAAAAGCCTTTTTGAAGATATTACGCCGCAAGATTTGCTTGATTTTACGGACACAAAAAAATACAGGGATAGGCTTAAAGAAGACAGCAAAAAAACCGGACTGTCGGATGCGGTTATTTCGGGAGAAGGAACTATAGATAAAATAAGGGTAGCGGCCACCCTTTTTGATTTTAATTTTATGGGCGGTTCGATGGGCAGGGTTGTTGGAGAGAAAATAGCAAGGACTTTTGAATACGCCATCCAAGAAAAACTTCCCGTAATAATTTTTTCCTCCTCGGGCGGCGCCAGAATGCAGGAAGGAATTTTTTCGCTGATGCAAATGGCTAAAACCGTTGCTTTTGTTTCGGAATTTCAAAAGGTTTCCCTTCCCTATATATCTGTCGTAACCGACCCCACAACCGGCGGCGTATCGGCAAGCTTTGCAAGCTTGGGCGATGTTATAATTGCAGAACCTAAGGCATTAATAGGGTTTGCAGGTCCAAGGGTTATCGAAAAAACTATACATCAAAGTCTTCCCGAGGGATTTCAAAGATCCGAATATCTTTTGGAACACGGAATGATAGATATGATAGTCGAAAGAAAAGATATTAAAAATACGCTAAAAAATCTGTTGCTTCTTCTTGTAAATGGGTAAATTAGACGCGCTGCACGACAAAAGCGGCTTTATTATAAATTTAGGACTTGAACGAATAACAGCCTTACTGAGCTATGCAGGCAATCCACAGGAAAGACTAAAAATAATACATATAACCGGAACTAACGGTAAGGGTTCGGTAAGCAGGTTTATATACGCAATATTAAAGGAGCATGGCTTAAAAACCGGACTTTATACCTCGCCTCATCTTGTAAGTTTTAACGAAAGAATAATAATAGGAGACAAAAAAATAGATGACCACGATTTGGAAAGACTTAACCTTTTTTTTAAAAAAATTATTTTAAACAATAAAGAATTTGAGAAATTAGGCGAACCTTCGTTTTTTGAACTTACTACGGCGGTATGCTTTAAATATTTCGAGGAGCAGCATGTCGATATAGCTATAATAGAGGCGGGTCTCGGCGGAAAGTTAGACGCTACTAATGTAATTAAAAAACCGCTTCTTTCGGTAATTACAAACATATCGATGGATCATAAGGATATTTTAGGAAATTCTTTAAAAAAGATTGCTATCGACAAGGCAGGGATTGTCAAAAAGGGGTCATTTGTCGCAACGGGCGAAAGAAAAACAAAAATAAAAGGGGTTATAAAAGAACGCGCCTTAAGCTTAGATGTTCCGTTTTTTTTTACTAATCAGGTAAAACTTTATAAAATAAAAAATCTTTATAATTATAGCGGCTTAAAATTAATATTAAAGGGTATAAAATTACATAATCAGGCGTGGTATCAAAAATATAATTTAGGGCTTGCCCTTTTATCATTGGAAATTATTTATAATAATTATAAGGATATTTTAGGGCTAAAAATTAAAAAGAATCTAATTAAAACAGGCATATCCAAGTTTAATAACGAGGGAAGGTTCGAGATAATAAAATATAAAAATTACGATTTGATTTTAGACGGGGCGCACAATCCTGACGGGATTAAAAACCTTGTCATATCTTTGCAAAGAGGATTTAAAAATAGCAAATTCGTTATCATTTTTGCCGTCATGAAAGATAAAGATTATAAAACGATGTTAAGGAGGCTGTCGGCTTTAAACGGGTCTATAATTTTCACGGATTTGAATATGGATAGGGCAAAAGATATAAAAGAACTGGAGTCGGCATCTAAAGAACATAATTATTTTAAAAATACTTTTTGCTCAAAAAATATAAAAGAGGGGTTAGATTTAGCTTTTAAATATAAAGAAAAAAATGATTTAATACTCATTTGCGGTTCGCTTTATTTGGTAGGGGAATTCAAACGAATAGTTCTTAATTAGTTATATAAATTTAAATTTATGAAAAAGCTAATTTTCGATTATATAAAAATAACCCTACTTTTTCTTTGCGTCATTTCTATTTTATGTATTTCTAATATCAAAGCATCGTTCGCTGCCCGGAAACTCGAAAATAATCAAGCAAACTTGCCTATCAATATCTCTGCAAACAAGATAGTTTATAATAAAAAGGATAATACCTATATTATCACCGGTAATGTGATAATAATTCGGAAAAATTTTCGCTTAAAAGCCGATAAGGTCATATACTATTATAAAACCGATTTTGCTATCGCTACCGGAAATGTGGTCGTTTACTCAAAAGGCACTCTGACGAAAGCCAAAATACTAAAAGTATATTTGAGCAATCGATTAGGTACTATATATGACTCTCATATACATTATCTTACAAGAAACATATATGTTTACGGGAAGAAAATTTATCACAGGGGTAAAGGATTTTATCAGGTTGAAGACGGCTATTTGACTTCCTGCTCCAGAAAACCCCCTCCGTGGAAAATATACTCCGGATTTTCGGATATCTACATGGGCAACTATGCTTTTTCTTACAACTCGGTTTTTTATATTCATAATGTCCCCATTTTGTACTTGCCCATTATGGTTACGCCCATTAAGACGAAAAAGTCTTCGGGGCTTTTGATTCCTACAATGGGCTATAGCTCTCTTACGGGGTTTCAAGCCGGCGACGGATACTATTTTGATCTGGGCAGGTCTTCGGATTTAACCTATTATCTTAACTATTACAGCTTTTTGGGCGTCGGCAATTCACTAAAGTACAGGTATAGCCTTAATCCATATTCTCATGGCGGGGTTTACGGATTTTATATGAAAGAGATGGATAACGCGAAAAGCCTCGCCCTGTCGCCAAGCCTCACAAGATACCTGCTTCTCTCGCATAATGTGGATTTTCTGGATGGACTATCGGTTAAAACCAATATTAATGTTCCGTCCGACCCTGCTGTTTATTATGATTTTTCAACGAATGTTTATCAGATGACAAAAAACAGGCTTTCATCCAATTTTTCGGTTACAGGCAACACAGGCGGCTATTCCGCAAGAATGAATTTCTTAAGGCTCGATAATCTATTTTTTCCAAATTATGCGACAGTTAATGAATATCCTTCTATTAATTTTAACGGGGAGTCCAAAATCGGGAATTTATTGAATGCCCCTTTATATTTCAATTTCGGCTCGTCTTTAGATGTTTTTAGAAGCGCCGGCTATCTGAATGACGACAGGTTAGATTTATTTCCGGAGGTTTATTTGCCGATAGATATTATCAACGGAATTCATACTACCCCGAAAGCGGGGTTTAGATATACGGGATATTATAATATAAGAAACGGTTATACAAGCGTTTCGGAGTCCAATAGAAACAGGGAAATTTATTATGCGTCTTTAGATAACAATACAACGTTTTTTAAAGATTATATTACCTCGAATAAAAACAATACGGGATATTTAGCATTTGTTACGCCCTATGTAAATTATGACTTTATAAGGCCTGTTAATCAGACAGGTGTTCCGTTGATTGACCAAACCGACTATATTCCGCATGAAAGCGCGTTTAAATATGGATTTAATTTTAATCTGGAAGGCTATTCCGAGCATGGAATAAACAATTTATTAAGACTTAGCCTTTATCAGTACCATTCCCTATCAGGAAATTTTATAAATCCAGTAAACTATTATAATTATAACAATGCAAATTCCGATATAATGGCCAGAATAAAAATACATCCGCTTTCAAACCTTTATTTCTTTGGAAACGGCAGTTACGACGCCTATAATTACATTTTTCACGATTATAATGTCAGCTCTCAAATAACGGATTTTAGAGGCGACTCTTTTGGAATTGGATATACGGAAATTAACGATGTTCAGGGGTATCTTACGGCGTTAAATATGTTTAATTCGACGAATGCCGCGCTCTTTCCGCAGACATCGTCTCCCATAACAAATCTCGATACGATTTCTTATACCAGTTTATCCGCAAATTTAAAAATTGCATACGGTTTTAGCATAAATACATCCGAAAATATAGATTTAACCATACATAAGGATATATCAAACTCCGTAGGAGTAATTTATCAAAACGGCTGTATCGGCTTTATCGCCAATTATATGAATTTGCCGTATTTTCATCAATGGGCTTTTTCTTTTGGTATAATATTAAGAGGTGTCGGAACCTATGGCTTCGGTAATATGATTTCGCCCGGCGCGCCTGCTCCAGGTACCGGTTTATCAATGAGCGGCCCAAGCTTCAATAGCAGTTTTTAAGGAGGTTAAAAGAAAATTATTATGAAAACATGTCTTATAACAGGCGGTTTTGGATTTATCGGGTCAAATTTTATACGGTTTGTTTTGGAAGAAAAAAAAGATATTACGGTTATTAATGTAGATAAGATAACCTATGCCGCCAATCCTAAAAACCTTCCCGATGATCATGGGAATTACAAGTTTTACAAAACCGATATTGCCGATAAGTTAGAGTTATCAAAAGTTTTTGATGAAAATAACATAGATTATGTAATCAATTTTGCCGCCGAATCCCATGTGGACAGGTCAATTATGGACCCTTCCGTTTTTATTAAGACTAATGTGGCGGGAACTTTAAATTTATTGGAGTTATCCCTTAAGCGCTCGGTTAAGAGATTTTTGCAAATCTCGACCGATGAGGTTTACGGTTCTTTGGGTTTGACGGGAAAATTCAGCGAAAAAACCCCGCTTTCGCCCCGCAGTCCTTATTCCGCCTCAAAAGCTGCCGCAGATATGCTGGTAATGTCCTTTTTTCATACATACGGCATGCCCGTTTTAATATCGAGATGTTCAAACAATTACGGGCAGTATCAGTTTCCGGAAAAATTAATCCCCCTTGTCATTATAAATGCATTAAATAATAAAGATATACCGCTTTACGGGGACGGAAAGAATATCAGGGATTGGATATATGTTTTAGACCATGTTAAGGGCATATACTCTATTCTTGAGCATGGTAAGGCTGGAGAGGTATATAACATCGGAGGCGCCGCCGAGATGGAAAATGAAGGGATTATAAAATATATTCTGAATAAACTTAATAAACCATTTTCTTTAATAAAATATGTTAAGGACAGGCCCGGGCATGACAGGCGGTATGCCATGGATTTTTCCAAAATTGCGGGTGAATTGGGATTTTTACCTGATTATGATATGGAAAAAGGATTGGAGTTAACGATAAATTGGTATCTGAATAACGAAAATTGGTGGAGAGAAATATTATCGGGAGATTATAAAGAATACTATAAAACAATGTATGATTATAGATGAGGTTTTGCAATGCTGAAGATCGCGCTTATAGGTTCGACCGGAATGCTGGGCATCGATGTCAATGCCGCGCTAAAAGGGGTTAATTTTCTGCTTAAAAATTATAATTCTAAAAATTTGGATATAACGGACGCAAGACTTACGCTGGATGCGATGAATAATTTTAAGCCGGATTATATTATAAACTGCGCCGCATTTGCCTTTGTGGATTTGGCAGAAGAAGAAAAAGAAAAGGCGGACGCCGTTAATCATCTGGGCGCCCAAAATTTGGCCGAGGCGGCGCTGGCATTAGACTCAAGAATAGTACATATAAGCACGGATTATGTGTTTGACGGAACAAAAAAAACGCCGTATTTTGAAGATGACGAAACAAATCCGATAAACGAATACGGTTTGTCTAAACTTAAAGGTGAAAGCGACATACAAGATTCGGGGGCAAGTTATATAATACTGCGCACTTCTTGGCTATACGGGAAAAATGGGAAGAATTTTGTCAACACGATACTGAAATTAGCCGACAATCAAAAAAAAATAGAGGTTGTAAACGACCAGATAGGGTGTCCTACATACACAAAGGATGTGGCCTATGCAATATCCGAAATTATCCTTAAGGATAATTCAAAAAATGAAATATACCATTTAACTAACAGCGGCTCGGCTTCATGGTATGAATTTGCGCTCGAAATAATTCATGTATTTAAGAGAACAAATTGTGAAATAATTCCGGTAAGCACGGATAAGTTTGTCAGGCCTGCAAAAAGACCCTTTAATAGCATATTGGATAACTCGAAGATTAAAGAAGATTATAATATCGAGCTCAGGCACTGGAAGGATGCCCTCAGAAAATACTGCAACGATATAGGATATTTTATCAGATAGCTCGTTACAATCCTTAATCCAGAATATAAATTTCTATTTTATATTAAAGCTAAAAAAGTAAAAAGGCGTTTATGTATAAAAGTTTATTAGGCAAAATTAAAAATAGATTTTTGACCGGCTTAACCGTGGTTATTCCCGGCGTTATTACGATTTTTGTCATTATATGGCTTTTAAGGGAGGTCAACCGATTATTTAGTCCATTTTCTTTCTTTTTAAAGCGTTATATTCATATATATATACCCGATATAGGATTAATATTGCTGTTTATTTTAATCCTCTTCGCAGGTTTTTTTATCACGAATTGGATAGGCTTAAGGCTTGTTAATTTTTATGAAAATGTTATGCTTAAAATTCCGCTCGTAAGTTTGTTGTATAAATCCACAAAGCAGTGGGTCGATATATTTTCTCCGAATAAAACTTCTTTTAAAAAATTTATTTTAGTAAGATATAACGATAATAAATATATTTACGGTTTTTTGACTTCTAATACCAGAATAAAAGAAGGCATAGGTGAAAACGATTATGTCGTTGTATATGTGCCGACAAATCATCTCTACATCGGGGTTAACATAATTGCAAGTAAAAATGATATAATAGAAACTAATCTTAGTGTCGAGCAGGGGATTAATATCGTTCTTTCCGCCGGCATAGCATTTCCCGATAAATTGTGAGGTTGTTTAACTTTATGAACATATTAGTGACGGGCGGGGCAGGCTATATCGGCTCTCATACAATCATTAGTTTGGTTGACAACGGGTTTTCGGTTACGGTAATAGACAATTTTTGCAGCGGTCATATCGAGGCAATAAATGCCGTAAGCAAGTATGAAAATAAAAAAATCAAAGTTTATAACGTCGATTTTTCCGATATTAATGTACTCGAAGGCATAGTTAAAAAACATGATATAAACGGAGTAATTCACTTCGCCGCCCACAGCCTTGTCGGCGAATCTATGGATGACCCTCTTAAATACTATAAAAACAATGTTGCCAAGACAATTTTATTCCTCGAATTTTTAAAAAAATCGGGCATAAATCATTTTGTATTTTCGTCTTCCGCGGCTGTTTACGGCATTCCGGATAAAAATCCTATAGATGAGACGAGCAGGTTAAACCCTATAAATGTTTATGGAAGCACCAAGCAGGCGGTTGAAAATTTGCTTGACGGCATGGGCAGGGCTTACGGATTTAAATATATATCCCTCAGATATTTTAACGCGGCGGGGGCGCACAAATCCGGTATTATAGGAGAAGATCACCGTCCCGAAACCCATCTTATACCGAAGGTTTTAAAATCCGTTGCGGCGGGGAAAAATAAGGCGGTTGTTTTTGGCAACGACTATCCGACTCACGACGGAACCGCAATAAGGGATTATATTCATGTGGATGATTTGGCCGGCGCGCATGTTTTATCGCTTAAATATTTAATAGAAGATAAAAAGAGCAAAAGCGGCGTTTATAATCTCGGCTGTGAAAAAGGATATTCCGTTCTGGATATTCTCAGAAAGACGGAGGAAATAACCGGAAAGAAACTAAAAATAGAATTTGCGGGAAGAAGGGAAGGCGACCCCGCTATTTTAGTGGCAAGTTATGAAAAGATAAAAAAAGAACTGGGCTTTGAATTTAAATATAGTATAGGCGACATTATCAGTTCCGCATGGAATTGGCATTCAAACCATTTAAACGGTTATATTGCAACATAGAGGCATGTTTTATTTATGAAGCTAAAAACTTACGCTCTGTTCCCCGCGTTTTTTTCATCTATTATCGATAACAAATTTAGAAATTTGTTTGAAAATATGGAAAAAAATGTGGAACTTATGGGGGTTAAATCAGGCATGAAGGTTCTTGAGGCGGGGTGCGGAAGCGGATTTGTAACAGAATTTTTATCAAAAGCCGTTGGAAAGGAAGGGTCGGTGATTTCTATCGATATCCAGGAAAAGATGATAAAAAAGGCTCAAAGGAAAAGAGGATATTTGCAAAATGCCTTTTTTCGCGTTTCCAGCGCATCCGATTTAAATTCTATCAAAAATGAGGAAATAGACCTTGCTTTTCTTTATTATTCGTTTCATGAGATAGAAGATAAAGAAAATGCCGTTTCCGAGTTATTTCGCGTAATAAAGCACAATGGAATGCTGTCGATTAAAGAACCCAGATTTGAAGTTTTTGAAAAAGACAGGGAATCTTATAAAGAGTTAATAATAAGCAAAGGTTTCAGGTTTATCGAGAGTATTAAAAATTGTGATTTTTTAGGATGCTATCTTAAATTTGTTAAGAATTGATATATTTTATAAGAATGCACAACAGATTTTATATAGAAGAAGAAATCGGACATTATTTGGGAAAGGAAATAGACTTAAGTTCAATAACAGACCATATTAAAGCGTTTCGTAAAAAAGCGGATGATGAAATCAGGTTATACGACGGTTTGGGAAATGTGTATTCCGCAAAGGTTATCCAAATTTCGAAAAAATTTACCAAAGTTAAGCTGATATCAAAAGAGACTTTTTCGAAAAAAAAAACCAAAATTAACCTTTTTCTACCCCTTATCACATCCCACTTGATGGATCAGCTTCTTTCGAGGTTGTGCGAAATGGAAATAAGCGAAATTTTCCCCGTGGTTACCGAAAGGTCTATTAATTTAAAAGACGGCAAAGAAATAGATAATAAATTATTAAAATGGAATAAGATTTCAAAAGGGGCTTGTGTTTTAGCGGGTAAAGCCTTTTCAACGATAATTAATAAACCCGTAAGTTTAAAAGATTCGTTTAGATTGGCGGCAAATTTCGATATTAAATTGATAGCATCCCCAAATGCCGAAATGTTTTTAAAGGATTACCTGACGTCTAAAGATTTTCTTTCCAAGAACTTTTCCGCAGGCTTATTCATAGGACCGGAGGGTGATTTTTCCGGGCAGGAAATAAAGCTTTCAGGGGAGTTTGGTTTTATACCGGTAAAATTGTCGAATTACATTATGAGCACATTTGTCGCATCAATGTATCTTGTCTCTAATTTAACATGTTTTGCTTTGCAGGGTGAAAATTATGCATCTTAAATTTGTAGAGCTTTTTGGATTTAAAACCTTCCCCGATAAAATAAGAATACCTTTTGATACAGGCATAAATATCATCGTAGGACCGAACGGATGCGGCAAGACCAATATCGTCGATGCAATTAGATTTATTCTGGGGGAGCAAACGTTAAAAGATTTACGCTTAAGAAATATGAACGATATTATATTTCACGGTTCTAATTTAAGGGGGCAATCTTCCGTCGCCCTGTGCAGGGGTGTTTTTGTAAATGACTCGCCCATTGATTTTAAATATAAGGATTTTTCGGAAATAATGGTTGAAAGAAGACATTTTAAAAATAAAGAGACCGAATACAGGATAAACGGATTTTTGGTTTCCTACAGGGAATACCTGGACTTTTTTAATGAAAGCGGTTTATCGAAATACTATTCTATTGTGGATTCTTCCAAAATTAACGCCCTGTTAAACTATAAGCCTAACGATTTAAGGTTGTTTTTTGAGGAGGCATCGGGGATAACAAAGTATAAAACGCAAAAAAAATCGGCTTCAAAGAAATTAGAGGCGGCGCAATTAAATTTGTTAAGAATTAATGACCTGTACGGCGAGGTTGAGAGGCAATTAACTTTGCTAAAAGGCCAGTCCGAGGTATTAGAGAAGTATAAAGAACTTGAAAAGGAGAAAAGGCTGTGCGATTATGTTTTATATGATAGATTAAAAAGAAAAATAAATTCGGATATAGATAAACATAATGAGAATTTAGATAATTATTCTTCGCTTTTTACCTCCCTTACGGCAAAAACCGTTTCTATTGAAAGTGATTTAACGGAACTAAAAACATTATTTGATAATCTTAACGACAGGTATAAACGCATCGCCAATGAAAAAAATAAAATTCTAATCGATATAACAAAATTAAATTCCGATATCGATTACGGAACCTTAACGATAAAAAAATTAGAATCGGAAATTGAAAAGAAAAATAGAGAAATAAGCGAACAAAATGATATAAAAAATAGAAACGCGGGTAAACTTGGAGATTATAAAAACAAGGAGTTATCGGATGAATTAGGCATAAAGGTTTTATATGAAAAGTTAAATGATTTGAATATGATAGTTGCGGGGAAAAAGGAATCGGTTTTAAAAATTAAAGGTGAAGCGGAAATTATTAACGATGATATTTTAGATATAACGGAGAAATCCCAAAATGTTAATAATAAATTAATTTTTACCGTTAAAAATATAAAAAATATAGATGCGAGAATTTATAATACAAAAGATGTTATAGCAAAAATTTCCCATGAAATTAAAACCCTTGAGGACAGTTTAGCCGTAAAAAACGATTTTATCCTTGAAACCGTAAAAGATATTAAAAATTTAAAGGGCATGCTGGTATTAGAAAACGAAAAACTATTGAAATCGTCAAATGAATTGGAAGCGCTTAAATTAGTTAAAGATAATTTAGAAAAGGGACTTATAGAAATAGATGTTACAATATCCAAACTTTCGGATTTTATTATTAATCGCGAGGGTTTTCCCGAAGGGACAAAGAGGCTTTTGAATTCACGCAGGGATTATGAGGCTTATCCTTTATCCGATTTAATAGAGGCAGAAACAGGATTCGAAAATATTATATGGGCGGGTTTTGAAGACTTACTTGAAGCCGTGGTGGTAAAGGACATCGAGGATGCCCAAAAGGCATTAGATTATCTTAATAATGATAAAGCGGGGCAGGCAAAAATATTTATTCCGGGGACAAGAAACAATAGATTTTTACGGAAGGACTTGCAGGAACTTGTGGGCGGGCAGGACTTGCTCAAACAAAAAGGCATTGTCCCGCTGCAGGATAAAATAATATTAAATCAAAAGATTTGTCATGGCGGCACCCTTGACTTAGATGATATCGGAATGAATTTTTATTATTCTAAAAATGCGCAGGATATTTTAGATTATATAAAACAAACCGGTTTTTTCCCCGAAGTTAATATAATCACAAATGACGGCGTAATTTTTCTTTCGAACGGATTTATTATTGCAGGCAAGAATAAAAATGCCGAAAGTCAAAATTTGTTCGTTAATAAGAAAAAATTATCCGAATATAAAAATTTAAAAGCGGATAGAGAAAAGGAACTAAATAAGGAGAATTTATTATTCGAAGAAACGCGTTTAAAAATTAAAGAGATTGAGGCCGTCATAGATAAATTAAATAAAGATATAAGAGCAAAGGAGATGGATGAACTGACGGCAAAAAATGATATAAAGCATATGGACAGCCAGATAATTAAATCCTTCGAGCGGCTTAATATATTAAAAAGAGAGTTAGAAAATCTTGAATCGGAAAAAGCTAAAGCGCTATCGGAAGCGGAGATTCTGAAAGAAGAGCGGTTATTATTGGAAGATGAATTAAAAATAAAGTCTCAAGAAAAGCTAATCCTTGAAACAAAACTAAAATCTTTTGAGGATGAATTTGAAAATGTAAAAGAAGATGAATTAAAATTAAAAATAGAAATCAATTCGGCGGAGCAAAAATTTAATTTTTTAAAAAAAGGGATTAAAGATTTGGAAAGCTTGCTACCGGGTTACTCGAAAAAACTTGATAATTTAAATCTTCAGATTGACAATATTAAAAATGAAATAAGGCAGACCGCGGGCGATATAGAGGGCAAACAAAAGAATGCCTGTGGTTTAAACGATGCTCTTACATCTAAAGAGTCCGAAATTAAAACCCTTGAGGTTGATATGGGAAGTACAAGGGATAACATAAATAATATCGAAAAAGACCTGGAAAACGCAAAAAGAGAAAGAAGCAATATAGAAAAGAAAAGGGATACTGCGTTAACATATATAAATATGTATAAAGAAAAATTGGCGGAATTAAATTCAGGCGAGTTTTCCGAAAACGAACCCATTTCAAGAATCTCGGGGCATAAGCCCGATGCAAAATCCCTTAATTTTTTGGATGCCGGCGGTAATTACGATAAATTAAGCGAAGAAAGTATTAAAAAAAATATAGAAGAACTTAAAATTGCAATGTCAAACCTCGGAGATATTAATATGAGTGCAACAAATGAGTACGGGGAGGCTTTAAACCGTTTAGATTTTTTACTGGCGCAAAAGACTGATCTCGGAGGCTCTATTAAATCCTTAGAAAATATAATAAAGAAATTGGACATGGTATCGAAAGAAAAATTTAGTTCAAGTTTAAAGCAAATCAGGCTCAAATTTAACGAATTATTTATTTTTTTATTCGGGGGCGGCCACGCCGATATTTTAAATGTGTCATTGGAGGAGAGAAATGAAACCGACGAAAATGATATACAGGGGATGGAAATTAATGCGCAAATACCGGGGAAAAAGTTTTCTGGTATAAATATTCTATCCCAGGGAGAAAGGGTTTTAGTTGCGATAAGCCTGCTTTTTTCCATTTTTTTGGTAAAAAAAACGCCTTTTTGTGTGATAGATGAAGTGGATGCGGCGTTAGATTATGCAAATAATGCCAGATATAACAGGCTTATAAGCGAGATATCCAATCATTCACAGGTAATTTTGGTAACCCATAACAAAAAAACTATGGAGATAGGCAAGAATATATTCGGAGTGACATCGAAACAGCCGGGGATTTCCAAAATAGTTTCGGTTTCGATGAATTAACGGGAATTTACGATAAAAATTAATTTTTAAAAATAAGGGTTAATTAATGAAAGTATTTGAAAAATTTAAAAATTTTAAGGACAGTCTTAAAAAAACGAAAGAGGCGTTGTCGGAAAAAGTAAATTCCATTTTTAGTTTTACCAAGCTTGAACCTGAAGATTTAGACAAGCTCGAAGAGGCATTAGTCTTATCCGATATATCTTTCCAAACGGCTAACGAAATTGTCTTGGGAATCAAAAAACGGGTCTTAAAAACCAAAGGCGGTGGAAACGGGCAAAGCCCGTTAACGGAAGGCGTAATTAAAGATGCCCTAAAAGACGAGATTAAAAGCAAAATATCAAAAGATTTCCCGGGGATTAATGTAAACAACGAAAAAAACATTTTTTTGATTGTCGGAGTGAACGGGGTAGGGAAGACCACTACCGTGGGTAAGCTCGGGAAATATTATGCCGGTATGGGTAAAAAGGTTATTATTGCCGCCTGCGACACATTTAGAGCCGCGGGAAAAGAGCAATTGGAAGTCTGGGGAAATCGTACGGGCGCCTATGTGGTATCCGGAAAAGAAAACCAAGACCCCGCATCCGTTGCCCATGACGCGGTTCAAAAATTAAAAGACAAAGATTTTAATCTGCTGATAATCGATACCGCAGGAAGGCTTCATAATAAAAAACATCTGATGGAGGAATTATCAAAAATAAAAAGGATTATCTCGAAAACAAACGGACGTCCTCCCGACGAGACATTTATTGTAATAGATGCGAGCCTGGGACAAAACTCCCTGGTTCAGGTAGAGCAATTTAAAGAACTTATAGATATTTCAGGGGTTATCATTACAAAATTAGACGGTTCGGCAAAAGGCGGAATAATTATCGATATTATACATAAACTAAATTTACCCGTTAGATTTATAGGCACTGGTGAGTCCCCCGATAAAATATCCGAGTTTTCCCCTGAAATTTTTGCGGACGGGCTGTTTTAATTTAAAATTTTAATTTCCTTAATTTTGCAATAGAAATTTATTTTCTGGATTCCCGCTTTCGCGGGAATGACACCTTTTGGGTTAAAACCTCAATCACCGAATAGTCATTCCCGCGAAAGCGGGAATCCAGAATTTACATATGAATGAAACATTTAAATATTTCCTATTGCAAAATTAAAGAATTTTGATTTGCTTTACAAGCTTTAAAAAAAAATATAAAATAAAAAACTTATGGATTATAAAAACGCAGGCGTTGACATAGAGGCAGGAAAAAAAGCGGTTTTTGATATTTCTTCGATAGTGAAAAGCACTTACACTAAAGGGGTTATCGATAACTTTGGTTTATTCGGCTCATTATTTTCTATAGGCGAGCTCAATTTTAAAAATCCGGTTCTGGTTTCGGGAACGGATGGGGTGGGAACAAAACTTAAGGTCGCCTTTGCCGCAAATAAACACGACACTATAGGTGTTGACCTTGTTGCAATGAGCGTTAACGATATTGCATGTTTGGGAGCTAAACCGCTTTTTTTTCTCGATTACATATCCACTTCGAACTTAAAGCCCGATGTTATTATGGAAATCGTCTCCGGAATAGCGGAGGGGTGTAAATTGGCGAAATGTTCGCTTCTGGGGGGCGAGATGGCTGAAATGCCCTCTTTTTACCTGAAAGATGAATACGATTTAGCCGGCTTTGCCGTAGGCATAGTTGAAAAAGATGAAATTATTAACGGTTCCAATACCTGCGAAGGCGACAAAATAATAGGCGTAGCATCCAGCGGCTTGCATTCAAACGGTTATTCTTTAGCCCGTAAAATAATATTTGAACTTATGGGGCTAAATATTAACGATGTTCTGCTATCTTCCGGAAAAACCGCGGGAGAAGTTCTGTTGGAACCCACCATGATTTATTCCGAACTTATACAAAATCTTAAAAAAAACTTCAAAATAAAAGGAATTGCCCATATAACGGGGGGAGGATTACCCGAAAACCTCATTAGAATTTTACCCGATAATATTACGGCTAAAATAGATAAAAGTTCATGGAAAATGCCGGAGCTTTTTAATATATTAAAAGAAAAGGGCGGGATTGAAGATAACGAATTTTACAAAGTATTTAATGCGGGCATAGGCTTGGCAATAGTGGTCGGTAAAAATGTTTTAAATGAGGCGCTTTATTTTATTAATGATTTGGAATATATAAATTCAAAGCGGTTTGCAGCCTATGAAATCGGCGAAGCCGTTTTTTCGAAAAAATCCGCAAAGGATGTCATGTTATATTGATTAATGATGATTGTTAACTAAAAAGTTATTTTAAAATTAATAACTCCGTCCAATGACATCAAATAAAATTAATCCGCAAGATAATAAAAATTGCGTTATTTTAGCATCAGGCAACGGTTCAAATGCTTTAAATATAATTAATCATTTTTTGACCGGCAAAAAAAGTAACGGTATTAACATAGTTGCCGTTGTTTCCAATGTAGCAGCCGCCCCCGTGATAGAAAAAGTAAAAAAAACAGCCCCGTTTATTCCCGTTTTTGCCATACCTTTTAATAATTTATCGGAAAGAGATGTATTTGAGAGCGAACTTGAAAAGATAATTAAAAATTACGGCGTTGAATTGATTATTCTCGCAGGGTTTATGAAAGTGCTCTCCAAAGAATTCGTGTCAAAGTTTTCACATAAGATAATTAATATACATCCTTCATTGCTGCCGTCTTTTAAAGGGAAAGACGCAATTAAAAAGGCTTATGATTACGGCGTAAAATATACGGGGGTGACCATACATTATGTAACGGAGGAAGTTGATTCCGGGCCTATAATATTGCAAGAGGTTGTTAAAATAGATGAAGGGGATACTATCGAATCGTTAGAGGCAAAAATACATAATATCGAGCATGAAATTTATCCTGTCGCTTTAGAGTTGCTGGCAAATAAGGCTTATAAGGCGGGGTAATTTAATATCGCAAAATTATTAAACCTGTATTCCGATGATACCCGCTGCAATATTTTAATTTATTCCTCAAGTCTAAAATTAAGGTAATGTAATAATTAATTTATTATCGGTATAAATTTGAATCCAACTATTAATCGAGAAAATATATTTAACAAATTAAGATTTATATCCTATATCGGCATATCTATAAATCTGATTTTAACGCTGGCCAAGTTTTATGTCGGGATTGCCGGGCATTCTACCGCTCTTGTGGCGGACGGCTTTAATTCGCTCTCCGATATATTCGCAGGTTTTGTTGTTTATCTGTCTTTTAAAATATCAAGCAAACCTGAAGATAAGGAGCATCCATACGGTCATGCAAAGGCTGAAATGATCGCTACTTTTGTCGTTGCCTTAATCCTTTTTCTTTTTGGGTTTTCGATTATAGTATGGTCGTCTTTAAAACTCTATTTCCATCAATACGAAAAGCCTGCTTTAGATACATTAATCGTTGCATTATCGACCATTATTATAAAGGAAATTCTTTATAAATGGACTTTAAGATGGGGAAAACTTTTAAAATCCTCGGGTTTGGTTGCTACGGCTTACGATCACAGGAGCGATGTTTTTGCGTCGGTTGCCGTTGTAATCGGCATTTTGTTTGCAATAAAGGGCTATTTTTATATGGACCCTATTGCCGGAATTGTCGTTAGTTTTTTTATTTTTCGTCTTGCGGTAAAACTTATAAAGGAATCTATCGGTAATCTTATGGATGAAAGCCCGCCCGCCTTTATTATAGATAAAATAAAAGCCGTAATTACAGGAGTAAAAGGGGTAGAAAGAATTACAAGCATAAAAGTTAGAAGGTCGGGGCCGTATCTTTATATAGATGTCGAAATAGAGATTAATCCGAATATGACCGTGAAAATGTCCCATGATATTGCGGAAAATGTTAAAGAAAGATTAATAATTTCAAATCAGTACATAAACGAGGTTATGGTTCATATAAACCCTTATGATAATCGCATGGCCAAATAAAGATGAATTTTGACGAAAGTCACACAGGCATTAGATAAATACGGTTATAATATACCTGAATATTATATATGGGGAGAGGCGCGTATAATTATGGATATTTATGTTCAAATAAAAAATAAAAAAGGGGAAGTATTTAAGGTTGTCAATTTTGGAAGGGATGATTATTTTGAATTTTTTAAAAAACATATCGGCGAAATAAAGTGTGAAAAGGATTTTCCTATTTTTTTCACGGAATTTAAAATTAATAATTACCTCGATGTCAAAAAAGTTAAACAACTCAGGGAAGAGATTAAAAATATTGCAGGGCTTATAGGAAAAGACATCGAGCAATACAGAGAATTACTTGAAAAAAGGGCGCGAATAGAGGCGGATATTCTTAACCATTCTTCTTTAAAGAATTTAATGATAATAGGCGCAAATAGGCTTGAAGAGATGGGCGATGAAATTGACGAAACAGGAATTGACGATCAGCTAAAAGTTATCAGGGAAGAGATTTGCAAGCTCGACGAAAACGAGCTTTTTTTGGATAGGGAAAGGGATAAGCTTAAAATGCTATTCGATGTTGAATTATTATTTGATATATTACAGGAAAGCATTAAATCATCGTCCGGCATTTATATTAAGAATTAACCCAAAATTAAAATCACCGGCCTCATTTATTTTGGACTTTTCAAATTAATATTGTATTCTTTAATTTTTTTTCTTAAGGTGTTCCTGTTTATTCCCAATAATTGAGAGGCTTTTATTTGATTGTATTTGCATATATTAAGTATTTCCTCTATGACCGTCTTTTCGGTTGTTCCTATAATTGTTTTATATACATCATTTAAATTGGTATTTTTAATTTTTTCTATATAGGTTTTTATGCGCTGCCTTATAATATCCTCGAAAGAGCCGATATCGCTTATCTGATCCTTTGCATATTTTTGCGAATTTATTATATTACCCGTATCGATTATCTCTTTAAAATCTTCGGGCGTTAATATGGAAGATGGAGACATAACCATTGCCCTTCTTATGGCGTTTTCAAGCTCTCTTATATTTCCGGGGAAATTGTAAAATTGTAAGTAAACAAGCGCGTCTTCATTTAGCTGTTTTTCGGAAATAAAAAGCTCTTTTGCGAATTTTTTAATAAAAAAGTTTGCCAAAATCGGTATATCGGATTTCCTTTCTCTTAACGGAGGCAATGTTATTTCTATGACATTTAGCCTGTAATATAAATCCTCTCTAAATTTCGAATCTTTAATCATTGTTTTTAGATTTTTATTGGTAGCCGCTATAATCCTCACATCTATCCTTATGGGTTTGTTTGATCCAATGTGTTCGACCTCCTTCTCCTGCAGTACCCTTAAAAGTTTGGACTGCAGGTTTAACGGCATATCTCCGATTTCGTCAAGGAATATGGTGCCGCCGTTTGCCTGAACGAATTTACCTTCCCTTTTTTCATTTGCTCCGGTGTATGACCCCTTTTCATGGCCAAATAGCTCCGATTCAAGCAGTTCGGAAGGAACCGACGGGGTATTTACCACTACAAACGGCTTATCGCTTCTTATGCTGTTTAAATGTATAGCTCTTGCGACCAATTCCTTGCCCGTGCCGGATTCCCCCAGAATTAATACGGTAAGATTATTGTGGGATAATTTACCTATCGTTTTGAAAACTTCCTGCATAGTCTTTGATTTCCCCACTAACAGGGTATCAAGAAAATCGTCGCTTCTAAGACCTTCCCCAGTTTTTGAATATTCGTCCTTTTTAATTTTATTAATTATGCCTACAATTTCGTCCAATTCAAACGGTTTGGTTATGTAATCGTAAGCCCCCTTCTTCATTGCATCTATGGCATTTATCATGGTATTTTGAGCGGTCATTATAATGACATTAGGTTTGTAGGGTAATTTCTTTGTATATGATAGAACCTCCATACCGTTTATTTTTGGGATTCTAATGTCTAAAAATACGGCAAAGTATTCATTCTGCTGAATATAGGAGATTGCCTTTTCTCCATCCGTTGCGGTATCTATTATGAATTCATCTTCTAAAAGCTTTTTCAGTACATATACCAAACTTTCTTCGTCATCGACTATTAATATTCTATTTTTTTGCATCTTTTAATTAATTATATCACATTAAATATTATATAAAATAAACATCGAGATAATCATCTTCTTCTATTTCAAAGGTATTCTCGGGGATTGATACAACGGAGTTTATGCGGCCGAGGGCGCTAATCATTGCCGGACCGTGTTTTTTGTAATCTTCGGAATAAAAGCATCCATTTTTACTGTAAGTGTAGGCAGGAATAAATTCTCTTCTTTTATGGTTTTTGATATATTTAAATAAAGACCGTGATTTTGCGGTTCTAATACTATTTTTTATGTCAATCTGGTTTCCAATAAACGGCTTTAAAAAAACGATTAGACAGGTAAAAAATGCCATAGGATTACCCGGAAGCATAAATACGGGTATGTTGTTATTAAAGAGTCCAAATGAAAATGGTTTGGCAGGCTTTATGGCAACCTGCCTGAATTTAATATTAAGCCCTAATTCGATAAGCGCCCTTTCCGTGAAGTCCTTTTCTCCAAAGGATGCCCCGGCCGAAGTTATTATAATCTTGCTTGATTTCAAAGCCGTTCTTATCGCGTTTTTAATAACGGCCAAATTGTCTTTGCATACGACATTTTTCATCACCGAGCAGCCGTTTTGGGATAAAAAAAGTTCCGCCAATATTCCGTTTGAGTTAAAAACCCTGCCATACCTGAATCTTTGATTTAAAGTCAATATTTCATTACCCGTTGAAATTATCGAGACGGGGATTTTTTCATATACATTAATCTTTTTAATATTACAAGAAGCAAGTAAGGCAATGACTTCCGGCGTTAATCGGGTGTTTTTATCTAAAATCTTGTCCCCTTCTTTTATGTCCTCGCCCTTTTTCCGGGCATTTTTATTTGACTTAATAGGCGATGTTATGATGAGGCGGCCGCCTATAACCTTTGCATCCTCTAAAGGCAAAACGGCGTCCAATTTGTCCGGTAAATAGCCGCCGGTCATTATTTTTACCGCCCTGTCTTCCCTGATATTTTTTTTCGAGTTATCCCCGGCATATATCGTATCCGGCTCTATTTCTAATCTTAATTCCCCCGAAGTTATATTTTGCGTGAGCGAAGATTTTAGGGCATACCCGTCCATTGCCGAATTATCCTCGGCCGGAAGGTCTAATTTTGACGGCACATCCCTGTAAGCTACCCTATTTAAAGAATCTAATAAGGGGATGTTTTCGGATTTTACCTTGATTTTAACGGAATTTAATATCTTTAAAGCTTCATCAAAGCTGGTCATAATAATGTTTTATTCTTCACTGATTTATTTTAAGAATTTCCCCCGGATAAATTGCGTTAGGGTTCTTAATGTTGTTGTCGGTCATAATATTCTTAATATTGCCATGAAATTTTAAGGCAATCGAATATAAAGAATCTCCAAATTTTACCCGGTAATGTAAAAAGCCTTGATTTGCTTGAGAGTGATTATTATGAATATAGGAGTATTTGCTATTAAAGCCTTTCCTTTTTATGAATATTTTTTCTCCGGCATGGATATCGTTTCCTGATATATGATTTATAATCCTTATCGTATTTAAAGAGACATTATAGTCATGCGATATGCTCCATAGCGTCATACCCGGTTTAACAACTACATAGGCAAGCCGAAGATTTGCCGGCGCCGTCTTTATATGGGATATGCCCGGAATAGTAATTCTTTCTCCCACACTGAGGACGCTATAGTTATTAAGCCCGTTATACCGCTCTAATGTTACGAGGGATATTCCATATTTGGAAGCGATTCCCATAAGCGTATCTCCCGGAATGACGGTATAATAAACATTATTTGTTATGTTCCTATAGACCGCCGTCTTTACGTTTATGCCCGGAATAGTAATTCTTTCTCCCACACTGAGGACGGAATAGTTATTAAGCCCGTTATACCGCTCTAATGTTACGAGGGATATTCCATATTTGGAAGCGATTCCCATAAGCGTATCTCCCGGAATGACGGTATAATA
>JAKBNN010000045.1 GCA_021831025.1 bacterium | reverse complement strand
ATATTAATTTAAAGGTTTACATGATTCTACCTTTGGTCTTTCCATTATAATATAATGTAATATCTAAATGGAAAATCCACCCAAAATTTTTATAACCGGCGGCATATCTTCCGGTAAATCAAAATATGCCGAAGAACAAGCCTTATTGATTTATAAAATATTTTTCGGCGGCGGTTTGGGCTCCAGTCCCGATTTAGCCCCCGCCGGGCGGGATTATAATCCGCTCCATTTTATCGCAACCGCAAAAATTGAAAATTTGGATAGCGAAATGCTTCTTAAAATAAAAAGACATAAAGAAAAAAGGTCGGATATTTTTATTGTTCATGAAAATTTTGCGGATTTGCGGGCCGCGATAGATGCCGTTTATAAATCTTTTAAAAATAAAAATGGAATAATTCTCATTGATTCTTTAACATTGTGGCTATCTTCCATCTTTAAAAATATATCCGATTTTGATTTTGCGCAGGGAGCCGTTTTAAATCTTTCAAAATACCTCAAGGAAATTAAATGCTCCATTATAACCGTAGCCGATTCGCTTGGTTTCAATATGGTACCGGCGGATGTTTATCTTAGAAAGTTTATCGAATTGAACGGGTTGATGGAACAGGAGCTTTCCGCCTTATCGGACAAAGCCTTCTGTATTATTGCGGGAAATCCAGTATTATTGAAATAAAAACCTGACGGATTTAGTAAAAGCACCCAATTTTATATCTATCTTTTTATCATAATCTATAATAAAATTAATAGAATCAAAATTAATATAACGATAATGATTTTTAATTTTTTAAAGTTTTTATATGAATAAAAAAAAGGATTATCTTTTTTCATTAGTTAATTCAATAAAGCCGGTGGATAAAAAAAGGTTTTATAAAATTGCGGAATATAGGCTTAACAGGCTTATAAAGCCAAAGGGAAGCCTCGGCAGATTGGAGGAGTTTGCCAAAGATATCGTCGCCATTACGGAAGAAGAAAGGCCGTATCTAAAAAATAAGTTTGTCTGCGTATTTGCGGGCGACCATGGCGTCGTGGATGAAGGGGTTAGCCTGTTTAAACAGGATGTTACGGCTCAAATGGTTATAAATTTTTTAAGCGGAGGCGCGGCCATAAACGCGATAGCAAATTCCGTAAACGCTAATGTTCTGGTCGTAGATGTCGGAATCAACGCTAACTTGGCAGTGCCTGCAGGGGGCAATTTTATAAACGGAAAGATTAAGGCAGGAACAAATAATATATTTAAATCTAAAGCCATGACATATGACGATGCTTTAAAGTCAATTCTTAAAGGAATAGAAATATCCAATATCGTCAAGGAAAAAGGGGCTGATTTTTGCGCAACCGGCGATATGGGTATAGGCAATACAACCCCGTCTTCCGCGATTACTTGTTTTTATTCAAAAAAATCACCCGCGCTTGTTTGCGGCCGCGGAACAGGCGTAAGTCCAAGCATAATAAGCAAAAAAGCCGCTATTATCGAAAAAGCAATTAAATCAAATATACAAAACGGCGGAGACCCGATAGATGTTTTAGCGGGGGTCGGAGGATTTGAAATCGGCGCAATAGCAGGTTTTATATTGGGATGCTCGGTCAACAGGATTCCGGTTGTCGTCGATGGTTTTATTTCTACCGCGGGCGCGCTAATAGCAATAAATCTTAACCCCGATGTTTTGGATTACATGTTTTTAGGTCATTTATCGAAAGAAAGGGGGCATAAAACCGCCGTTAACCTTATGAAAGGTAAAAAACCGGTTCTGGATTTGTCTATGCGTCTGGGAGAGGGAACGGGTGCAGTTATAGCGATGAATATAATCGAAACGGCTATTAACATGTATAACAATATGCTGACATTCGACGAGGCAAATGTCTTTGCGTCAAAGCTTAATAAATAATTAATATTAATAACGGAAGATAACAGAACCTCAAAAATAAACTGGTTAGGGATAATAATGGCTAATGGGCGAATAAAGCAGGCGTTTATCGTGGGTAATTTATTGGAAGCCGTGAGCTTTTTAACAATATTCAGACTAAGAAGAAAAGATAAGGCTAATGGCGGTGAGGGCGATAATTCGGCAATAATTAAGCTGACGGCATCCATAAAATATTTTCCTCTGGCCGGGCTTCTTATCGGGGCAATTTTAGCCCTCGTATTTTATATTTTTAATAGGTTTTCGGCGGCGCCGGCTTCCGTTTTGATGTCTATCCTGTTTCTTTTTATTTTAACGGGCGGCCTTCACTTCGACGGACTGTCCGATACCGTGGACGGACTTTTTGCTTACCTAAAAAGCGGCGACAGAACACGGTTTTATAATGCAATGAAAGATGTCAACGCAGGGACTTCGGGAATCATCGCGGTTATCTTTTATATATTGATTATGTGGCTTGCGGTTAACGGAATAAATTCAGGGTTTATTTATTTATCATTATTGACATTTCCCGTTATAGGCAGGTATTCCATAGTCCTATTGTCTTACTTTTCAAATACGCCCGAGGACTTTAAGGGAATAGGAACTATCTTTACGGAAGGAACAAAACTTTCGACATTTATTGCCGCCTCCGTTTTTACGATTATAATAGTTTATATATTTTTAAAACTGGCAGGCATTTTTTCGGCGCTGATTTCAACCCTTTTTGTTCTGGCCGCGGCGTTTTATTTTGCTAAAAAATTTGGCGGAGTCAACGGCGACATGCTCGGTTTCAGCGTCAAGGTGTCTGAAGCCGTTTATATGATTGCGCTGCACGGATTTTATAAAATCCTGTCTTAAATCGGCATTATATAAATATTAATAGATATTAATAACTTTAGATAGATTTATTAAACTTGCATTCTTATGTTTTCGGTATTTTTTGCGTCGGACAGGTCTTCTTCGGGAAAATCGATGATAACCATGGCTTTTTCAAATAAATTAAAAGAGCTGGGTTACGGAATAGAAGTTTTTAAAACGGGTCCCGATTTTCTGGATCCGATAGTAATATCGAAGGCCGTGAAAACCGAAGTCAAAAATCTTGACCCATTTTTGATACCGGTTAAGTTTTTAAATTCATGGGTTTTTGACGGTGAAGCCGGATGCGTGCGTGATTTAAACGAAAAAAAAGCCTTTATCGTGGAAGGCGCTATGGGCTTATACGACGGAAATTCTTACAGGGTTGCAAAAAAATTTAAATTTCCAGTAGTTTTGGTAATGGATTCTAAACGAATTTCATCTACCATGGCTTCCCTTATTTACGGCCTTAAGAAATATAAAAAAGGGGTTAATGTTTGCGGGGTTATTTTAAATAATATTTCTTCGGCAAGACATTATGAAATTATATTTAACGAGATTAAAAAAAATATTAAAGGTATCGAGGTTTTTGGCTATGTTTTAAATGACGAAGAAACTTTTAAGGTTAAAGAAAGGCACCTTGGCCTTATAGCTCCGATTACGCAAAATTCGGAAGGGGCAATAGGGGGATTCGAAAAAATTATAAGTAATATAAAAAATGAAGTTTTCCGCAATATAGATATAGATTTAATGATAAGAACCCTTAAGAAAGGGTCGAAAGGCTTTAATGATTTGTTCTTTAATTATGCAAAGCGGATAAAAAATACGCAATTTAAGACTGAAAGCGGCAGCGGCTTATTAGTAAAGAAAAAAAATAATAAAAAGGTAAAAATTGCCGTTGCCTATGATAAGGCATTCTTTTTTTATTATAATTTTAATTTCGAAATTTTAAAGAATTTTGGAGCGGAAATTACTTTTTTCAGTCCGCTATCGGATAAAACTATGCCAAAAGGCATCGGAGCAATTTATATAGGCGGCGGTTATCCTGAAATTTACGCAAAAAATCTTGCGGAAAATCGGGGCATAATGAATGAAATTTATAAATTTTTTGAAAATAATGGTATAATATATGCGGAATGCGGGGGACTCATGTATTTGTCCAAAAGTCTTACCTATAAAAGTAAAAATTGGGATTTATTGGGAATACTTCCGTTTGGCGTGACTATGGATAATACGAGGCTTTCCTTGGGTTATAGAAATGTTTGCCTTAAAGAAAAATCATTTATGGGAGATGCGGGATTAAGGGTAAACGGACATGAGTTTCATTATTCTAAAATTATAACAGGCGATCAAAACGATGAGGGGTATAATCAATATAGTTACGGCAATCACGGACGGGCATCTTCCGCTGGAGAAAATCCGTCGGCTTTTAAAAACATTTTCGAATGCGAGAGTTTGGCTTCCCCAGATGTTTTAAAAAAAGATGGCTATAATGTTTTAAACGCAATAGGCAGTTATGTCCATTTGTCTTTTTTCTCGAACAAGCTAATCGCAAAAAATATAATAGATAATGCTAAAATGATATAAAACTAAGATTAACGCAATAATAAAATAAATAATCTGATTTTAATTCAAAATCAAAAATTAAAAATGATAATTAATAACTTTATGGCGAATATGACGGAAAAAGAATCCGCTACTCGGGGTATCTGGACGGCGGCAATGGATTATGCATTTAATAAGGAAAGCATTGCAAAAGAACATTTAATTGAAAATATTTCAAACGGCAAGGCGGTTATTTTACACAATAAAAATAAAGATAAATTTGTCGGGATAGGCAGGGGCTTGACCACAAAAATCAATGCAAGCATTGGGACTTCTACAAATCATATCGATATAAAAGAAGAAGTTAGAAAGGCTAAAATTGCCGAAGATGGCGGAGCCGATACGCTAATGGAGTTGAGCGTCGGAGGAGATTTAGATTTTATACGCAAAGAGGTTTTGAATAACACCTCTTTGCCCGTCGGGACGGTTCCTCTTTATCAGGCATTTAGGGAAGCTATAGACAGATATAAAAATCCGGTAAAAATGCCCGAAAATTTAGTCTTCGATGTTATAGAAAAACAGTGTGAAAGCGGTGTTTCTTTTATGGCTATTCACTCCGGTTTAAATTTAATATCTCTCGAGAGATTAAAAAAACAATCATACAGATATGCGGGTCTTGTTTCAAAAGGAGGGGCATATTTAGTTGCATGGATGATAGAAAACAATAAGGAAAACCCCTTATATGAAAGATTTGAAGATGTTTTAAAGATATTAAAAAAATATGATACCGTTTTGAGTCTGGGAAACGGTTTAAGGGCGGGTTCGACGCACGATTCTTTCGACAGGGCGTATATGCAGGAACTTATTATCAATTGCGAACTTTGCGATATAGCAAGGGACTACGGCGTTCAAGTTATAGTAGAAGGCCCCGGGCATATTCCAATCGACGAGATAGAAGCCAATGTCAAGATTCAAAAAAGGATGTCGAACGAAGCGCCGTTTTATGTTCTTGGTCCGCTTGTTACCGATGTTGCCGCCGGCTATGACCATATTTCTTCCGCGATAGGCGGGGCATTATCCTCATCTTACGGAGCGGATTTTCTTTGCTATGTTACCCCCTCTGAACATTTAGGTTTGCCGTCAGGGGAAGATGTCGAAATAGGGGTTAAAGCGGCTAAGATTGCGGCTCATATCGGGGACATGATAAAACTTAAAAAAAACGGGGATGATTTGAATATATCGAAGGCTCGCAGGGACATTGACTGGGAAAAGCAGTTTAAGTATTCCATAGACCCCGAATATGCCAGAAAATTATTTAAATTAAAAAATCAGGATGATACCGCAGGATGCAGTATGTGCGGGGAATTCTGCGCGCCGCTAAGGATAAGGAAATATTTTAAATATGAAATCAAGCAAGGGAAAAAGTCTTAACGCAATATTAATAGCCGGTTCTATTTTTGCGTTTTTACTGGCGTTATTCGTGATATACAGCCTTCAGGGAATAGTAAAAGTGTACAGATTAAGGGCGGAAGAACAAAAGTTGAAACAGGAAATTACTTTAATTAAAAAAAGTAATTATAAAATGGACAAACAAATATACGAATTAATCCATAACAGGCAATATATCGCAAATTTGGCAAGGGAAAAGCTGAACATGATTAAGAAAGGAGAAATAGTGTTTAAATTTATTCATAAAAAAAAGAAAGATTCTAATAAAAAAAATAAATGAGAATATCCTGCAATTTATGAAATTTCGAAGTATTCGGGATAAAAACTATCCTGCATTTTAATCGTTATCTTTTTGTTAATTACCGCTTCTAATTCTTTAAATTCTTTTTCATATTCGTACAGTTTATTCATTATATGGGAATGCACCGTTATCGTAATTTTTTTTGACTTTGTCTTTTTTGCGTATGCAGGTATACTCCTGAATATTTCAAAACAAATGGTTTGAGGCGATTTTATCATGCCGAGACCTTCGCACATCGGGCATTGCTCCAGAAACGCGCTGGTAAGACTATTCCCCGTTCTTTTTCTTGTCATCTCTACCAATCCAAGTTCCGTTATCTTGTTAATAGTGGTTTTGACCCTGTCATTTTTAAGAGAATTTTCTAAGGCGTGATATACTTTTTCTTTGTGATTCTCCTTTGCCATATCGATAAAATCTATTACGATAATACCGCCTATATTCCTTAGCTTTAATTGATATGCTATTTCCTTTGCGGCTTCCAGATTTGTTTTTAATATCGTATCTTCAAAGTTTTTTTTGCCCACATATTTGCCCGTATTTACATCTATTGCCGTAAGGGCTTCCGCATAATCGATTACTATATAGCCGCCGGATTTGAGCCATACCTTTTTGTTTAATGCTTTCGCTATTTCTTTCTCGATATTGAAATGTTCGAATATCGGTAAGGGGTTGGCATAAAACTCGACTATATTTGTATATTCGGGCGATTGAATCGTTAAAAATTCCACTATTTTCTCGTATTCTTTCCTGTCGTCCACAATAATTTTGTTTATTGTTTTATTTAATAAATCTCTCAGCGCTCTTAAGGATATGCTTATATCTTGAAATATAAGTTTGGGAGCTTTTGCTTTGAGCTGGTCCCTATAAATATTATTCCATAAGGCGGTAAGAAATTTTATGTCTTTTTCGATGTCGATTTCGGAGGCATTTTCGGCAGCAGTTCTTATTATAAATCCGGTGCCCTCGTTTCTGTATTTTAAAACAATATTTTTAAGTCTTTTTTTCTCTTCATCGCTTCTAATTTTTCTTGAAATTCCAACCGAAGGAGATGTCGGCATATATACCAGAAATCTTCCGGGAAGGGATATGTGGCTTGTAACGCGGGCGCCTTTTGTTTTAACGGGTTCTTTGGCGATTTGAACAAGAATTTCTTGATTCTTTTTCAAAAGTTGGTCTATATTAGGCAAGCCTTTCCTCTTTTTCTTAATTCTTTTATGTGCCGGCGTATCGATATTAATCTCGTTGTCATTATTAAGTTCGTTAAACAGCGGTTCTTCCGCGCCGGGCTCAAAAAAATCGTAATCAATTGCATCTATTTCATAAAAATCGCCGGCATATAAAAATGCGGATTTTTCCCAGCCTATATCTATAAAAGATGCCTGAATGCCGGGAAGAATCTGCATTACCTTTCCTTTATATATGTTTCCATGTTTTGGAGAATCCGACTTTCTTTCGATAAAAATTTCGGATAATTGACCGCCCTCTATCAGCGCGACGCGTGTTTCGTATTCATCTTTGTTTATTATAAGTTCCGTAGTCAATCAAGCCCTCTTATTTAATATTATTTCTTTATTAATTAATTTTTGGTTATTTTAACATATTAGACGCCATAAAATAAATAATTTAAGATTTTTGTATACTTTTATTTTTTTAGTTATGTTAATTATATGATATAATAATATAAAAAATTAATTGCAAAAATTAATTGCTAATTGATTTATATATTTTTTAGTTTTATAATAAATAAAAACGAGAGAGGTCAAAATATTATGGATGAGAATGTGGTTCTTTGCGCGGTATGTGCATGGAGGGGCGTTTGTAATAAAAAATATAGTATTTCAGGGATAGAGATTTTTAATTGTTCCGATTTTAGCAGGGATATTACATTAACAATAACAGGTTTTGAAGATTTATTATATCTTATAAACGATAATAAAAATTATAGAGTAAACTGATTTGAAAAAAGATAAACTTTCAGCGGCTGCCGTATTTTTAGTAATCCTATTTATAGTATTCGCATTAGGATTATTTGTGGGAAAACAATTGTCCCCACGAAAATCAAAAGAGGGCGTTATTAAAGAGTCTTCTTTAAAAACTGAGAGCAACTTTCCGGTTTCCCCAGATCGGA
>JAKBNN010000037.1 GCA_021831025.1 bacterium | reverse complement strand
CTTCACGCCCATAGTGTTTCTATGGATTTGCTTTCCTCGGAGGAGGATTACCTTATAGCCTTTACGGAAAAGGGTTACGGGAAAAAGACGAAAATGACGGAGTTTAGAAAACAAAATAAAGGCGGAAAGGGAATAATAGCCATAAAAACGGGGCAAAGAAACGGCTTTGTCGTTTCCGTCCTAAAAGCGTCGGGAGACAACGACATAATAATAATAACCTCCAACGGAAAGATTATAAGGATAAATGCGTCCAATTTAAGAAGCATCGGAAGAAACACTATGGGCGTGAAGCTGATTAATCTTGATGAAAACGAAAGAGTCGTGAGCGCCTTAATCGCTTCCGGCGATTTAAAAGAATAGAACAAAAATAAAACAACGCGGGTATAAACAAATTAAATATGCAAAAAGCTAAACCCATAGGCATAATAGGTTCAGGAAGTTTTGGAACAGCCCTTGCCGTCAATTTTTCAAAATTTACGCAGCATGTTTATTTAAAAGCCAGAAGCAAAGAATTTGCCGAAAAATTAAATAGGGAGAGGCAAAACGATTGTTATCTTAAAGGGGTGCCGCTTAGCGAGAATATAATAATAACAGACGATTATGAAACTATTTTTAAGAACTGTCATATTATATTTCTTGCCGTGCCTTCTAATGCGTTGCAGGAGACTTTATTGGATATAAAGACATATAGCGGCAAGTTTAACCTTCGAGGTTATATTTTCATAAATACGGCAAAAGGTTTAGGCGATAAGTCTATGGAACTGCCGCACAAAGTTTTTTCAAGAACCCTCGGGAATTTAATGCTCGAAAGATATGCGGTTTTAAGCGGCCCAAGTTTTGCGGTCGAAGTATCTAAGCATCTTCCCACGGCCGTATGCGTCGCGTCTTTTAATAAAAAAATTTTAGACGAACTAAAAAATTTCTTTAAAAATATAGTAAACTTTAGAATATACACCTTAGACGATGTTATAGGGGTTGAACTGGGCGGGAGCCTTAAAAATATTGTTGCGCTGGCAGCCGGTATTGCAGGCGGGCTTGGTTTGGGCAATAATGCCAGAGCGGCGCTTTTAACGAGAGGGATAATCGAAATGACGAGATTCGGCGAGGCTTTGGGCGCAGATAAGATCACATTTACCGGTTTGTCCGGCTTAGGCGATTTAATACTCACATCGACATCGGATTTAAGCCGGAACAGATCTGTCGGGGTAAGGATAGGAAAGGGTGAAAGCTTAGATTCTATCTTAAAAGATATGAAAATGGTTGCGGAGGGCATAGCCACGACAAAGTCCGTCCACATAATAGCTAAGGAGAAAAATATTTATATGCCGATAACGGATGTTGTTTATTCCGTGCTTTATGAAGGGCTTAAACCTGCGGACGCGATAGTGAAACTTTTGGAAAGGGATATAAAAAATGAGTTTATTTAAATTTATAATTTATAATAAATGTAAATGACAAAGGAGCCTGATTATGGGGATTAAATTAGAATACCTTCAAGATTTACAGTTCAAAGCATATTCGGATAACGGCAACGGCTACTCTGTTTTACTCGATACTTCAAAAGAGGCCGGAGGAAACGACGAGGGTATAAAGCCTACGGACTTAATTCTCGCCGGACTTGCCGGATGCAGTTCTATGGATATAGTTTCCATATTAAAGAAAAAAAGGCAGAATATAACGGATTACAGGGTTAACGTTACGGGGGAAAGGGCGGAAACCCACCCCCGCGTATTTACCAAGATTTCTATAATCTATGAAATTAAAGGTAAAAATATCGACGAGCAGGCGGTAAAAAGAGCAATCGAATTATCGAAAGACAAATATTGCAGCGTCTGGGCTATGTTAAAAAATGCCGCCCTTATCGAGTGGTCATATAAAATCGAAAATATTTAAAATTAAAAATAAGAAAGGCGGAAAAAAAGCTTATTCAATGGTAAAGTTATTCCACTCCCTTAACGGGAGGGGTTAGGGGAGGGTGCATATAATATGAAAAATTTTGATTTAACGGAAAAGGAAAAGGCCCTTTTGGTAAAAACAGCCAGAAAATCTATTGAAGATACACTTAATAAAAGTAAGGATGAATTTCTTAACTCGCAGGAACTATTATCCGAACTCACGGATAACCTTAAAATAAATGCCGGCGTTTTTGTCACATTAAAGACGGGGGGAGAGCAGTTAAGGGGATGTATCGGCAATTTTATTTCTAATATTCCGATTTATAAAAATGTTTATAAAATGGCAAAAGAGGCGGCTTTCGGCGACCCGAGATTTATGCCTTTAAACAACCCGGAACTTCAAAAAATAAAGATAGAAATATCGGTTTTATCCCCGCTTGAAAGGATAGATAATCTCGATAATATAGAAATAGGCAGGCATGGCTTGTATCTTATAAAGGGGCCGTGCCATGGGGTTTTGCTCCCGCAGGTTGCTACCGAATGCAATATGGATAGAGAAGGTTTCTTAGAAGCTGTTTCGATGAAGGCGGGGCTTTCGCCCGATGCTTATAAAAACGGCGCCGATATATGTACATTTTCAGCCCTTGTTTTTGGGGAGTGAATAGAAGGATTATATGAAATATTATCCCGTTAATCTAAACATTTATAATAAAAAGGTTCTTGTCGTCGGCGGCGGTACGGTTGCGACAAGAAAGGCGGAAAGGCTTGCGGAAAGGGGCGCCGATATAACCGTAGTTTCGCCGGAAATTTCCCCTGAAATCGCCGGATTTGTTAAACAATCCAAGGTTCGATGGGTTGGCAGAACTTATAAAGCAGGGGATGAAAAAGGAGCGTTTGCCGTATTTTGCGCAATTTCTCCCGGCAAAAAAAGTATAAAAATAGAAGAAGGGCTGTTCAAAAGATGCGTAAAAAAAAATATTTTGATAAATATTGCCGATAAGCCGGAATTTTGCACATTTACCCTGCCCGCCCTTGTTTCAAGGGGGGAATTCGATATAGCTATTTTTACCGGCGGATTAAGTCCAAGGCTTGCTAAAAAGATAAAAGAGGATCTGGAAAAGGTTTATGGCAGCGAATACGATACCTATGTTAAAATTCTCGGCTTAATAAGGCATGAAATCAAGATGAAAAAATGGCCCCAGGGCAAAAATCAAAAACTTTTTGAAGAATTAGTCGATTCCGACCTTTTTGAACTCGTCAAAGATAAAAAATATTCTGAAATTAGCCTTTTTATAAGTAATTTTATACAGAGAGTCCAAGTATGATATTTATGACCGCAGGAGAACTATATCTAATCCCGTTTTTTATTTATGTTTTTTCTTATATGTTTCTTCTATTAAGAAAAAAAAGGTTTTATCAGGTTTTTATATCGTTAATTTATTCGGGATTTATCATTCAAAGTTTAATTTTTTTTATATGGCTGAACCTTCGCGGATTTAAAGGCATGATGTCGGTAGATTGGATTGTTTTCTTTAATGCATGGATTATTATGATTGTGGTTGTTTTGTTTAATCTCTTTTACAAAGCAAAATATATCCTGATATACATAACCCCCATTGTTGCAATAAATTTATTACTAGGATTTTTTGCTCCCCATGTTTATATTAACATTAAATCAATTTTTTCAAACTTCGATCAGGCTATCCTTTTAACCCATATAATTCTTATATTAATCGGGGATTCACTATTTGCTCTTGCTTTTATAATCTCTTTAATATATATTTTTCAAGAAAGAAGGATTAAGATTAAGAAAAACTTAAAATTATTCGATAAAAAAAATCATCCGTTCGATGAGGTTTTTTATCAGGGCAAGGGTTATAATTTGGAGTTATTGGACAGCATGAATTACCAGTGCTTAAAAATAGGCTTCCCTTTAATTACCATCGGTATTGCTATGGGAATATATTTGTCTAATTCTTTATTTAAATCTTTTATGATTGTAAAACCAATCGAAATTATATCTTTAGCGACATGGCTTATTTATGCCGTGCTGCTGCATGAAAGGGTTGCAAAAGGACTCAGGGGGAAAAAGGCTGCGGTTTTTAGCATAGTCGGATTTTTATTGATTATTTCCAGTTTAAGTTTTTCTTTTTATTTATTTCCCGAATTTCATGGTTTTAAATAGGGTTTATATATTAAATATATGGATATTTTAATTATAGGCTTAAGCCATAAATCTGCAGATATCGGCGATAGGGAGATAGTTTCCAAGAAGATTCTAACCCCTGAATTAAGGCAAGAATTCGCAAAAAAACTGCTTAATTTGAAAGATGAAGGCGATAGACCGTTAATTAAAGAGCTGGCGATACTTACCACCTGTAACAGGTCTGAATTTATAATGGATTTATCCCCATGGGCGGTTGGAAAAGAAGCCCATTTTATAAAAGATTATATATCGGGGTATTTTTTTGCGAAAAAAGGCGCGGATAATCTTTTTTATATGTATCTTAACTTTGAAGCTGCTAAACACCTTTTTAGCGTAGCCTCAAGTTTAGATTCTATGGTAATAGGGGAACCGCAAATACTGGGACAGATTAAAGATGCATATAACGAATCATGCGAATTTCGAATGAACGGCCAAGTTTTAAATAAGCTGTTTCATAAGGCTTTTTATTGCGCAAAACGGGTTAGAACCGAAACAAAGATAGCATCCTCTCCCGTATCTATAAGTTATGCGGCGGTAGAACTTTCAAAAAAGATTTTTAACAGCTTGGGCGATAAGAAGATATTGCTTTTGGGAACAGGCGAAATGGGCAAGCTTACCGCCAAGCACTTTATAAAAAACGGAGTTCATAATATTTATATAGCGAACAGGACAAAAGAAAAAGCCTGCCATTTTGTAGAAGAGTCATTTGGGGTGAATGAAAAAAACTGTATAGATGTGATTGATTTTTCGGAGTATTATAAATTACTGCCCCACACCGATATCGTTTTATGCTCGACTGGTTCGGAAGGGTATGTGCTAAGGTATGATGATATTATGCCCGTTATAAAACTTCGCAAACAAAGGCCGCTATTTTTAATCGATATTTCCGTTCCAAGGAATATCGACCCTGAAATTAACAAGATTTCCAATGTATATCTGTACGACATTGACGATATCGGAAAAATGATTGAGGGCAACTTAGAAATAAGAAAAAAAGAGGCTGGGACCGCGAGCGAACTTGTAGAAATAAATGCAAAGGAGTTTATGGAGTGGAAGAATTCGTTAAATGCCGTGCCGGTCATAGTTTTACTTAGAAATAAGGTAAAAGACATATTAGAGATAGAGTTATCGAAATATATCGGCGAAAAAAAAGAAAAGGACTTAATTATCAATTCACTCACGAATAAAATCCTTCATGAACCGATAACCCTTATTAAAAAAGCCGCTGTAGATTCAAGCGAAGCGAATATGTTAGAGACTTTAAAAACCCTTTTTAATCTTGATTTAGGCACAGACAAGGAAAACGGGCATAAGAGAAACAACGATAATATAATAAATAAGGAATGTGAAAAAGGGTCCGGCGATAAAAATAATTTGTCAAAGATAAAGCTAATAAAATAATTTTCTACCCGCAATTTTGGGTAGTTCACATAATTTAATAAAAATAAAAGGTAAGTTTTGAGACTAAAAATAGGAACGCGCGCAAGCTTGCTTGCGTTATACCAGGCTAATCTCGTCAAGGATAAAATAAAACAGCTTTTCGGTGATCAAAATAAAAAAATAGATATCGAAATAAAAACTATTAAGACCTCGGGGGATAAGATTTTGGCTGCGTCGCTTAGCAATTTTGGCGGCAAAGGACTATTTGTAAAAGAAATAGAAGAGGCCCTTTTTAATGAAGATATCGACATTGCCGTACACAGTTTGAAAGATGTTCCGCAGGTAATACCGGAAGAGTTGACGCTGGGAGCGGTGCTAAAAAGGGATGACCCGAGAGATTGCGTTATTTTAAAGGATAAACCTGAATCCGATAAGGGACTTAATTCCGTAAATTTTGTATCTTTGTTGAAAAATCACGCGATAGTCGGAACCTCAAGCCTGAGGAGAAGAGTTTTGTTTGCCCGCTTAAGGGATGACATAATATTTGAACCCTTAAGGGGCAATATCGATACGAGATTAGGAAAATTAAGAGACGGATTTTTCGATGCTATCATCCTATCGTCAAGCGGACTTATAAGGCTTAATCTTTCTTCCAATATAGATGTTTATTTAGACCCCCTTACATTTATTCCCCAGTGCGGGCAGGGAGCCATAGTAATAGAATATAAAGGCGCCAGAGCTGATATAGGCGAAATAATTAAACCATTGAACGATGAAGACACAAAGTTTTCGGTTTTTGCCGAAAGGGCATGCATTAAAGGGTTAAACTGCGGATGCGCATCTCCCGTCGGGGCTTATTCTTATATCGAGGGTAACGATATACATATAAAAGGCTTTGTCTCTAATACTTACGGGGAATATTTAGAGGATGGGGTTACCGGTAAAAAAATGGATTATGAGAATGTCGGGAAAAGTTTAGCCTTAAGCCTTATAGATAAAGGCGGTCTTGAGATACTGGAAAAAAACAATGTGTAGATTCCTGCATAATTTTCGTAATAACAAAAAGAGGATTTAAAAGTAAATGGCTAAAAACGACGATAAAGGTTATGGCAATTCAAAAACAGGAATTGTTTATCTTACCGGCGCCGGACCCGGAGACCCGGAGCTTTTGACCCTCAAAGCCAAAACGGTTTTGCAGGAGGCGGATGTTATCGTATATGACAGTTTAATTTCGGAAGAGATTTTATCCTACGCAAAAGATGGGTGCGAGATAATCTATGCGGGTAAAAGATCGTCAAATCACAGCCTTCCGCAATATTCTATTAATGAACTTTTGGCAGAAAAAGCCAAAGAAAATAAGGTTGTCGTCAGGCTTAAAGGGGGAGACCCTTATTTATTCGGAAGGGGCGGGGAAGAGGCCGAAAGACTTTTTAAAGACGCAATCCCCTTTGAAATAATACCCGGCATTTCCTCGTCTTTTGCCGTTCCGGCTTATGCGGGCATTCCTTTGACACACAGGGATTACGCCTCTACCGTTGCAATTGTGACGGGACACGAAGGAGAACATAAGGCAAAAAGCACAATAAATTGGGACAAGCTGGCCGGCGCGGACACGATAGTAATTTTAATGGGGCATAAAAATCTGGATTCTATCGCTAAAAATATAATTTCTTCGGGAAAAGATAAAGATACCCCTTGCGCCGTGATTCAAGAAGGGACTACTTTAAATCAAAAGGCGGCGGCCGGAACATTGGCTACGATTAAAGACGAAGCTGACAGGCACGGTTTAAAAAGTCCGCTTATACTTATTGTCGGGAATGTCGTTAAACTTAGAGACATACTGAACTGGTTTGAAAGAAGACCGCTAAGCGGTTTAAAAGCAGTGGTTACGAGGGCTGAGGGACAGGCAGGCACGCTAACGCGCAGGCTTAAAAGGCTTGGCGCTTTCGTAATAAACCTGCCGCTTATAAAGGCGGTTAAAGGCGGAAGTAATATAGATAAGGCTAAGATTTATGAGGCAATAAAAAATATTAAAGATTACGATTATATCATTTTTACAAGCGTCAACGGGGTTTCGGGGTTTTTTGACGAGTTTTTTTTGAAAGGGTTGGATGCAAGGTCGCTTTTCGGCAAAAAAATAATTTCCGTAGGCAAAGTCACGTCATTGGAATTAAAAAAATACGGCATAGTTCCGGATATTATCCCGGCCGAATTTTCCCAGACGGGCATAATAAATATTATTAAAGATACTGAACTTAAAGGCAAAAAAATTCTTTTTCCTCAGGCTTTGAAAATAAACGCCGAACTTCCGGAATTTCTTATATCGAAAGGCGCTATTTTATACAATTTGCCCGTTTATGAAACCGTTATACCAGAAAAATCGAAAGAAGAGATGTACGAAATTTTTAGCTCCTTAATCACGGCAAAAGGCAACGGCGCAAAAAGGGTACATAAAAACATAGGCCTCCCCGATAACCAGGGCTTAAGTTCTTTCGTTGTGACTTTTACGAGTTATTCAACCGTCGAAAATTTTGTCAACTTAGCCGAAGGCATTCAAAAAGGGCTTTTGAAGAGGATTATAGGTTCGGGGGTCAAATTTGCGAGCATTGGGGAAAAGACGGCTAAATATGCGTTGGGGTTTGGTATTAAATCTGATATAATATCCAAAGATGTCAACATAGATTCGTTAGTTGACGGAATAGTCGGTTTTTATCGAAAAAACAAGATTTAATGCTGGATTAAGGATATTAATAAGAATAAAATCAAGGAGTTAATATAAAAATGATAGGAATATCGAAACTTTATTGCGGCGGGGTTCACGCTTCCGACGCCCTTCGTTACGGGCGCATGTCGAGCAAGCTGCCTTCCCACCTTTTACAATTTTCCGAGGATAAAAAGCCTGTAATAGTATGGAATATGACAAGGACCTGCAATTTAAATTGCATTCACTGTTACTCCCAATCTAAAAATCTTCAGTATAACAACGAGCTTACGCTTGAAGAGGGCAAGGCGTTTATAGACGATATCTCTGCATTCGGTTCGCCGGTTATGCTTTTTTCGGGCGGCGAACCGTTAATGCACCCGCATTTTCTTGATTTGTGCTTTTATGCAAAGTCGAAAGGAATGAGGGCGGTTATATCTACCAACGGAACCCTTATTACTAAGGAGTTAGCTTCCGAATTAAAGAAAGTGGGACTGTCTTATGTCGGCATCAGCTTAGACGGGCTTGAGGCTGTTCATGACAGATTCAGGGGCAAAAAGGGCGCCTTTGGGGAGGCTCTGGAAGGTATTAATTATGCCAAAGAGGCAGGAATTAAGGTCGGGCTGCGCTTTACCGTAAATAAAAGAAACGCTCAGGAAATCCCCGGTATTTTCAAACTTTTAGAAGAAGAAAATATCCCGAGGGTTTGTTTTTATCATCTTGTTTACGCAGGACGGGGAACAAAGCTGATAGACGAGGATTTATCTTTAGAAGAAACGAGGCAGACGGTCGATACAATATTAGAACTTACAAAAGAGATATATTCGAGGGATAACCAAAAGGAAGTCCTTACCGTCGATAATCATGCCGACGGACCGTACATTTATTTAAAACTTTTAAAAGAGGGCAAACGGGAAGAAGCGGAAAATGTTATGAGCCTCCTCAAAATGAACGGGGGCAACAGTTCCGGGGTTGGCATAGGATGCGTCAGCTGGGACGGCGAGGTTTATGCCGACCAGTTTTGGAGGCATTATTCATTCGGCAATGTTAAAGAAAGAAAATTTAGCGAGATATGGACGGATACATCAAACCCGCTTATGAAACAGCTTAAAAATAAAAAGGCTTATGTGAAAGGGAGATGCGAAAACTGTAAATGGCTCGACATTTGCAACGGCAACTTCAGGGTCAGGTCGGAAGCGAAAGAGGGGGATCTTTGGGCGCCGGATCCGGCTTGTTATTTGACGGATGAGGAGATTTATAATGGAAAATAAAAATATTTCGATGCCTGCCGGTCATCCGGGTCAAATGCACGGCGGCGGCGGTTTGGCGTCGCCGAAAAAAAACGAGCTGAGGTTAGTCTTTTGGGAGCTTACCGCAAGATGCAATTTGAAATGTATTCATTGCCGTGCCGAGGCTCAGACGGAAAGGCAGGAAGACGAGCTTTCAGCGGAAAAGTGTTTTGCCGTTATAGACGAGTTGTGCGGATTTAGCAGCCCCATCCTTATTTTAACAGGCGGAGAACCGCTATACAGAGACGATATTTTTGATATTGCCCGCTATGCCGCGGGTAAAGGTCTTCGCGTCGCGCTTGCTACTAACGGCACATTAGTGAACGAAAAGGTTGCGGAACAGATTAAAGAAAGCGGCATCAAAAGGGTTTCTATAAGTTTGGACGGGGCAAACCCCCAAACCCATGATACATTCAGAATGATACCCGGCTCCTTCGAAAGCGCGTTTAACGGCATTAAAATTCTGCAAAAAGAAGGCATAGAAGTACAAATAAACACCACTATTGCAAGGCACAATGAGGACGAGGTCAAAGACATACTGGATTTAGCCTTAAACAATAACATAAAGGCTCTTCATGTATTTATGCTTGTGCCGGTCGGCTGCGGCATTCAGATAGCGGATTCCCAAATGCTCGATAAACAAAAATACGAAGACATATTATCATGGTTTTACGATAAGACTATGGAGCTAAGAGGCAGAATCGAGCTTAAAGCAACTTGCGCCCCTCATTTTTTTAGGATTATGCATAAAAGGGCAAAGGATGAAGGCATGACTATTTCCCCTCAAACTCATGGCATGGCTGCCGTTACAAAGGGTTGTTTAGCCGGAAGCGGCGTTATGTTCATATCGAGAAAAGGCATCGTTCAGCCATGCGGCTATCTTCCCGTTCAAGCGGGGAATATTACAAAAGAATCCGTCAGTGAAATCTGGAACGGTTCCGAAGTCTTTTTAAACTTAAGAGATACCGGTCTTTTAAAGGGCAAGTGCGGCATTTGCGAATATAAAAAGGTATGCGAAGGATGCAGGGCAAGGGCTTATTATGAAAAAGGAGATTATATGGAGGAAGAGCCGTATTGTATTTATGAGCCGACAAAAGGAAGGCTTGTTAATAAATAACGATAATTTTCTACCTGCAATTTTGGGCCGGAAAAAGAAATTTCTAACGGTTATTTTAAGGATATATAATAAACCGCATAATATATTAATTTATGGATAAGAAAGCAAACACCCTTCACAGGTTTATAGCCAAGGCTATCGACTTATTAATCTTCGGCTTTTTAAGCGAAGCGTTTTATCCTTTCGGCTTTTTAGCAGGCATCCTGTATATTTTAATTGCGGACGGGTTTTTTGAGGGGCAAAGCCTTGGGAAAAGGATTATAGGTTTAAAGGTGATAACGATACCGGATGAAAAACAAATCCTATTCAAGGAATCTATTATAAGGAATTCCTTTCTTGCTTTAGCCCTTTTATTTTCCCTCATACCGTTTGTCGGATATTTTTTATTTTTCACGGTGGGCATTTTTATATTCGGCGTGGAGATATATTTTATTATAAAAAGCCCCGAAGGTGAAAGGCTGGGGGATAGATTTGCTTTTACCCGCGTTATAGATGTTAAAAAATTATAAGCGAATAATGGAAAATAGCCTGCCTCAAAAAAAAACGGGAGAGAAAAACCGCCCTAAAACCAAAGAGATTCTTAACATCGAAGCGGCCCTTTTTTTAATAGATTCAAGCTCCTATTTCTACAGAGCCTATTATGCCCTCCCTCCTCTTACGAATTCCAAAGGCATTCCCACCGGCGCCGCGTTAGGATATACAAGAATGCTTATGAAGCTTGTCAAAGAGGCAAACATAAAATACGGCGCATGTCTTTTCGATTCCCACGAAAGTTTAAGAAAAGAATCTTATAAAGAATATAAAGCCAATAGAAAGGGGATGCCCGAAGACTTGCTGTCTCAGGTTGATTATTTAACGGATATTTCTTATTTATTGGGGTGTAGCACATTCAGGCTTAAAGGATACGAAGCGGATGATTTAATTGCATATATCGTAAACAATTTTTCAAAAAAATTATCTATACCTACTTGTATTGTAAGCAGCGATAAAGATTTGAAACAGCTGTTATCGGATCAGGTTTTTATATACGACGCCCTTAAAAATAAAATTATTACAGCGCGGGGTTTTGAGGAAGAATATGGAATAAAGCCGGACGAATACCTTTATGTTCTTGCATTAATGGGGGACGCCTCCGATAATATTCCGGGGATTAAAGGTATCGGTGAAAAGACGGCGCTTAGCTTAATAAAGACCTATAAAAACTTGGACGGCATTTACGAAAATATAAACGCGATTAAACAGCAAAAGCTCAAGGATTTGCTTATAAATCATAAAGAAGAAGCGTATAAGAGTCTGGAGCTTGCCTCATTTTACAAAGACATCGATATTGACGGGGCATGTTTTACACCTGAACTAAAAGAACCGGCCGATAAAAGCTTGGAAACTTGCGCAGGGAAGGGTTTTTATGCATTAGGCGATTTTGCAATGAGGCAAAAAGACAATAACGGGCTTTACGATGTTTTTAAAAAATTGGAATTTAACTCCCTATTAAAGGAGCTGGAAGCGGGCATGAGCGGCGGGAGCGGCTCTTCAGACGGTCATTACCGCGGCAATATTAACATTAACAATATTAATATTAAAGATAACAAAATTCTTTCAATTTATATAGACTTTAACGATAAAAACAAAGATTTGCCTGACCTTAACTTTGAAGGAGATAACGGCGGGGGGTTAATACATTTATTTTCAAAAGAAACGGGAACCGAAATTGTTAATTTAAAAGACCTTGCCGCCCGCCCGCAAGTATTAAATTTATTGAAGGACGATTCCGTTTATAAAACGGGTTATGACCTTACGGGCATTAAAAGATTTCTGGAAAATAGCGGCGCCGGATTAAATAATTTGTTTTTCGACATAAAAATAGCGTCCTACCTTTTAAATCCGATAAGGCATTCCCATAGTTTTACAGATATAAAAAAAGAATTCGAAAATGAGTCAAGGGGTTTAAACGGCATAGACTTAGGGCTGCCGAAGGATCCAAATGTTCGAATAGATACCGCGGACGAAGCCTTTTCGGTTTATATCCTGTATAAAATTTTTGAAGCCGGGATTGAAAAAGATGCGGATTTAAAATATCTGTTTTACAATGTCGATATGCCGCTTTCTATAGTTTTGAGCGATATGGAAGATGCAGGGATTATGGTTGATAAAGATAAACTTATGTCTTTGTCGGTCGAATTAGACATAGAATCGAAAAGGCTTGCAAGCGTCCTATATAAAATAGCGGGAAAAGAATTCAATGTCAATTCGCCCAAACAACTTAGCGCGGTTATGTTTGACGAAATGAAATTTAACAGGGTAAAGAAAAACAGCACCGATATAGAGGTTCTTTCAACATTAAAGTCTGGATTTGAATTTTTATTGCAAAAGAGTGAAGACGGGACAATAAGACAATATCTGGAATTTATAGACAGCCTTATATCTTACAGAAACAAAGTTAAGCTCAAAACATCTTTTACGGATGTTTTATTAAAGGAAGCAGGCAAAGATGGCAGGGTTCATACCTCTTTTTCTCAGATTACAACCTCTACGGGCAGGCTTGCAAGCCAGAGCCCGAACCTTCAAAATATCCCCGTTACAGGTGTTGAAGGAACTAAAATAAGGCAGTCTTTTATTGCAAAAAACGGTTGTCTTCTTTTGTCGGCGGATTACTCTCAAATCGACTTAAGGGTTATGGCGTCTATTTCGGGAGATGAAGCGTTGATTGAAAGCTTCCAAAACAACGAAGATATTCACGCAAAAACGGCGTCCGAAATATTTAAGGTTAATCCCGAAGGTGTTGACCCTGTTATGAGAAGGAAAGCAAAGGTAATTAATTTTGGAATAATTTACGGTATGAGCCCCTTCGGGCTGTCGAAAGAACTTGGCATTTCTGCCGAAGAGGCGAAACTTTACATAGATTTATACTTTAAAAATCACCCCGCCATTAAGGATTATATGGACATAACCGTTAAAGAGGCAAAACCTGCCGGATTTGTCAGAACCGCTTTTGGAAGAAAATGTTATGTGGAAAATATTAATTCCAGAGTAAAAAATCTGGCTTCTTTTTCCGAAAGAGCCGCAATAAATGCCCCTATTCAGGGAACAGCCGCCGATATAATAAAGGTTGCGATGGTGAATATTCACAAGAAACTTCAAAGCAGCCCCGAATTAAAAGAGGGTGCAAAAATGCTCCTTCAGGTCCATGATGAACTTATATTTGAGGTAAAAGAATCTTTAGTGAACGAACTCAAAGATATTGTAGCCGTTTTGATGACGGATAAGAATCTTTTAACGAATGTTCCGCTGGTTATTAATATCGGAATCGGTAAAAATTGGGCGGAGGCGCATTAAAAACCAGCGCGCCCTTTTTATTTAACTTATCCTATAATCCCTGCTGTTTCAGGCAATTTGTATGTCTTGAATTTTTTTCTTGACAACTGCAGGAGTATATTATATTTTCTTAAAAAGTATATTGTTTTCCAAATGTACATGAATCATTATGTCGTCTGAAATATTCTTTAGCAGTTTGTAAGCGTGCCTGTAAGAAGCGCAGGCATCTTCGGGACTTAAGTAGCAGGAACTTAAAAAATTCATCTCCTTAAGAATATGCCCGACATATTCGTGGTCGTATTCCGCATCGTTTATTTCTCTCATAATCCCGTCGGTTTCCCGGTTTTTTATATGCTGGAAAAGCTCCTTTTCCTCTTTATCTAAATGAATAATTAAAGCCCGCGACATTTTTATAAAAAGTTCCCTTATTCTGATAAGTTCCCGATGGCGGTCTCCGTGAACATGGGCAATCTTTTCTACATATTCCGTTGCTTCGGGAAGATGAATTCTTAAAAATGTGTGATGAATATTAACTATGTAATCGATTAAAAAATCTGTATTCCAATCGTTCGCTCTTTGATTTGAAACATAATTTTTGTCCTTCTCCGGACCGCGTCCCTTAACGGCGTTTAATTCGTTGGCGATAAATTTTTCGTCTATACCGGATTCTTCGCATGCCTCTTTTAATGTTTTACTGCCGCCGCAGCAAAAATCGACGCCGTATTTTTTGAATACCTCTATCTTTTCAGGGCTTTCCGATGCAATTTCGCCGACGCTCCTTAAAAATAAATCATCCGCATCTCTTTTCATTTTTGTTTCTCTCCATACACTTTTTAATTTTTTTTAGTTATTTTAACGACCCACTTAACAGGTCCGTTTTCTAAATATTCCCATCCGAAAGCGTCCCCGTTTTCCGCGGTAAGCTGATAATGTAAAGGCTTAGGGTCGTGGTCGTTTTCGATTATAAGACTTTTCCCGCCTTCAAGTTCTTCTAATATTTTAAATATAGTCGAATGTTTATATTTTGGTTCTATAGCCGTCACGTCCAAAGTTATCGAATCAGTATTTTTTTCCATTTTTGTTTCTCCTTTTATTTATCGGTTAAATCTTATCCAAATTTTATTATCCTAAAATTTTAACCGTTAATATATGATTTTTATCACATAAATAAAATAATTTTATAAAAATTAAATGTTCTTAACAGGTCTGTTGTTTCTTCTTGACAATTTATCTATTATATGGCAATATTAATAAAAATCGCTTAGGCAATGGGGTCTGCTTAAGTTGTTTAAAAAATAAATCGATACCTGCCGCCCGAAGAAATAAAAGGCTAATGACTCCTACATTACATTATTTACTAAAATAATTTTGCCGCGCTACTTTTAAGTGTAATGTTAGAGAGGGATATTAGCCTATAATGAACATCTTTTTAAATTCAACCGTCTTTCAAATCTTTCAGGTTATAACCGTACTTCTATGTTCTCCTTTTATTGCAGGATTTATCTCAAAAATAGAAGAAATAATAGAAGGGAAGACCGGTCCCTCGGTTTTTCAGTCTTACTACGACCTTTACAAACTTTTCCATAAAGAAATTTTAATACCGAAGGATGCTTCGTTTATTTTTCAGTCCGCCCCGTTCGTTTCTTTTATTTCGATGGTGCTTATCACTCTTCTTATTCCTGTTTTAACTATTTATCCGCTTCCGCTGGGGTTTATGGGCGATATGCTTGGAGGGGCGTTCCTTTTTTCTCTTTCATCTTTTTTTATAAATATTGCGTCTCTTGATGCGGGTACGAGTTACGGGGGGCTGGGTTCGTCGCGCTCCACCCTCCTTGCCATTCTTTCGGAGCCTACCCTTATACTCGTTTTTGTCGGCGTGGCGTTAATAGCAAAATCGACCCTTCCGTATGTTATGCTTCACACTATAACCGCGTCTCTGCCGCTTTATTTTAGTCCGCCCCATTTCTTAATTATAGCCGCATTTTTTCTCTTATTTTTAGCGGATACGGACAGAAGGCCTATTAACGCCTCTACCCATGTAGAGATGAGCATGATTGAGGAGGCAAGAATCTTGGAATACTCAGGTCCTTATTTGGCTCTTTTAAAATGGTCGGGGTATATGAAACAATTTTTACTTTTGGTGATTTTTTTGAATGTACTGGTTTTTCCATGGGGGTTATCCGTTAATCACAGTCCTGCCGGTCTTTTTATAGCGATAGTCAGTCTTATCGTAAAAATGTTAATTGTAGGGGTTATAGCCGCAGTTATAGATACGGCAATTTCAAGATTAAGGTTTTTCAGGTATCAGGAATATTTTGCCGCCGCATTCGTTTTAAGCGTTCTTGCGATAATGACATTTCAATATAAGGGTTTTTAAATTATTTAAATATTAAAATTCTGGAGCAATCAAAGATGCTGGGATATGTAATGCCGCTTTATGTTTATGTCATAGAAGACCTTTTGGTTGCATTGATTCTTTTATCGTCTTTTGTGATGCTTAGCTCAAGATGGATATCTTTTTATATCCATGCCTACGGATTTCAATCGTTTTTAATATTTATTTTAACGCTCGTTTTAGGAATCGAATCGCAAAATATAGATTTATACTTTGTTGCATTTTTAACCTTATTTGTCAGGACAATCGTAGTGCCTTACATACTTTTAAAAATGATTAAAAAATTCAGTATTAAAGAAGAAGTAAAACTTATTATAAAGATACCGCTTTCAATTATCTCTGGACTATTGCTGACGGTTTTTGCCTATTTTTTGATATACAGGTTGATTTCTCCTTTTTCGCCGAAAATAGTTATTAATGCCTCGTCTATTGCTTTAAGTCTTATATTTATAGGTTTTTTTATGATTATATCGAGGTTTACGACGATAACCCATATATTAGGATTACTTGTTATAGAAAACGGAATATTCCTTTTATCCGTCGTCGTAGTTCCGACTCTTCCGATAATCGTAGAATTGGTGGTTTTATTCGATATTTTGGTTACCGTTGCGGCAATGCTGATTCTTTCGATGTTTATGAAGATGCGGACCGGGTCTTTTTCCACGACCATGCTAAATAGATTAGTCGGGTAAAATATATGAAGATTTTCATTATTACATTTTTGATAATCCCCTTATTTGCATCCTTAAGTTCTTTTATTATAAAAAATAAAAGATTTGCCGAATACATTAGTCTTTTTTCGTCTTCTTTAGATCTTATCGGCGCGTTTGTTATTCTTTATTTTTCGATAAGTCTGAAAACCGTCTCGATTTTTAACGGCGCAATCGTTATAGATAAATTTGGCTCTTATATAATACTGCTGGTTAGCATAGTGTATTTTGTGTCTTCGATGTACGGAATTTCATATATGAGGCTTGCAATAGAAGACGAACAGATGACAGACGGGGAATTTTTCAGGTATTATCTTTTTTTGAATCTTTTTGCGTTGACCATGCTGATTGCCCCCATGATTAACAATATGGCAATTTATCTTATAGATATTGAACTTACGACGATAACGAGCGCTTTTTTGGTTATCGCGGAGGTTACGGAGAAGTCTATAGAAGCCGCATGGAAGTACATAGTGATAGTTTCCGCTGGAATTTCGCTTGCCCTTTTAGGCACTATACTTTTTTATCTTTCTGGGAATATTCAGGGAAGCGGAAACATTGCTTTATCTATGGATTGGACTAATTTAAGCTTAAACGCCGGATATCTTAATAAAGATATAGTGCGGTTTGCTTTCGTTTTAATAGTAATAGGCTTAGGCACTAAGGTCGGTTTTGCTCCGATGCATACATGGCTTCCCGATGCTCATTCCGAGGCGCCTTCCCCGATCTCTAGCATGCTTTCGGCATCCCTTTTAAATACGGCAATGTACGGCATAATGAGGTATTTTAATATTGCCGGGGAAAATTTAGGCTTTAATTTTCCGCGAACTATTATGATTATAACCGGTCTTTTTTCTTTATTTATCGGCGTAATGGGAATCATCAACCAAAAAACTACGAAAAGACTTTTTGCGTATTCGAGCATAGAACATATGAGCATAATTAGCCTAGGGTTCGGTTTGGGAGGGATATTTGGAACTTTTGGCGCGCTTTTGCAAATGTTGGGTCACAGTCTGATAAAGCCGGTTATGTTTTTTGGTTCAGGCAATTTTCTTCACAAATATAAGACAAAAGATATTAATAAAATTAAGGGGGCTTTTTATGTTATGCCGAAAACCGCCTTTTTATTCTCTATGGGGGCGCTTGCATTAATCGGCGCTCCGCCTTCTATAATTTTTATAAGCGAATTTTTAATAATACTTCAGAGTTTAAAAAACGGCTATTACTGGATAACCGTTTTGTTAATAAGTTTCTTGATCGCGGCTTTTGTGAGCTTGCTGTCAAAAACAGGCTCTATCGTTTTTGGTAAAGCGGACGATAATTTTAACGCGGAAAAAGGCGATTTTTCGCCGTTTTCGTATGTGCCTATGCTGCTGCCGCTTGCTGCATGCATAATTTTAGGATTTTATATTCCGCATAGCCTTCATAGTTTGTTGATAGGAATAGTTCATATAATTAAATAAATTAAAATAACAATATTTAAAAACCGTTATGCCGCATAGCAAATATAAGTTTCTTGGAGATTACGAGTTTATCTGGGGTCCGGTTAGAAAAGGCGTCTCCGAATCTATTTCATTTAACTTTTTGTCGTCGGGGGAGGAACTTCATAATTTAGAAATTACATCGGGATATAAAAAAAGGGGGGTCAAGAACATTCTTTCGGAAAAAAAGAATTTACACGAACAGATTTTGCTTATAGAGAGAATATCCGGGCTTCATGCTTTTGCCGCATCCCTAAGTTACTGCCTTAGCGTTGAAGATTTTTTTGGGCTTACGGATAAAATTCACGCTAATATTAAGATTTTGCGCATGTTTTTTGCCGAATTTGAAAGAATCAGGAACCATGTAGAAAATTTATCCGAAATAGCCGAATCCACCTATATTCAAGTTCCTTCGGCGTTATACGCTTATTATGCCGAGATATTAAAGCAGTTATCCTCAAAATTTTTAAATTCCCGTTATCTTATGGGCGTTAACGCGATAGGCGTCTTCAGAAAAAATTTATCGCTGGAAGATATCGAAAATATGCTTAATTCCGTAAAATCGATCATAAATAAGGTGCGGGAGGTAATTAAAAAGAATATTGAAACCAAATCCCACATAGACAGGCTAAAGACAACGGGAAAAGTAGATTTAAAAACGGCAAAGCGCTTCTGTGCCAACGGAGTTGCAGCAAAAAGCGCCGGAATTTCATTAGACTTAAGGATAAATAGGCCTTATCTTTTATACGGCGGAATAAAATTAAACCCCGTCGTATTTGAAGGCGGGGATGCTTTTTCGAGATATGCGGTTAGAATGGAAGAAATCGGACAGTCTCTAAATATACTCGAACACTGCTTGGTCGCGCTTAAAAAAAATAGATTTAGTTTCACGGCGGATTATTTGCCCGAGAGTAAAGAACTTGAAAAATTAAAGGAATCGAAAAACCCGCATTCGAAGGGCGAAGACCGCGGACGCGGCTTCGGGTACGCGGAGTCGTCCGAAGGGGCAATTTTTTGCTACATAAAAGGCTTTGACGGGAATATTTTTAAAAAAATAAATATAAAATATCCGTTTGAAAATAATTATAAATTGTTTGCATGCGGCACAAAAAACACTATGATGATGGATTTTAACATTAACGAAACGAGTTATAATTTTTCCGTTGCGGCGTTAGATAAATAACAAAGTACGAAAAGGACTATATATAATGGCTTTCTGGACATATAGCGGGTTAAAATTCGGAATAAAATCGGTTAAATTTCCCGAAAAAAACGACTTTTACGACGGTTTTATCGCGTCCGTAAAAATGGATGCGCAAAGGTGCTTAAATCAAAAAGATTCTGCCGAAAAATGCAGGGAATGCGAGATTATATGTCCGACTAACGCTATCGGACTGGATAACTTATTCAAAGAAGAAAGCGGCGGCTCAAAAGATAAATATGAAGGAATAAATACCGAAAGATGTATTTTTTGCGGATTGTGTATAGATGTCTGCAGAGATGTTGCAGGTTCGGGGGGTATCGGGGCTATAAATTACACCGCCGATTTAGATTTTGACGCGTTCCTATCCTCCGCTTCCCTTCCCTTGCGGGAGGGGAGAGTGGAGGGGGGCATTAAGAAAAAAATCTTTAAAAAATCTTTATTTGTCAAGCATATAGATACCGGTTCCTGCGGCGCATGTGAATCGGAAATTAACGCGTTAAATAATCCGTATTACAATATGCACAGGCTCGGCATATTTATTACCCCGAGTCCAAGGTTTGCCGATGTTTTACTTGCAACAGGAACCTTTACCGAACAGATGTCAGAGGTATTTTTTAATGTTCTGGACAATATCCCGAAACCGAGATTTATTATTTTGGCAGGTTCATGCACTCTTTTCGGCGGGATTTTCGAGACTAAGGAAGCTAAAGAAATCGGTTTTAATATAGGGTTATTAAACAGTTTGGAAACCAAAGAAATTTTTAGAAACGAAAACATAATAGTAGTGCCTCACTGTCCACCCAATCCTTTTGAAATACTGAATGTTTTACTGTTAATAAAAAACGGTGAATTAAAATGAATTATTATTATCTATTTTTGATTTTTTCTATATCGGGCGTTATTATTTCATTTCTCGATTTGATATTTAAAAAATTTAAAATGTTTTTTGCTTTCTCTAACATTCTTTATATGGCGTCTTCCTTTACGGCGGTTTTATACTCCATAATTTCGTTTGTGGAAGGCAGGAATCTTTTAAACCAAACATTTCAGGTCGGAAAATTTTTTCCTGCCGGAAGAATAGTATTAAAATTCGACCCGCTAAGCGATTTTTTTATACTGTTTATTTTTTCGGTATTTTTTTATATATCCCTGTATCAGATAAAATATATAGAAAAGATAGGACGCGAGATAAATCCGCCGCTGTTTTCTTTTTTATACGGAATAATGCTGATAAGCGTTTACTTTGTCCTTATCTCCTTTAATGGCTTTATATTTATAATTTTCTGGGAAATTATGGCTATATCCTCTTATTTCCTTGTTATGACGAAACATTATATTAAGGGAACCAAGAAAGCGGCTTTTTTAATGGCGGTTATAATGGAAATAGGCGCAATGCTTATAATAATCGGTTTAATAATTTTATATTTACATGCAAATAGCTTTAATTTTGAACTGCTTAAAAATTTGACGATCCCGGGTAACGTAAAAGAAATAGTTTTTCTGCTTTTTCTATTAGGTTTCGGGGCTAAAATGGGTATAGTCCCCTTACACATATGGCTTCCTGAAGCTCATCCCGCATCGCCTTCCGGTGTTTCGGGAGTTTTAAGCGGCGTACTGACATCTTGCGGGGTTTATGGGGTTGTAAGATTTGGGCTTTATGTGCTTCATCCGTTAAATACCGCGTTAATGCTGGGTTCCATTGTGTTGATTATTGCGGCATCGACAATGTTCTTCGGGGTTTTATATATGTCCCAGACGCATGATATTAAGGTGCTGTTGTCTTATTCGACCGTCGATAATATGGGTTTGATATTAACCGGCATAGGCGCATCGCTTTATTATCATTATTTCGGTTTACCCGGTCTTTCCGCTCTCGCTCTAATAGCATCTTTATACGCTCTTATAAACCACGCGTTTTTTAAAAGTCTTTTATTTATGGGTTCCGGAAATATAGAATATGAAACCGGAAGTCACGACATAGATAAATTAGGAGGAATTTTTAAAGGCATGCCTTTGACGGGTGGACTTATATTTATAGGAATTCTCGCCGCCGCCGGAATTCCGCCGCTCAACGGATTTGTTTCGGAATGGCTCAATATCGAGGTTGTTTTTTTAGGTTTCCATATAGGTTCGGTTCTGCCGAGGATATTGATTTTCGCTGTCGGCGCTATAATGGCTTTGAGCATGGCGATTGCGGTTTCGACTTATGTAAAATTATACGGACTTACGTTTCTCGGTTTGTCTAAGTCAAAAGAAGCTAAAAAGGCAAAAGAAGTTCCGCTTTCTATGAATATAGCCCTTTTAATACCGGCGCTTATAAGCATATCGTTAGCAGGCTTTATGTTTTTATATACACCTGTTTTATCTAAAGTATCGCAGTCTATTTATCATATTAATATCGCAAGCAAAATACTTAAAAATTACATATTTATTCCTTATTACAGCTCGTTTTCCGCTTCAAGCCCGATTTATTTGTTTTTCGTATCGATTGCGTTTATATTAATCCTTTATATTTTATATAAAGCTATAGTAAAACCTAAGAAACGTTTTGTGGATTATGCATGGACAGGCGGCGGAAGCAAAAATTTAATAAATCCGCACGCACAGGTATCGGCGCTGGGTTTTTCTAATGCTTTAAGAATAATGTTTAATCTTGTTTATAAAAAAAAGAGCAGGCTCGAGGTTCAAAATCCCGAGCACCCTTACGAACTTAAAAATCCTTTTCCTTATTCAACCTTTTACCACAATTCAAGCGGCTACGGCTCATATATATTTCCGCTTATTGAATATTATTTATATCTGCCCTTTATAAAATTTTTCGAAAAGATAAGTTCCGTAACGACCGAATTAATGCAGAACGGCTCTTTAAATTTATATATATTTTATATATTCTTTGTTTTTATTGCGGCGTTTTTCATAATCGTTCTAATACCTTTGTAAAATTCATAAATCATAAAGTAAAAATTTATGAAATATTATGTTTGACGAATATTTAAAAATTAAAACGAGTATTATGGAAAGATTGGCTAAATTGGAAAATATAGCGGCAAGCGATCGTGTTAAAACAGCGGCGCGGTTAATATCCGAAAAGTTAACTGCCGGCGTGTTTTCGCTTGTAGTCGTAGGACAGTTCAAAAGGGGGAAAACCACATTTATCAATGCATTGCTCGGCGAAAATTTATTGCCTGCCGCAATTATTCCTCTTACGTCTATTATAACCATACTCAGATACGGCGATAAACTGCAAATTACGGTGTTTTTTGCAAACGGAACCGAAAAAGAAATAGTGCGGGATGATTTGCCTTTATATATAACCGAAAAATTTAATCCAAAGAACGAAAAAGGAGTGGACAGAGTCGAAATTGCCTACACGTCGCAGTATTTAAAAAACGGGGTTCAAATCATCGACACGCCCGGTATCGGTTCCGTTTTCGAGCATAATACTAAAACTACTTACGAGTACCTGCCGCAGGCAGATGCGTGTATATTTCTTGTTTCGGCCGATCCCCCTATTACGCGAGTGGAACTTGACTTTTTGCGGGATTTAAAAAACTTAGTGCCCAAGACTTTCTTTGTTCAAAGCAAAATTGACATGGTAAGCATTGCGGACAGGGATGAGTCGCTGTCTTTCAGCAGGAATATAATCGAAAAAGAAGCTAATTACAGCAATGTGGAAATTTTTTCTCTTTCGGGAAAAGAGGCGTTAGAGGGTAAACTGGATAATGATAACCGAAAAGTGGGAAAAAGCGGTTTGACCATTTTTGAACGATCGCTTGAAAAATTTCTTATAGACGAAAAAGGCGATGTCATGCTTAAATCCTCCGCCGAAAAAGCGGTCGGTCTTATAAATGAAGAAATGCTCCTTTTAGAACTCGAGGAAAAATCTCTGAGGCTTCCACTTAATGAATTAGAAAACAGGATTGTGGTCTTTAAAAACTTTATTCGGGAAAGCGGTCAGGAAAAAATCGACAGCGAGAGGCTTCTTGCAGCGGAAGTCAAAGATCTTCAAAAACAGATATTAGAAGAAGACCTTGAAAAATTAAAGATTGAAAAGACGAAACGGTTACTCGAAGAAGTCGGGGAATTTGCTAATACGCATGCAAACGAGAGCAATGCAAAGTTTGCCGAACTTATGGGCGGGTTTTTAGACCTCCGGATAAAAGAAATATTTAATATCTGGCGCGTAGGAGAAGAAAAGATTTTAAAAAAACATCTTGAAGAAATATTTAAAAGGTTTTTAAACCGAATGAATAAAATTCTGGAGCAGATTATACGTTCATCAACCGATATCTTTGGAATATCTTATAGGCAAATCCGTATGCAGGAAACCCTTCCTTCCGAAATCGAATTCAGGTTTTTGACAATGGACGAACCGAGCATTTTAAGTATCACCCTCGATTTAGCTAGGAGGGCTTTACCCAAAATGCTGGGGCATAAATTAATCGTTAAAGAAGCGAAAGAAAAAGCGGAGATGCTTATTGACAGACATTGCGGTAAAGCAAGGTACGACTTTTCTATGCGCTTAGATAAGCTCATGAGGAATTACCATACCCTTATGACTGAAACCATCGATACCATACAAAACAATGTCCTTAAGGCTTTGGAGGCAGGTATCGTTTCAAAACAAGATGTCGCACTTGAATCGGAATCTCTTGAAAAACGAGTAAGAGATAAGATTAATATTTTAAAAGGGACAAAAGAATTCCTGCAAAAATTAGTTGCATGATCTAAATCGGCGTCAGGCGGCGCAGGATATTTTCTATCGGCAATTTTGGGTTAAAAGCCTGAGTTTATTTTATAATCGTTATAAATAGATTCAACCTCTTTATCGGTTAAGCATCTTTTTAATTTAACCGATTCTGCCTTTACGATATCGAGAATATTTTTAACATCCTCATTATTTATTTGAAGCCCCATTTTACTTAGCTTGTATTTGATTGCCGCAGAACCGCTATGTTTTCCTATTAGGAGTTTTCTTTCAGCCCCGACATATTCGGGCGGATAGGCCTCGTAATTTATAGGGTTTTTTAATATTCCGTCGGTGTGTATGCCCGCCTCGTGATAGAATATGTTTTTGCCGAAAATCGGCTTTGATACGGGCATCGGTCTTTTTGTTATCTTTGCTATAAGCTTTGCCAAATTTTTTGCTTTTATTAAATCAAATTTAATTTTTTTATTTTCTATAAAGTTAAAGTATGCAATTACCTCTTCCAACGCGGCATTCCCAGCCCTTTCACCTATTCCGGATATGCTGCCGGATAAAGAATTAGCCCCTGCTTTTATAGCCGCGACAGAATTTGCCGAAGCCATGCCGAAGTCGTTATGCGTGTGAATTTCTATTATTATGTCTTTAAATAAAGATGTTAATTTTTTTATATTTTCGAAGGTTTTTAACGGATTAAGTATTCCCACGGTGTCCGAATACCTGTATTTATAAGCCCCCTCCTCTTTAGCGATTTTGATTATCTCGATAATCGTGCTTTCCTCCGCCCTCGAGGAGTCCTCGCCGCCCACGGAATATTGCACCCCTTCTTTATTCAATACCCTTAGAATATCGATCAGGCTGGTTTTAATATATTGAAAATCTTTTTTTAACTTATATTCCATATGAATTTGGGAAGCGGGGATAGATATATGAATAACTTTAAGACCGATGTCAAGCGACGAATAAATATCTTCCATTTTCGCTCTATTCCAGCCGACTATTTTTGCCTTAAGCCCTAATTCGTTTATCTCTTTAATTGCCCTTTTTTCATGGCCTCCCATTACTGGGATGCCTGCTTCTATCTCGTCCGCGCCTATTTCACCCAGCATTTTGGCGATTAATATCTTTTCGGAGGCAGAAAACACGATTCCCGCGGTTTGCTCGCCGTCTCTTAATGTCGTATCGTTGATAATGATTTTTTCCATATTAAATTAAAAGCATATTTTATGCCAGAAAACCAGTTGAAATTTACTAAAGTTATAAAGCGCCCTTTTACTTATATTCCATATTAAGATTGTTATGGATAATATTAAAAGTTTATATAGTTGCCATATATTTAATCAAATATGACTAAAAAATAAGCAAATTAAAATACAATAAGGAATTAAAGAGGGCGGATAAACCATTGCGATTATAAATAATCCTTAAACAAAAGTTATGGCATAAAAATTGCTCATATTTAAATTAAATTAATCAAAGGAGTCTATGAATTAACTTATTTTAAAATTTTAAAATTAAAAATAAATCAAAGCGCAAGTGGGCGCTTATGGCGATGACGCCATAATTAAAGGGGGTTTATATATTTTATTCCCTTTGTTATGGCGTTTTTTATTTTTTGATTTTGTTATTAATTCAATAAAACTATTTATTTTGGAGGTAAAACAAATGAGACAGGTAGCTATTTACGGTAAAGGGGGAATCGGGAAATCCACAACGACTCAGAATACTCTTGCCGCACTTGCGGAACGCGGCAATAAGATAATGCTTGTAGGATGCGATCCGAAGGCGGATTCCACAAGACTGCTTTTGGGCGGAAAAAGCCAGGAAACGGTGCTAAATTCGGTCAAAGAGGTGGGACAGGAAAATGTGACCGAAGAGGATGTTTTTAAAATAGGGTTTGGAGGCGTAAGATGCGTCGAATCGGGAGGACCCGAGCCTGGCGTAGGATGTGCCGGAAGGGGCATTATCACATCCATTACTACGCTCGAACAGTTAGGTTCTTACGAAAGGGAATTGGATTACGTCTTTTACGATGTTTTAGGCGATGTCGTTTGCGGAGGGTTTGCAATGCCTATAAGGGAGGCCTATGCAAAAGAGATATATATTGTTTGCTCGGGGGAACTTATGGCGCTATACGCCGCTAATAACATATGCAAGGGCGTTCTTAAATTTGCAAATTCCGGCGGGGTTAGAATAGGCGGACTTATTTGCAATTCAAGGAATGTTGATAACGAAAGGGATATGGTCGAGGCGTTCGCGAAGAAACTTGGAACACAGATGATATATTTTATTCCGAGGGATAATATTGTTCAAAGGGCTGAAATAAAAAAGCAAACCGTTATCGAGTTTGATAAGAGCTGTGCTCAGGCGGATGTTTACAGGCAGCTTGCAAAAAATATCGAAGAAAACAAAATGTTTGTAATACCAAAGCCTATGACTATGCAAGACCTTGAGGACCATATGATGGAATACGGCTTCATGGAAGAATACGAAAGGACTACGGATGGGAAAAGTTCGGCGGCGGTTTAATTTTAAAGAAAAGAAATAGGGTAATTATATATGAATATAACCGATTTTAAATTAAATAAGAATAAGAGCCGCTCACAGCTTTCTTTTGCAGCCGGCATTGAAAAACATCCCTGCTTTAGCAAAGAAGCGTCTAAACACTTTGGCAGGGTTCATTTGCCGGTTGCAAAATCATGCAACATCTCCTGCAACTATTGCCACAGGGATTATGACTGCCCGAATGAATCAAGGCCTGGGGTAACATCGAGTTTGCTTGCGCCGGAGGATGCGGTTAAAAGAATATACGAGGTTAAAAGCCTTTTTAACGATATAAGCGTCGCCGCCGTCGCAGGTCCGGGCGACAGCTTAGCCGAGCCGGCAGGTACGATGAAAACATTTAAGCTTATTGCAGGAGAGTTTCCGGAAATTATCCTGTGCATGAGCACAAACGGTTTAAATTTGGCCGACAACTTAGACGAACTTAAAGATAACGGCGTTAATTTTATAACCGTAACGCTTAACGCAATAGATGTGTCTATCGCCGCAAAAATTTACAGGTATGTTAATTATAACGGCGTATCCTATACGGAAAAGGATGCCGCAGGACTGTTATTGGAACGGCAGATAAAAGGTATAGATAGGGCGGTAAAAATGGGATTTACGATAAAAATAAATTCGGTTCTCATACCCGGCATTAACGACTTTCATATGAAAGCGCTATCGGAAGCGGTTAAAAAATTAGGCGTGTATCTGTTTAATGTTATGCCTATGCTCCCTGCCGAAAAATCTTATTTTTATAAAATTGGCGTAAAAGGCGCAAGCATGAAAGATGTCGCCTGCATCACGGACGGGCTTGAAGGCATAAATATAATGAGCCATTGCAGACAATGCCGGTCCGACGCCGCAGGGCTTTTAAACGAAGATTTAAGCAAAAAACTAAAGGGACGGGAGGGGGGATTAGGATGCAAACGCAAGAAGATGCCGTGTTAGGATGCAAGCTCTCAAAAAGCCTTAGTTTTTCTCAGGATGAAGAGCTTTATATTGCGACAAGCGATACCAAAATAAAAATGGAAGAGGACTATGCGCCGTTCGTCGATAAAATTTTAAACAATATTCCATATATTCCATACAGCGTTTTAGATCTTGGCTGCGGTCCGGGCTATATAGCAAGGAGAATCAGCGAGGTATTACCAAATGCCTTTGTTTTTGGGTTGGATAAATCTATCACAATGATAAATCATGCAAATAAGGTTTTTAAAAAAAGATTACCCGTTCCTATGAGCGTAAAAATGTTGAAAATGGATTACACCCTGCGTTCTGCGTATGAAATTAACGACACGGCATTTAAAATGCTTGGGAATGAAGCAGGTTATTCAGATTACTATAATTATAATTGCAGGCTTAAATATATGCTCGCAGACAGCGCAAATCTCCCTTTCGGAAAGAATAGCTTTAATTTAATTATACTTAAAGGGACATTTAAATGCTTGGACGATAAGCTGAATTCCTTGAAGGAAATGTTCAGGGTTCTGGCGGATAACGGCGATATTTTAATATACGAGTTTAGAAAAGAAATTCCGGACGACGAATTTAATATGCTCACAGAGCATATGAATCCTCAAAAGGTAAAGTCTTTAAAGCGCAAGTTAAATTGCTCCTTAGACATAGAAGATTATGAGAAATATTTATCAAAAGCAGGCTTAGCAGGGTTTGCCAATATAAAAACAGAAGGACTCGATTTAAGAATAAGAATATCTAAGAATTGTTGACAAAGGAGGGAAAATAGCAATGAGTATCATGGATGGATTTACCGGCAATATCGATAATTATGTCAATGCGCCGCGCCGGTCGGGCGGGAAATGGGTTCCACATTTTCTGGTAGAATTCGATAAGGAAAACTGCATATCATGCGGCAGATGTATCAAGGTTTGTCCGGGCGGGGTATATATGTTCGAGGACAACGGGGATAAGATGATAGTCAGGATAGAAAATTTGGATAACTGTATAGGCGATACCTGCTGTGAAAAGGTCTGCCCTAAAAATAAGACGATGCATCTTCATAAATTTTCGCCGCTTACGAAAAATTGAACATAAGATAATTAATTAAAATCATTAAAATAAAGGGGTTTAAAATGGCCGTTAATTTTAAAGAAAACGAAGAGATAGTCGAAGACATTCTAAGCGTCTATTCCGAAAGGGCAAAGAAAAATAGGAAAGAGCATATCGGTATTAATAGCAAAGAGGCATGCGGGAGCTGTGTTGCAAAATCTAATGTCAAATCCCTTCCCGGCGTTATGACGCCGAGAGGCTGCGCCTATGCAGGTTCCAAGGGCGTTGTCTGGGGACCGGTTAAAGATGTTATCAATATAAGCCACGGTCCAATCGGATGCGGAATGTACAGTTGGGGTACAAGAAGAAATTTGGCTAACGGGGAGCCCGGAGTCGAAAACTTTGTGTCTTTTCAATTTACTACGGATTTTAAGGAAAGGGATATAGTTTTTGGCGGCGATAAAAAATTGGAGCAGGCGATTAAAGAGTTGCATGAACTTTTCCCGACCGCAAAAGGCATAATTATAGATTCGGAATGCCCGATAGGCTTGATAGGCGACGATATCGAGGCTGTGGCGAAAAAAATGGAGGGTGAAATAAAGATTCCGGTGATTCCGGTAAGGTGCGAAGGTTTCAGAGGGGTAAGCCAGTCTTTAGGGCATCATATAGCAAACGATACTATAAGGGATTTTGTCGTAGGGACGGGAGAAATAGACGAAAGCAAAAAGACCCCTTATGATGTAGCAGTACTCGGCGATTATAATATTGGCGGGGATGTCTGGTCGTCGATGAAAATATTTAAAGAAATGGGTTTAAATGTCGTAGCCCACTGGTCGGGAGACGGTTCCATAGAGGAAATGAAGATAACTCACGGGGTAAATTATAATCTTCTGCATTGTTACAGGTCGATGAATTATATAGCGAGGCATTTCGAGGAAAAGTTCGGCATTCCGTGGATTGAGTATAATTTTTTCGGTCCCACTAAAATAAAAGAAAGCATCAGGAGCATAGCAAAATTATTCGATGAAAATATTCAGGAAAAATCCGAAGAGGTTATCAAGGCATACGAACCTAAAATGCAGGAGGTCATAGATAAATACCGTCCGAGATTGGAAGGCAAAAAAGTAATGATATTGGTCGGCGGCTTAAGGCCGCGCCATATAGTCGGAGCTTATGAAGATTTAGGAATGAAAGTCGTATCTGCGGCATATGAGTTTGCTCATATCGACGATTATGAAAGAACGACGAAAGAGCTGGAAGACGGGACTA
>JAKBNN010000032.1 GCA_021831025.1 bacterium | reverse complement strand
TACCTTCTGCCTGCCGTTCCTTCGAATGCGTAAAGAATTATGTCTTTGATGCCCTTATCTTTAAAAAACTCCGTCGTAAACTCGTCTTCCTGATAATTATAGGCGTCCAGCCTGTTTTCCGCGATTCTTTTTTGAACAAATAATGTCGGGGTAGGCGCTATGCTGCTTTCACCCAGGTTATAAACCCACCGCTCCGAAAATATGCCTTTCACAATCTCCCGTTTAATCCCGTCATAGACGATAAATTCAACGAAATCGGTCTGCAGATTATCTTCCAGATTATTTAAAAATTCTTGAATAAACGCGTGCCCGTCAGGTGCAGGCTGCCGTTCGGCTCCCTTAGTAGAGGAATTGCCAACCTTGACCGAGGAGCCCTTTTTCGGCCGCTTTTCATGCTCCGTCGTCATGGAAAATAATATTAGTTCCGCCATTTCCGATAAAATAGACGACCTTTTAAGGTTTTTTAGATAAATCATTAAATAGGAAACATAATTTGTCAAATTAAAAATTGCGCCGGCTTTAATAGCGTCAAAGTCGCCCTTTTTGCTTGAATAAACCCCCAGCATGCCTATGACCCGACCCTGCGAGATTAACGGAAATGCCCCTACGGATAAAAATTTATATTCCAAAAGTTTATTTTTGTAAAGCGGGATGGTTTTATCGCTTTCTATATCGTTTATCGCCGCATAATTCTTAAATTTAATTGCTCTTGCCGCTAAACTTTGCGAATATTTTTTTAATTCGCCCTCTTGGTCATCGTATTTAAGAATTAGGTTTTTTGCATAACTAAAATCGTTATTATAGGCGCAGGTTATTTTAACATTTTTATTATCCTCGTCTAAAATCCCAAACCACGCGTAGCTATAACCCATTCTTTCAACTATTAAGTTTATAAGTTTTAGGATTAGCGAATTAAAATCATCCCGGTTGGAAACGGTTTTAGAAAAATAGTTTATATTTGATACGATAAGGTTATTTTCCTCCTGCTTCGCGGCTATCGTATTATTTAAAGTCGTAACAGCTTTTGCCAACTCGTAAAATTCGGTTTCTTTATTTTGATATTTACTTGCCAAGTCCTGCCTTTCCGGATTATTCGGGTCTATTTTCACGATGCTTTTTAAAAGGTCGTAAAAAGGGTCTGAAAATTTTTTATTAACTAAATAAAAAATCAGGATTGTAAAAATGGATAATCCGATAAAAAAAAGAATCGGAATATAAAGCTTCGAAAGGTACCAGAACCATCTATATTGTTCTATTCCGGAACCTGATATTCCTATTATCCTGCCGCCGTAGTTTTTTATCGGCTTATTGTATATATAAAATGTGATGCTGTTTACGATTACGGATGTATAAACGCTTTTGCCCGTTTTCAAAACTAAAAGCTGTTTTTTCGTGGCGCTTTGGCCTAAGCCCCAATACCTATTATTTATAATGGTTGAAACTGCCGACCTCTTAGCGCCGTAATAGACGCCCAGATTTACCGTCATATGATTTTTTAGGACTATGCTTCTTAAATAATCGCTGGTTATATGCTTATTTAATATAATTATAAACCCGTTGTTTTTATGTATCAGCCAGTAAATTACCCTGAGTGAGATAAGCCTGTCCGATTTATCCCTCCCGAATCCGGTAAACATATGCCTGTTTTTTGTTAAAATAATCCCCAGAAATCTTTGGTAGTCGCTTAATCTTTTAACTTTATTGCTATATTTATATTTAAACTTTTCTAAGTAATCCGGCCGCCCGTTTTTTATTCTTATCAATATGATGCTCGATATATTCTTCGAAGGGAATATTTTTTGTATAAACGGGCTTTTAAAGTTATGCGCCACGATATCGTTGGCCTTTTCGAGCATGTAGTTCCTGTCGCCTATAAACTCCGTTGTTCCGGTCATTAACCCGTCCCGCAGCTTTTCTCTGAGAGATTCGCGGCCATATAACGCAATATAATGGACGATTAAAAATATGCCTATCGAAAAAATAATGAGGTTCGATATGATAAAAAGAAAATATATTTTAAATTTTATGGAATTAATATTTATTTTTGACATATTTGTTTATTTATTTTTTATTTAAATCGTTTTACGGCATGTTTTACGGCATACGGTTTATTATATGTTATATTATATATTTATTATATCTTATTTTTTTATTTATGAATAATATAACAATGTTGTTGTTTTATTGCATTTTATCTTTTATTTATGTAAAATTAAAATAAAATTATAAATAATAAATCCATATAATAAATTATATAATTAAACTAAAACAATGGCGGGTGAAAAGGACATGCAGGCAAACAGCAAAAAAGATATAAAGGATAATATCCATAAAAAAAAGGACAAGGCAAGCTATATCATTAAAACCGTTTTAAATTCGCTGGAACTTTTGGAGGCTTTTAAAGGGGAAAAACCGGAGCTTGGCGTCAGCGAGTTAAGCAAAATCCTTAAACTTCATAAAAATAAAATATTCCGGCTTCTTGCCACATTAGAATACATGGGATACATCGAACAGGACACTTTTACGGAAAACTACCGTTTAGGATTAAAGAGTTTGGAACTCGGACAATCTTTCATCCACCATTTAAGGCTGTTAAGCATTGCAAAGCCCGTGCTTAGAGAATTGGTCGGCAAAATTAAGGAATCGGCTTATGTAGGAGTTATAAGGGAAAAAAATGTTATTTATCTCGACATAGTCGAAGCCGAGCAGGTATTGAAGGTCGCTTCGAGGGTCGGAAACATGCTTCCTGTTTATGCCGCGGCTATAGGAAAATCCCAGATAGCTTTTGAACCTAAAGACTCCATCGAAAAACTATTGCCTGATAAACTTAAGGCGTTTACAAAAAACACTATAACAGATAAGGAAAATCTGTTTAAAGAACTGGAAAAGGTAAAGCGGCAGGGATACGCGATAGACAACGAAGAACTCGACGAAGGCGTTATATGCGTCGGCGCCCCTTTAAGAGATTACACCACTCATATCATAGGCGGCATATCGGTGTCCGCTCCGCTTATACGCACATCGCCGGAAAAGCTCAAGAACATTATTATCCCCCTTACAATTGAAGCAAGCAATACTATTTCTGGAAAACTCGGCTACGAAATAGGGAAAAAATATTCGGATTAACCTCCGCCTCTGACCCAAATTTGAATTTTCGCAATTTTTAGGTTATAATAGGTTATATGGGTGTCATTCCCGCGAAAGCGGTAATCCAGTGTACCTGTTGTTTCAATTTTATTCAAAAATATATGGAGGGTTAAAAAATGCTTTTAAAAGACGAGAGATCCTTTAGGGAAAAGAGGTCTGAATTCAGGCACAGGATTGTTGACGCAATATATGATAGAATTCCCGTAGATGTCGTCGAACATTTGGGAAACGCCAACAAGGAAATGATTTTTGCGATAGAGGGGGTTTTCAACAGCTTTGTTAAAAGAATAGATACCAGAATCGAAAGAACAAAGTCCCGCCATTCAAAAATAGACAGCGGCGAAAGCCCTGACGATGCCGGCGAAGAAGAGGATTGATATCACAAAATGACAAAACGCTTTTAAATTAAGGCATTAAAATCTCCTTAAAAATAAAAGCGTTTTGCCGCAATGCAAGATGCTATCCGAAAAGCACAACCTGTTTTATTTGCCTTTTTCTTTTGCCGGTTTGCTTTTAGATGTGGACTTTTTTGAAGCACAAGCCATTTTAATCACCTCCTAACCTTTTATAAATTAAACGGCTAAATTTCAAATATACTTTAATTATTTGCATTAATTAAAGTATATCATAAGTAATTTCAAAAAAATGTTTTTATTAAAAAATTATATTTAAATTTAAACCTCCGTTATCATCGGGAAAATAAACGGGTGCCTGTCTATCGTCTTATTCAAATATTTCTTTAGCGCCCGCCTGATGTCATCCTTGACCTTCACCCAATCGACGGTATCGTATTTCTGATTTTCCTCTATAACATGAACTACTAATTTACGAAGCGTTTCGTTTAACTCTTTAAAATAATCCTCGAAGACAAAGCCCTTCGAAACGATCTCCGGTCCGGATATTATGCTCGACGTTTGGGCATCGACGACAAGCAAAACTATAATCATTCCGTTTTCCGAAAGATGCGCCCTTTCCTTTAAGGTATGAGCGCCGACATCGCCTATGCCCTTTCCGTCCACAAAAATTCTCCCCGCATAAACTTTCTCGTCCGCGCGGCATTCCTTATCCTCCGTAAATGCAAGGCTGTTGCCGTTTTCCAGGACAAAAACGCTGTCCGCCGGAATACCCGCGCTTACGGCAAGTTTTTTATGCTGACACAAATGCCTTAATTCTCCATGCACCGGAATAAAATATTTCGGCTTTACTATATTTATCATAAGTTTAAGCTCTTCCTTGCTTGCATGGCCCGAAACATGAATTTCCGAAATATTTTCGTAATAAACCTCCGCCCCCCTTCTATAAAGGTTGTTTATGATTTTTGATATCGCTTTTTCGTTTCCGGGGATAAATTTAGAGGATAAAAGAACAAGGTCGTTCGGCTTAATCTTTATATATTTGTGGTCGTTAACGGATATTCTCGAAAGCGCGGACATTGCTTCGCCCTGCGTTCCGGTCGTCAATATCAAAAGCTCCTCGGGCTTATAATAGTCGATTGTTTCCTCGTCTATTAAAATATCCTCGGGAATTTTTAAGTACCCCAATTTCCTTGCGACTTTGGTATATGTAAGGAGGCTTCTTCCGCTGAATATAACCTTTTTATTAAATTCTACGGCGAGGGAAAGAAGTTCGGAAATCCTGTGTATGTTTGACGCAAAAAGGGCTACTATAATTCTTCTGCCGTTGCCCTGAAAAATATTTCTGAATGTTTTTTTTATATCGTTTTCCGATATAGTAAAACCTTCTTTTTCTATATTGGTCGAATCGGAAAATAATGCCAGAACGCCGTTATCTCCGTAATGGGCAATTCTATTAATGTCGGTTGCGGAGTTTTTATCTAAGGTTTGGTCTAATTTAAAATCGCCCGTATGTATTATAGTCCCTATGGGCGTTTTAATGGCAAGGCTCGCCCCGTCGATTATCGAATGGGCCACCCTTATGAACTCTATTTCAAAATCTCCCAGTGTAATGGAATTACCCGTCTTTACGGTAAACAGCGATACCTTGAAAGGCAGGTCGTGTTCTTTTAACTTTTCCTCAAGTATTCCAAGGGTAAAAGGGGTGCCGAATATCGGAAGGTTAAGCTCCCGCAATATGTAGGGAATTGCGCCGATGTGGTCTTCGTGTCCGTGGGTAAGAACGATGCCCCTGATTTTTTGCCTTTTTTCGGGGGCGTATAAATATCTGATGTCGGGAATTACCATATCTATTCCCAGCATGTAGTCCTCGGGAAACATAATTCCCGAATCGACTATTATAATATCTTTTTCGGTCTCGTAAACCATCATGTTAAGACCGATTTCGCCAAGTCCCCCAAGGGGTATTGCTTTTAATGTAGGCATTAATTTTGAGGGTAAATTCCTTTAGCTATACCTGTAAATTCAGAAATATCCTTTGGAACTAATGTTATAATTATTGAATTATCTATTGCATCGATAAGGATTTCATCTCCTTCTTTAATATTTATTTGATTTCTAATTTTTTTAGGTATAACTATTTGGGCTTTCTTACCTATTTTTAATAATTCAGACATTTTTATCATTTTTCCTACTGTGAATTTTATCATCTGGTATTTCTTTTTGCAAGAAAATTTTCATAAAATGTTAATAAAATTTTCATATTTTTAATTTTCTAATATCGCACGGGTTTCGTTTTCTATTTTTTCGATTATAATATTACTGTCGCCTTTTTCGGCAGCCGCGTCCAACGGCTTTAAAATACGGAGTTCGACGGTTTTACCGGGGTGAATCGTCAGACTGTTTTTTCTTAAAATATTTATAGTGCCTTTAATAACTACAGGAAGAACGGTCATGCCGCCCTGCTTCAGAAACATATTAAGCCCCCCTTTTTTGAAACTCGAAAGTTTGCCGTCTGACGACCTTGTGCCTTCGGGGAAAATAAGTATAGAGGTTTTATTTTTGAGGAGTTCGGTCGATTTCTTTACGCTTTTAAGAGCATTTCGCAAGTTTTCCCTGTCTATCGGAATATAGCCGAGCCTTTTCATGCTCTGCCCAAGAAAGGGAATTTTAAAAAGGCTTTTTTTGGCAATAAACCTGAAATTTATATCAAGACACGCAAGGAGGATGAATATATCGAAATAGCTCTGGTGGTTGGAAGTGATAATATATGATTTATCATGTGTTATGTTTTCTATCCCTTTGACATTTACTTTTATGCGGCAGGCTTTAAAAATCAGACCCCCCCACAACTTTGCTATCTTGCGGGAAGCATTTGCGCTAAAAAACGAGGTTATAACGGCAAGTATGCCTAAAATTATCGTGAACGCGGCTATAACCGTCCAGCAGTATAGATTTGAAAGAAAATCCGTGAACATACGCTCTTTCAATAAAAACTAAATTATCCTCCGCAAGCCTTAAAAATTTATTTCCCTTAACTCGCCGTTTAGAAAAACGCTTCTTGAATCAGGGTTGCGACAAGCTGCCCGTTTGAATTTTTTACGGCGGAAATCTGAACCGTTTCGCCCTTAGTAAAGGATGAGCAAGAAACCGGTTGCATATTCGTCATATTTCCACCGGACATAGGGGCTTTGCATACGGTTGCGCCGGTGATAATACAGGTCGGACCGTGATACAAGGTTATAGACGAGCTGCTTATATTCGTAATCGTGCCGGCGTAAGAATATGTCCCCGGAGCCGGTTTGCTCAATGCAGGACTGCCTACATTTGTCCCAACCGCTTCAGCGAGCTTTGTCCCAATCGCTTCAGCGATATTTCCATCCGTGTTTATCAAAACATGTATTTGATACGGATGGAAATGCCATTTTAAGCCTAAAACAGGAATACCCGATATTATAAGGGAAATAACAAGTAATATTATCAAAAATCCTTTTTTTGCTAATGTCATCATTTTGCCCCTTCCTTATTAATTATAAGTTATGCTATGCAAACATTACGGCAGTTGAAACCATGAAGTCGGCGTAAGTTTTGACAAATTTCCGTTTGATATAACGGGCGCCGAAGGAACGCCGCCGAGTGATCCGCTTCCTATGATCACACTTTGCGCTCCCCCAGTCGGCGTCGTTCATCGGTTTGAAATTGTAGTCTCGCCGCCGCCACTTGTCGTAATTATAACCGTCCCGCCGCCACTTGTCGTAATCGTACCGCTGCTTGTCGTAATCGTACCGCCGCCGTTTAAATAATAAACGGCGTACAACTTGGCGGTTCCATATCCGCAGGCGGCTGAACTCGCGGAAGGGGTATATGTTACAAAATATACTATACCGTCATAAACCGTCGGCGAACCGACTACTTTTTCTCCTGGGCTTAATTTTATATACCAGCCGTCGCTCGAACTCGGCAATGTTCTGATTCCGCTTGTGCCTGTCTCACTTGTGCCTGTCTCATTCGTTAAATCTTTTTCGTTATACGGACCCGCCGCGGCGCATTCGCCGGTTCCTGGAGTCCCTGCAGTATTTAATCCTATTAATTCATTATCCCGCGTAGTATTTACCGTCGTTAAATTTTCCCTGTCGCCCGTGCCGAAATACAGCCATAAATTGCCGTTTGTATCGTAAGATATTGCCGGCGGAAAAAATATATTTAACGGGGGCGTCGGAGTGGCATCCGAATCAAAAACCCTGCAGCCGGTCCAGTTGGATTTTCCACTTGTAGCGGACGGGTACGGCGGCGTACCGTCGGGTATATTAAATGCCCAGAGCTGTCCGCCTAAATCCCCGACATAAAAGGCTTGAAGCCTGAAATTACCGCTTAAAACGGGGGAAATGCTCGAAGGTATCGAGTATGTCATATTTTTATCGTTAGAGCTGTCGAATTTCCATAATTCCTGCTCGTCAACATAATTTGGGGACGTGGTTCCCGTATTTACGGGGTTGGGTTCGACATACAAGGAATATACGGCCTGACCCGCCAAATTAGAAGGCGAATATCCTCCTCCGATAAAACCCGCGTAAGTTTTTACATACTGCGGAGCGATCAGCGGACTTGGCGGCTTCGGGTTGTTTCCGCACACCCCCGTTCCGCCTGCTGTTTTGCTGTAATTTGGATTTGGAAGGCAAACATAGCTTATTAGCGGTTTAGACCAAGTGTTGCCCATTGGATCGGTTGAAGCCGACGCGTCGGAAAAACTCCACAACGGGTCGGGATATGTGCTTCCCACCTTTGAGGGATTTGTTAACCCGACCGGATGAT
>JAKBNN010000002.1 GCA_021831025.1 bacterium | reverse complement strand
AATTAAAGGGGCGAGTATTGCCATTACGATTAAACCGACGATATTACCTTCCCTGTCGTTGCTCCTTCCTCCAAAACCGGTAAACATCGCTCCCCATTCGGCCATCCAGGCAAGCATGCTAATCGCGCCGGCAACGGTAGCCGCAATAGAGCTTATCAGTATATCCCTGTTTTTTACATGGGTTAATTCGTGTCCGATAACGCCCGATAATTCGTTATTGTTTAAAATTCTCATAATGCCTGTCGTAACGCAGACGGCGGCATGCTGCGGATTTCTACCCGTGGCAAAAGCGTTAGGAGTGTCTTCATCGACTATATAAACCTTGGGCATCGGGATATTCCCCCTTACCGCAAGATTTCTAACTATGGAATAAAGCTCCGGCTGTTCCGCCTCCGTAACGGGGGTAGCGTGGTACATGGATAAAACCATTTTATCGCTAAACCAATATGTTCCAATATTCATTATAGCCGCAAAAACCAAGGCTATCACCATGCCTTGCATTCCTCCAAGCACGCCGCCCGCGGCAATAAGAATAACGGTAAGCAATGTCATTAATACAAAAGTCTTAAAATAATTCATATAATTAAATCCTCATCTTTTATCTATATGATTGGCAAATTACGAATCGAAAATCAGTGGATATCAATTGAAAATCAACGGAATTCATCTCTTTTTTTCGTATTTCTCGTTTGTTTTTGCCTTATAAATTCATTATACCCCAAAATTTTATGGATTTGTTAAAAAATAATTATCTTTAATCTTAAATTAATCTTTAAACAAAAACCCGCCTCCTTCCCCGCCTTCCGTATCTTCTTCCGCTTCCGCCCTTTTATCCTTGCTTTCTCTTTTTTCGATAACATCTTCAATCTCGCTGACCGACGGTAAATCACCCAAATCCTTAAGATTAAAAACCTCTAAAAAATGGTCGGTCGTTTTATAAATTAAAGGCTTTCCGATAATATCTTTCCTGCCTGCGACTTTAATAAGATTTTTTTCCAATAAAAATTTTATTATGCCTCCCGAATCTACCCCCCTTATCGTATCAACTTCGCTTTTAATGATCGGCTGCTTATATGCTATAATCGATAATGTTTCTAATTGCGGTTTTGTAAACTTTTGCGGCTTTACCTTTAAAAATTCGGAAATTATCCCGTAATATTCCGGTTTTGTCTTAAAACTGTAATTATCGTTATTGACGGATAAATATATCCCGTGCCTGCCGTTTTCGTTAAATTCGCCTTTTATAAATTCTATTGCTTTTAAAATCATTTCCTTCTTTTTTTTATCGATTTCCTCTTTCCCTTTATTTTTATTTTTAGAACTTATGTTAAAAATTTCGTAAAGCCTTTCTAAAGAGATTGATTCGCCGGACGTAAATATTATAGCTTCAATTGCCGAGGCTAGAATATTTATATCTTCAAAATAATCGTTTAACGGATTTAACAAAATCATACAATAATTTCGCTAAGTACGGGTAAATAAAATTTAACGGGGCAAAAACGGCTGCGGGTCATAAAGAAACTATTCCGTTATTTGGAATAAAGCCCGACTTTCAGGGAATCGAACCATGTCAAAAATCGGCTAACCATCTCCTTTCCTTTAAAAATGAGACCGTGCTGCGGCGCTATCATTTCGATATCGAGCTTAGAAATCCTATCGATCCAGACCTTTTTCGGCTCATTCGACGGCATCCATCTCTTATGAAAATATTCCATATATTTAATATGACTATACCCGATATAAGTTTCATAGCGCTTCCTTGTTTCAAATAATTTAAAGAATTATTATATCCATTTAAAATCTAATGCATAATACATTATATTTATATTTATATTTAATTCAACACATATTTTTATACCCTGCCCGGATTGTTAGCCTGCGAAGAAAGCAAACTCTGGTTATAGCTTTCCCCGTAATAGCCGAGTATAAACCGCCTATGCCGAGATTGGTACTGCCTGCAATAGTTACTTACCGTGCCTGCGCTTGCATTTGTTATCTATTATTTCAGACGGGCAATACGGATTTACCCCAAGATTCGTTAATACTTTCGGCAGCCGCCAGATAAAATGCCAGCACGGCAGTTATTAAAAATAAAGAGGTCAGATTTATTTATTTTAAAATGTAAGACGTTTATATAATACATATAATACTGAAACTTGCCGATTGATTTTTTAAAATCCCTTACCATGCCCACTTGTGGTATTTTTTCAAATGAAATTAATTTTTTGGTTAAAAACTAATATTATTTTATACGAGGTGCATCCTTTTTGCCATAATGAGTCGCAAGACCAGCGAAGCTCATTTACACAAGATATTTTACACTACCTTTATAATGCTCTTAACTGAGCGTCTATCATATTACGGTAATAAATTTCTACAAATTCCTCTTCCTTATTAATTCCGATATGCCCTCCTTTATGTAAAATATCAATGATTTCTTTGGAAGAATTACCGTCTCCATATATCTTAACCGGCGTGCTCATTTTATTATATCGCGATTTATTTACAAGCAAATCGAGCGTTTCTTTTACTATTTTATCCTTATCGGTGCCGACAAGCACAGACACGCCTGCTTCCAAGCCTTCTATGCGCTCCGTAGAATCCCTCATTACGATAAGCGGTTTTCCTAAAAACGATGCTTCCTCCTGAATTCCTCCGCTATCGGTCAATATCAGAAACGATTTATTCATTAGCCATATCATATATTCATATTCGAGCGGCTCTATAAGAAATATCCTCTGGATGTCTCCAAGTATGCGGAATACGGGTTCTCTGACATTTGGGTTAGGATGAACCGGATATACTATTTGAATATTATTGCTTCGGTTCTTTATCTCTTTTAGCGCTTCGCATATATTTTTTAATCCCTCACCAAAATTTTCCCTTCTATGTCCTGTTACTAAAACTATTTTTTTGGAAAAGTCCAAAAAATTAAAAAATCCCAGATATTTCTCGTCACCATTTCTTTTTATTAAATCGAGGCCTAATAATAAAGCATCTATAGCCGTGTTGCCGACTATATAAATGTTATCTCTTAATCCTTCGGCCAATAAATTATCCGACGATTTTTTACTTGGAACAAAATGGTAATCCGTTATGCGGCTGATTAACACTCTGTTCATTTCTTCGGGAAAGGGAGAATATTTATCATTGGTTCTTAAGCCGGCTTCTACATGAACCACTTTTATTTTTTTATAGAACCCCGAAAGAGCGCCGACAAACGCCGTAGTCGTATCCCCCTGGATTATTATAAAATCCGGCTTTTCCCCTTCGATTAAAGGTTCTATGGAATTAAGGATATCTGCGGTTATGCCGAAAAGAGATTGATTCGGCTTCATCAGGTTAAAACTATAATCTATTTTTATATCAAAGAAATTTATAACTTGCTTGAGCATTTGTTTATGCTGTCCGGTTAAGCATACTTTTACGTCAAAAAAGCCGCATTCTTTTGCCTTTATTATAAGCGGTGCCAGTTTAATCGCTTCCGGACGAGTGCCGAAAATAAATAATAATTTTAAACTCATTTAAAACCTCCCGTAATTGATAGCTTTTTTATATTAATATCGGAAAATAGCGTCTAATAACATACGCATAACATGATGTTATTCTATTTATTTGCTTTTGACTTAGTTAGAATATATAAAACTTTCTGTTCGAGAGGAAATGAATCAGACTTGTTTCCATAAAGCGACTCAAATTTATTCCACAATAATTTTCCGGTTATTTTATGGCTATTCACAATACCATATAATATCGGAAATAATTGGGCAAGGGCATCAGGGTAATAAATATCCCAGTTTGAGTAACGCTTCCTGCCCCTGATAACCGCCCAGTCAAAGTTATGCCGGCGGTTGTCGTAAAGATTTTTTATAATAGCAGTTTTTATTGATTTTCTGAGCCTTTTGTAACGTTTGTAAGCCCCCCGGTATTTTCTTCCCATTATTTTCAATAAATTCAGGTATGCCGTTATGCCTCCGTAATCTTCGCAATTATCCATAAGATATTCCTCGTCTTTACCCCGTAATGCTCTGATTAGCCCGTTTTTAGGATCCTGCAAATAAGGAATAATGTATGCAACGTCTTTCAATTTTTTAAACACGTGCCGAACTATCTTAATATCTTTAGTTTTTATATAGTATTCATTAACCAACATAATATAGGTTGCGGCATAGCTGTCGGCCGAATCGTAAGTATTCGCCGGTTTCTCCTTGCATCCCGATCCGGAAATTTTATAATCGTACATTGTTCCTGTAAGACCGAATTTGTCGGGATAGTTAAGATGCTTGAAATACCACGTTATATAATCTTTTATGGTTCCAATATTTTTATTTTTGCTCAAAAAATATAACGCTACTATATTGTCATTATATGGAACAATATAATATTTTTTATCATTTCTTATTTTTACATTATAAAACCTGCTCCATAAGGCAAGGGCAGGATTATTACATTCGGCCGCGGCACATTTCCGAACCGGGACAAAATTAAGAACCGCCAGCAGCCCTATTGCCGTTGCGGCCGCTACCGTTAAAGCGAACTGTGTCTTCATCGATATTCTCCGTAAAAACGATATAATAATATCGCCTGCCCTCCTCGATTTTATATATGCCGCCCTGATTAGCAGCCGGCTTCTTAATTTGATTTCTGGGTAAAGCTACGGTAATTCCCTTCAATCCTTCCCTGTTTTTTATAAACAGCGTTAACGAGCCGTCCTTTGAGGATATAAAGGAATATCTGGTTTTTAAAAATCTAAGCATAAAACCGGCAAAATAGGTCATCGGCCTTACAAGTAGTTTTCCCTGTTTTTGTTTTTTTTCGATATAATTCGTAAAAGACTTCATTGCTTTCAGGTATTTGTCTTCCCAGATATCATATGGATGGGAATACCATAGCCTGACGACCCTGTTTTTAACGCAATAATTTACTATATCTTTTTGCCAGCTTAAAACCCCTACATTAGATATATGCTGATAATCCCACAATTCGTAAAGAGACGCTACGTCCCCGTCTTCCGACACCGGAAACGCAATAACTTTGCGGGAAATTATCTTGCCTTTCCAAAACATCGTGGACGGACCAGAGCCTATGTCCCCCGTATAATAAGTCGCAATCATTCCCAGTTTATTAAGAATTTTAGTAGAAACCGGCTGGGGAAAAATGCCATTGGAAGGCATATATTCTTTTATTTTGTAACCGGTTATGCTCTGCAGGCACTCGTTATTTTTCTTTATCCAGTATATCATCTGTTTTTCTTTAAATTTTCCATCGAGAATATTTCTATACCACCAGTTATGCGCCCAACCGCCGTCAGTCCCTATAACTCCGTATGGAAGAACCATCTTAATGATGTTCCTGTTCTTTCCGCATGCGTCCACACCCCTACCGTCGCCGGGATGGTCTTCAAAACTTCCTGCCGATACGTCGAATGAAAATTTCAGGTTTTTTCTGAAAAGGCGGTTCTTTATCATATACGGGATGCTCTTTCTAACTAAGTAGTTTTCTATATGCCAGTCCACTACAAGCCCGCCCTTGCCGTAAGGCGAGTAAACCAGATGCGGCATTAAGGCAACCTTAAACAGAAACGTTCTAATAAAAGCACGCATTAAAAACCCGTTAGTTGCGTATCCATTAAGATATCCAAGGGGCAAATTCACATATAAAATATGGCCACGTCCATATTTTTTTAAGACAACCACCGGGAATTTTTTAATACCTTCCGCAGAAGTGTTTCCAAAATATTTATGAATATCGGCAAAAGTAGGAAACGATTTCAATTTTTTACCGTTCTTTTCTATGCCGTATGCATATATATTTTTGCCGCTCAGCCGCGATCCTGCAACGGTATATGCCATTGGATATTCAAGCGGACCATATTTATAGCCGCTTAAAAAACCGTCCATAGTATTTCCGTAAGGTATCTGAAATAAATCCTCGCTGCCCTTATTTTTAAATCTAATAAAAGCCTCTACGTAACTTTTCCCCCTTTTTTTACTATATAGCATATAATTTAAACCTATTATGCGAGAAAATACCGCTCTTTTTAAATATAGGCCGTGTTTGTCGTATATTCCGGCATTATAAATTACCGCAACGTTCCCGCCGTTTTTTAAATAGTTTTCCGTCCATACTTCCATAGATTGAGGGAGCTTCTCTGCTGCCATATCGGGAAATATCACGGCGGGAATATTCTTAGCGAGAGAGCGGGGGTCGAAAGCTATGATATTAGAGTAACTTATTACTTTAAATGGAACTCCTTCCTGTTTTAACGTACTCGCATAAACCGATAAAATGGATTTGTCGTAAGAAGTCTGTGACAAGCCGTAAACTAAAAAAACCCTTATATTTTTATTTTTTAAAAAGTTTTCATATTCCAGCGTCCGGTGTAAACCATAATGAATAACAGGTATAGAGAATAATAATATTAATATAAATACAATAATAAGGGTAAGTTTTTTCATATTATTATTCTCCTTCGACGATACCGATTCCTTCCGTAGAAACAAAACCGTAGATTTCGACACTTTTGCCGAGAGTTAACTTCTTTTTGGCTATTACCGATTTGAAATTATTAAAACTCCCTATATTTACGCCTTCTAAATAAATCTCGTCTTGTGAAAATATATCTCCGACAGCTTTTATATTGCCTTTCATGCTTATAACGCTTTCCGATACCACGTTACCGTTAATAGTAACATTTTCAACCGTATCTATGAGCACTTTTCCGTTTGCCTTAATATCTCCGTTAATAGTAAATTCGTTTTTTATTTCCAGATTCCCGTTTATAATCAGGTTCCCGTTTATTATGACGGGTTCTTCATATTTTATATCTCTATTTATTATCTTGATTATCTTGTCACTATATGAAATAATCGAGGGCTCGCCAATATTTTTTCCGTTTTTAAGGGAACCGTAATTAATAGAACGGGCATTTACGGGCGTTAAAATAGGGTTGCCAAAAAGGCGCCTGAATCTGCAGCCTTTGGATAGTTGAAGCTTTTCTCCGCAAGAGACGCTTACTCCAAGATAACTTTCTTCACCGGCAGTAATACTACCTTTAACATCAAGCCATCTGATTATCTTTGTCTGTTCCTTTAATTCGGCATTTTTATCCACGGCTGCCGCACGAATCACGCTGCCGCCTCCAAAAACGGCATTTCCTTTTACGTAAATTTCTTTATTAAAACTATTATTATATTTGGAAATTAAATCACCCGATACTAACACAATGTTTTCAAAATTTTCCCCGTCATGGTTAAAATCCCCATAAATAACAACGACTGATTCCGGAACAGAAGATAATTTTATTTCGTTCCGGCCTTCTTTAAATTCCCCCTTTGAAATAGAGCTATCCATGATTCTTCTGAACGAGCTGCCGAAATAAGACGGGTCTTTAGAATAATCCATTCTAACTGACATCGGCTTGTCGTCTATCGGAAATAAAAGCTCCAAAATGCCGGGAATAAAAGGTAGAAAAATAAGAATCATAAACACCGTAATTAAAATTACAAAATTCATTCCGCCGCCTCTTTTTTATATCTTATTGTTTTTTGCCATGAAACTTTTCTGTTGAAAATAACATCAATGATTGATTCTATGAAGCCCTGGGAAATAAAAAACAGGTTAAATATAAAAATAAAATAAAAGAACGGCAACAGGCGTATCCTGTATGAAACCCTATCTAAGAATGCCCCCGTTCCTATTTGATAAAACGGGGCAAAACTGCCAAAAACCACATATCCGCCTATTAACAAATATACTATTACATAATTCACCAAGTTCATCTCGCCCATAAAAAACAATATTAAGGAATCCAGTATGCCTAATATAAAGATAAACGGAATTAAATATACAAAAAGCAATAAAATGCCGTCCAGTTTTTGACAAAAATTCAAATTTTTTGCCTTTATTACAGGAAAAAGATACTTAAACATAACCCTGTTATGCCCCCTGGACCACCTTTTAATCTGGTTTGCCCTTATCCTCCACTCTTCCGGCGTTTCTTCATAACATTCCAGACGATTGGCATAAGCTATGTCGTACCCTTTAATAGATAATCTAAAAGTTAATTCAGTATCCTCCGCGAGAATATTTTCGTTAAATCCTCCGGAAGAGATTACTAATTCTTTTCTGAATCCTCCGACGGTACCTCCGTATTGAGGGATAAGACCTAAATTATATCTTGCCTGCTGGTCAACCTGATAACCGCCTGTCCTTTCTAAATCTAAAAGACGGGTTAGTAAATTTTTGTTAGCATTGATAATCATAACCCTTCCCATTACTCCGCCTACTTTTGGGTCTTTAAAAGCAACGACCAAATCTCTAACCAAACCTTTTCCCGGAAGATAATCGGCGTCGAAAACAAGTATTATTTCTCCTGCGGCTACCGCCAATCCGTCATTTAACGCCTGCATTTTACCCTTGTTTTTGCTATCCCTGTGTATAGGTTTAATAAAAGAATATCTAAGCGCGTAATCGTCAATTATATGCCTTGTTTTATCGGTCGAGTTGTCATTTATCGGTATTATTTCCATTTTAGATGCAGGGTAATCTGATTTTACCAGCAAGTCTAATATATGCGGCGCGGTCTTTTCTTCATTGTGCATTGGAATCATAATAGAAACCATTATAAATTCCGAATCAATTATATCCTGATAGCACATTTTCTGATTGCCGAATAAGCGGTTGAAGGTAAAAAAATTATGCCTTACCGCGTAAACCATCATGACGAAAATCACAAACAATATATAAATCTTTAATATGGCAATTATTAATATAACCATTTCCACCCCCTTGATGCCGTGTTTCTATTTTTCTCGGATACAAAACTCAGGTAGTATGAATATATCCCAACAATATATATAAAATCCACTAAAGGCCCAAAAACAAAAAAGAAAGGAGCCATCAATACAAAAGAGAATTTTCTCAGAACATATAAGAACAACACATATCTAACAGTCCCAAATATAATAGAATAAATTAATGCAGAAAAAGAAACTAATAGTTTTGAAATAAGGTTAGAAGGCAATAAAGCCAATGTCAGCGTAAAAATAACGGGTATAAAAAACCATATAGACACTTCCGTTTTCATGTATAAAGCCGAAAATGTCTTAATATTATATGGGAATCTAATGGGAGCAAGGACAAAAAATGCCGAAGATATAACATTGATTATCGCGATATACATTAAATATAAGAAAACAGGTTTAAAAATATATAGCTTTGAAAAAAACAGCATTACGATAAGAGTAAAAATAGAAAACAAAAAAAATAAAAGATAAAACATCGGGGAATGAAAAAACGCCTTCATCGAAATTATATACAGGGGAGAAAAAACATATTGGCTTCCTAATACCTTAATTTTTCCAACGGAAAAATATTTCTGAAGAATAAAAGCGGAAAATTTACATATTTGCAGAGTAATAATTGGATATAAAAACAGTATAAGTAAAATCGGCGAGAGAAGAACCGTGCTTTCCATAAAGAATTTTTTTTTGGAAAACTCCTCCTTCCTATAGGCACGGTGGTAAAAGATATTTTCTTTTATCATAATATATTATATTATTGGTTTATTAATATTAGGTATTTATTATTAAATAAAAAAATATTAAAAATTTTTAAAAATGCCTACGGTTATACCGAAAGCTTTATAATTGCCTTGAATGGTAAGGTAGCTTATGGTTCCTAAAATTCCAAAATCTTTTCTTAGCCATATTCTTTGATGTACCTCCACATAAATAGCATTATAATTTACAGGACGCACTACCGGAAGATATGTCGTTAAATACGCCTCATTACCCGTAATTATATTAAGATACGTCCTCTCCCAATAACGTTTGCCATAAGCTATCGAGTAAAGGTGCGACCAAGAGACCACGCTGCCGGGGTCGCTTACTGTCCTGAACAACCGGTAGCTTAATATCCACCTCTTGTAATAATAAGTTAAACCGGTAGAAGCTATGAGGTTTACATTGTCGGAATTGTATTTAATATAAGACCCGCCGATATCCCACACTAAATTTCTATTTTTGCCGAATTTAAAATTAAAGTTATTATCTGCCCTGAATTCAGGCAGATAAAGATAGTTTGTGCCGCTCGAAACATCCGTGTAAGTGTAAAACCAGGGCGTCCAGTCCGCATAAGTACCAACCGTTCCCAAAAAACCTTCTCCCTCGATCGTTCTTGAAAATCCGGAACCTTGAATAAAATAATTGAATTTTTTATTTGAATTATTGTAATACGTTACTGTGCCGACGTTCCATGAACCATATATTCCATGTGGTTCGAGATAATAATAAGAATAAGTTAAATCTATCCTGTTATTATTCGAAGGGTTTCCGGCGGCAAGAACCGTCCCCGAAATAAATAGAATAATGAGGGCGGATAACGTGATTATAAAGCCCATAAATTTAAATTTCATTAAAGTACTCCCCCAAACAATTGCACGGCATAACCGATATTGGTAATATAAAATATACTGCCGCTAATGTCAAGCTAACTTTTGGTCCCCCGCCCCGTTCAGAAGACCGTCCACTTCGCCTAAAAGCTTACGGGTATTCCACTCCTTTAACGAGATGCCTTTCCACGCCTATTTTAAACCCTGCCTGCTTGTCTTCCGCCGCGGATAAAATTATAATAGGAATATCCATAGTATCCGGACTGGTTTTTAATACCTTGGCTACGTCGAATCCGCTTAAACCCGGCATCATAACGTCTAATATAATAAGGTCGTATTTTTTGCGCTTTATTTTATTTAAAGCTTCTAATCTTTCGGGGGCTTCTTCGGCGATATAACCGGCGTATTCAAGCTCCTGCTTCAAAAGCCTTCTGATACTCTCGTCGTCGTCCACTATTAATATGTTTTTGGAAACGCTGCCGTAGTTTAATACCGGAGGGGCGGAGTTTTTAAGCTGCGTTATAAAATCTTTTATATGCGCTGCGCCGACTTTCTCCGCATAACGCGGAGCCGTAAAATAAAACGTGCTTCCTTCTCCTTCTTTGCTTTCCGCCCATATCTTCCCTCCGTAATGTTCTACAATCTGTTTGCATATGGGAAGTCCGAGCCCCGTGCCTTTCGGCTTATCGGTTAGGGTATCGCCGACCTGCTTGAACTTTTCGAATATCTTTGTAAGATTTTCTTTGCTTATACCCATGCCATTATCCGAAACGCTTATGAGTACGAAATCTCCGCTTGATTTTGCCCGTATCGTTATATCTCCTTTATCGGTAAACTTTACGGCGTTGGATAAAAGATTTATAACGACCTGAATAAATCTGTCTTTATCGGCGAATATTTCGGGAAGGTCGTCTTCTATGTCCGTTATTATGCCGAGTCCTTTCTCGCTAAAGATGGAGGATGTCGCCGATACGGCATGTTCTACGACATATCGGGCAGTGAAGCGTTCGTCCTTCCATTCTATTTTTCCTGCTTCCATTTTGGCTATGTCTAGGACGTCGTTTATAAGTGAAGTAAGCCTCTGTCCTTCGGATATTATTATATCCAAATTGCTTTCTATCTGGTCTGCGGTTTTTTTAGTCTTTTTGTCTTCTAAGACGAGCAGGGGATATATAACGTCTTTAAATTTCTTGCTTATGATGTTGGCAAAACCCAGTATGGAAGTAAGGGGCGTTCTTAATTCGTGGGATACGGTAGATATGAAATCGGTCTTCATCATATCCACCTCTTTTTCCTTGGTAATGTCCTGATAAATCCAGACCGAGTCTGCGCCGCCCGCCTCGTCGGGGTTGACCGATTTTCCGGTCAAGAGGCACCAGAATTCCGAGCCGTTTTTTCTTTTTCCTATAAGTTCCAGTTTTGATTCTTTTCCTTTGGCAAGGTCGGAATACACTATCCTGCCTACTTCTTCGAAATCGGCTTCCGAGCAATAAAGTATTCTCGTAGTATTGCCGAGCATCTCTTCCGGCGCATCGTATCCGAATAATTCCGCCATTTTTTTGTTTGCCGAGATTATATGTCTTTTCTGCAAAAGCACTATGCCGACGAGGGAATTATCCAAAATAGCCCTGTAAATATTGGATTCGAGAATCTCCTTCTGCCTTTTCATTTTATCTATATCCTGAAATATCCAGACCGAATCCGCGTTATCCGCCTCGTCGGGATTGGCGGATTTTCCGGACAGAAGGCACCAGAATTCCGAACCGTCTTTTCTTTTGACAAGTACCTCTAACCTTGCTTCTTCGCCTTTATTTAAACTTGAGTAAATCGATTTGCCTATTTCGATAAAATCCTTCTCGGAACGATAAAGTATTCTCGTAGTATTGCCGAGCATCTCTTCCGGCGCATCGTATCCGAACATTTCCACTATTTTTTTATTGACATAGATTATTTCTCTCCGCCTTGCTAATAGTACTCCTACAAGGGGATTCTCTAAAAAGATTAGCAGGAGGTTATTACTGTTTGACAGCTCTAAAGCATGGTTTAAACCGGAAACAGCCTGATTATTCATTATAAAAGTTCCTATAAATTATCCAATCTTAACTGCAAAAATTTATTTATACTATTAATTAAGATATAAGCAATTTACGTGCCATTATGAAAAATACGGTTAATTCCGTCGATTTTTTCATAAATAAACGGTTACATGCCGGTTTGCATAACGCAAAAAAAAATTATTATTTAAAAAACTGTGCGCTTAAGTTGCCAAAGTGAGAATAAAGTTGGCATATTGGGGATAAATATTTATAAAATTTCGCGGACTTTCTTAACTATATCGTCCGGATTAAAAGGTTTGGTCATATACATATCTGCCCCGGATTCCATTCCTTTTAATTTATCTATTTCCTGTCCTTTTGCGGTAAGAAGAATAATGTAAACGTTTGGAATTTTTAAATTATTTTTTACTTCGGAGCATACTTCGAACCCGTTCATTTTAGGCATCATTACGTCGAGGAAAACTATATCCGGAATGTTTTCTTTTATTGAGTCGAGGGCTTCGGCGCCGTTTTCTGCAAGTAGAATTTCCAATCCCTCGTCTTCAAGATCTTCGAGGGTCTGTTCCATGAGCAGTCTTATATGCGGTTCGTCGTCGGCTATAAGAACTTTCGGCATTAATTTCCTTTCCTAAAATAATTTTAATTTAATAAAGATGTTCTATTAATTGCACGGCATAACCGATATTGGCAGTATAAAATATACTGCCGCTAATGTCAAGCTAACCTTTTGTCCCCCGCCTCGTTCAGAAGACCGTCCACTTCGCCTAAAAGCTTACGGGTATTCCACGCCTTTAACGAGATATCTATCCACGCCTATCTTAAATCCTGTCTGCTTGTCTTCCACCACTGATAAAATTATAACGGGAATACCTATAGTATCCGGACTGTTTTTTAATACCTTGGCTACGGCGAATCCGCTTAAACCCGGCATCATAACGTCTAATATAATAAGGTCGTATTTTTTGCGTCCGCGATACTTTATTTTCCGCTTCTGCAAGACTGCGGACGTAATCTTCGGTTCTTATTAACGAATTCCTGTATTCGGCGGCAAGAGATATAATGGATTCTGCAAGTTCAGGGGTCCGCCGAATCCGGAATTTCCGACAAAGATTCGAATTCGTGGTTTAAAATTTTTTTAATATATGCGGAAATTCCTGCCGACCCTTTTTCGATATTATTTTTATTATTTTCCATAATTTTTACCGGCAAGTTTTATATTCCCAGCCTTATCATTTTTTTTCTTAAACCTTCCCTCGTTATGCCTAATATTTTCGCGGCGGCCGATTTATTCCACCGTGATTTTTCGAGCGCCGTTTTAATCAATATGGTTTCGTTTTCTTCTATAGTCGCCGTTTTTTCCTCTTTTGCCGCATTGCCGCCGAATGAACTATATTTCCTGATATTTTCGGATAAATCCTCGAAAGCGATTTTGCCGGAAATATTTAACGCAACCGCCCTTTCTATTTCATTCTCCAGCTCTCTTATGTTTCCCTGCCAGTCGTAATTTGTCAGCGCATCTATTGCATCCTGAGTAAATTGCATATTGCGTCTTTCTAATTTTACGGCATTATTTTTTAAAAAATAATTGGCGAGAACGGCTATGTCTTCCTTTCTGTCCCTCAGAGGCGGCATAATAAGATTTATTACGTTAAGCCTGTAAAATAAATCTTTTCTGAAATTTCCGCACGCTATTTCTTTTTTTAAGTCTTTATTGGTTGCGGCTATTATCCTTACGTCGAACGGCACCGGCTTGGATCCCCCTACCGGAACGACCTCTCTGTCTTGAATCATCCTCAATACCTTAGCCTGCCCCGATAAAGGCATATCTCCGATTTCATCCAGAAAAAGGGTGCCTTTATCCGCATCCAGCACCCTGCCTCTGCGTTTATCGACGCCGGTAGCGACCCCTTTTTCGATGCCGAACAGTTCGCTTTCGAATATAGATTCCGGTATAGCCGAACAGTTAACGGCTATAAAAGGCTTCTCCGCCCTTGCGCCGGAATAATGAATGGCTTTAGCCGCAAGCTCTTTGCCCGTCCCGCTTTCTCCGGTTATAAGAACGTTGGAAGAAGTATCGGCTATCTTATCTATTTTGTCTAATAAATTTTTAACCTGCCCGCTTATACCCAGTATTTTTTTAGGAGAAAATTTCTGCCTTAGATTTTGCTTCAGATTTATATTTTCATTAGATATAATCTCTTTTGCCGTATTAAGCTCTTTATTTTTTTCCTGAAGTTTATCGGCGCGTTCTTTTTCGATATTATAAAGCCTTGTAATTTCTATAGAATTTGCTGCATAGGAAGCGATGGTAGATAAAATTTTAAAGTCCGAAGAAATATAATACGCCGCCTCTTTAAAAGAACATACGTTTATAAGTCCGATATTTTTACCTTTTGTTTTTAAAGGAACGGATATAAAAGAATAAGCGTCTCCGCCTGAATTTATTTTAACTTTTTTTCTTCCGCCCCAGTCTTTTTCGATATTTTCGTTGATAATTTCGCCTTTGCCGCTCTTAAAAACCTTGGCGTTGATTTTTTCTATATTTTTTTTATAACCGGCGCCGTTGTGGTTTTTGCCGTATGAAGAAAGAATATCCAAGGTCTTGTCAGCCTCGCTAAAAATTATTATCGAGGCATACTCGAATTTTATGAGCTTTAAAAGTTCGCTTATAATAAAATCCGCTATTTCCGCAGGTTTAGGGCACAACGATATCAGGTCGTTAATATTATACAGTAAATCGTATTCTTTATATTTCTGGAGTATTTCTTCAGCAAGCGACCTCTGCACCAACAATGACCTTATGGAGCGCGACAGAATCGCCGCCGCACCCTCGGCTCCGCGCTTTCCCGAAACTCTGCCTATTTCTTCTCCCTCTATTTTTATAGGAAAAGAAAGCGATTTTACTGCAGGAGGTCTGCCGGCAATCAAACTGCCTGCACCGTCCAGAACGGAAATGGGCTCAGAGGAAATATCGGCGATATTTTCCAATAAAATAGAGTTTTCTTTTTTTGAAAAAAATTTTTTTAGGTTAAATTCTTTCAAGAATAAATACCTCTATTTCTTTCTTTATTAAAAAATGAAGATGAATCCTATTTTGCGATAAACATATTTTATTTTACTGCAGATATATTTGCTTAATTAGACTATTAAAACTGAATTTGGGCTTTTTTTGCTCCTGCTTCTTCTTTAATCCACATAAGCATTTTTTGAATCCTCCGTTCTTACGATTAATTCATTTATGATTAATTATAGACTATAATAATACATAATTCAAATAATTAACCTTAATTTTGCAATAGAAATTATGAAATACATTTTAAAGTTATGCAATTTCTGGATTCCCGCTTTCGCGGGAATGACGCTCATTGGGTGAAAAATTAAAATCTTGTAAAGTCATTCCCGCGTAGGCGGGAATCCAGAATTAAAAAAGCCTATTGCAAAATTAAGGTTTTTTATATGTTTTTGCATTTTTCGATTATTGCCATTGAGCATTTTATTCCGTCCATCGCGCTTGTTATAATCCCTCCGGAATAACCCGAACCTTCGCCGCACGGATATAAACCCTTTACGGAGACCGATTCGAAATCGTCCCCCCTTTTTATACGGACGGCAGACGATGTTCCCGCTTCGACGGCGGTTAAAACGGAGTTTGAAATAAACCCCTTGAGCCTCGTCTCGAATTCGATTAAAGAACCCGCTATAAAAATATTTAAAAAATCGGGGATTATATTAAACAGATTATAATATTTGACGGCAGGGCGATAAGAGGGTTTTGGCAAACCGGCAAAGTTATTTAACGGCAAGGCTAATGATAAAGCATTTTTTGGTAAATTTTTAATAAAAAATTTAAATTTATTTAATAAATCCGAACCTGCAATACCTACTCCGTTATAAAAATTTAAATCCGCATTGCGGTAATCGTTGCTTTCATTAAACAAACCGCCTTCCGAAACAGCGGCGGCGGCTTTATTTTTAACAGCCGCAAGCTTATTAATAATTCCGCCTACATAATCCGCCGTCGGTTGAAACGGCGCGGTAAAATTACCCCCGCCGGCATTAAAAGCCCTGCTTTCCACGCTTTGCCTGAATATCAGCCCGCCCATGCCTTCGGAAAGAAGACCGCTATCCGTATAATTACCCATATAATCTAACATCTCGGGCCTAACCGTTGCTACGATAGCGCTGTTGGAATTTTCGAGATCCCTTCCTGAATAACTCATCCCGTTAACGCAAAGATGGTTTTCCTTAGAACTTGAGTTTATAACGAGTCCCCCCGGACACATGCAAAACGAGTATCCGCCGAAACCTTTTGAGCTTATATTGTAATACACGCTCTCAAGCTCTTTATTTTTATGCCCTTTGCGGTTTAAGCCGTTTCCTTTTTTACCGCCCTTGCATTCTTTGCTGCCTTTAAAAAATAAATGATTAATAAAATCTCTTTTATGTTCTACTCTAAACCCGATAGCAAACGGTTTCTTTTCCATATAGACCCCGCTTTTTTTTAACAGCTCATAGGTGCCGTAACTGTTTGAACCTGCGGCGATAATTAAGAAATCAGCTTTTAAAACCCTTTTATTCGTTATAACCGAATGCACTACGAACGGTTTTGCGTCTCCTTTCGGCGCATCGGTAATTATATCCGTCAATTCCTCTTCGTAAAAGACCTCTGCCCCATTTTTTATAAGGTAAGTTCTGATGTTTTTAAGAATATGTATTAATTCGTCGCTTCCGAGATGCGGCTTATGCTCAGTCAAAATATCGCTTTTTGCACCCATTTTTACCAAAAAATCTAAAACATAAGATACTAACGGATCATTTTTTCTTGTCGTAAGCTTGCCGTCAGAAAATGTCCCCGCCCCTCCTTCGCCAAACACGACATTGCTCTTTTCGTTAAATTTTGCATTGCCCCATAAATCGTTTACATCTCTTAATCTATCTTCTACTCTTTTTCCTTTTTCGATAATAATCGGTTTTATCCCATTGCTTACGAATGAAACGGCTGCAAAAATTCCGGCAGGACCCATCCCCGCGATTAAAACATTAGGTTTGTTTTTTCCGGCAGTATTATCCGCATATTTTGCATTTTCAAAAATATTATTCTTTTTACCGTAAAAAAAGCCTTCTTCTTCTTTATTAGCCTTCCTTGCTTTTATTTTATTTTCGAGCAAATAATTTAAAACGATATCTTCGATTTCGGCATTTATGTTAAGCGCCTCTGTGCTTGCGTTCACATCCGTTTCAAATCGTTTAACTTTTATATTTATAATGGCTTTAAAGACAGTTTTAGGCTCTTTTTGCCTTAAATCTAAAGATTTCTTAATAATCTTAGAAGAAATTAATAAATCTTTTTTATCTAAATCTAAATCCCTTTTTCCCGAACGGAATTTAAAGTTTTCAAATATTTTTTCCAAGCGCTTGGAAAAAAAATCCTCGTATGCCTTTTCGAAATGGTCGTCGCCGCCGATTACCCCTGTCTTAAAATCGTATATAATTAACATAAAATACCAAAATATATCCGTGATTTTATTAGATGCAAAAGTTTATGAGGGATTTACCAAAGATACCGCAGGTTCTTTAGCCAACTCTTCTTTGCTTAATTTGATTGAATTTTTAAGCGGGATTAAAAGCACGGGGCACAGGGAATTTTTTGCAACCGAAAAAGAAATAGAACCCGATATAAATTCCTTAACGCCTATTTTTTGATGAGTTCCTACGGCAATTAAATCCGGCCCTTTTTTCCTCGAAAAATTAAGAATTTCGGATGCGGGGGAACCGTAAGATATAAAAATCTCATAATTTAAATAATATAAACCCGATTTTTTTAATCCATCTTCCACGGCTTCATGCGCTTCCTTCATTTTAAGCTGAAGATTGGCCTTCCTGTTTATTATAGAAAACGGCGCGGAAGAGATTACATGCAAAATGTAAAATTTTGCCGCATTTTCCCTAAAAAACGAAGCGGCTTGCGTTAATATAAAAGATGTTTCAAAATTTAAATCGATTGCGACAAGAACCTTTTTTTCTATTTCCATATTTTAATATTATCTAATTCAAACAATTTTTTCAAGGATTGTAAAATATTAATAAACTATTTAAATATCCTAAATCCCGATTTGGGATATTATTTTCTGGATTCCCGCTGAAGCGGGTTGGGACTTTGCGAGGATTGAGGTTTTAACCCAAAAGGTGTCATTCCCGCGAAAGCGGGAATGACTATGCAGGTTTTTAGGTCTTCACTCAACTGGTGTCATTCCCGCGAAAGCGGGAATCCAGAATTAAAATTTTCTATCGGCAATTTTGGGAATATTAACCGACTTGATTTTTAAGAAAAAATCGGGTACAATTTTACATAATTAAGCCGCTTGTTAGAGCGGAAGCCGAATAATAACAGCAATATTTGCATATGGGGGATGTATATGTGCGAAGATTACCATAACTCGAATTTAACGAAAGAAACAATAAACCTTGAAATGGCAAGACAATCTTTAATCGAAGAATTTCAAGCAATTAACTGGTATCAAGAAAGATTCGAACTTACCGGAGACGAGGAATTAAAAAAAATTTTAGCCCACAACAGGGACGAAGAAAAAGAACATGCGGCAATGCTTATGGAATACATTAGAAAGAATGACCCCGTTCAGGATGACAAATTTCTTCATCACGATTAATCACGGCTTAATTAATCTCTGCCGTTCTGATGTTAAGGTCTTTATCTATTTTTAACAATGTATAATTGTTAACGCACTTCCAGCCTCTGTCGGAATCGTAAGGCTCCGATGCAACCACGGCTTTATCTTCGTCTATCAAGTAATATAGGGAATAATATGCCAATCTCGGCTGCTTCACGGGGTCTTCCCCCTTATTTTTAGCCTTCGCAAGTCTTAACGCATACAGGTCGTTTTTCGAATCTTTCAATAAAAAATTGATGGCGGTAAAATCGAATCTATTAACAAAATCGGAAATAAAATCTTTAAGTCCGTCAAAATCGACTCCGTTTTTAAAATTATGCGCAATCAAGTTTAATAGGGCCTGCGAGTCCGTCATAGATTCGTCTCCAAGGTTATAAATCGTCCCATTGTGAGCCAACACATAGCTTGAATAAGGGCTGTCCGAATTTTCCCAATCGGTAACATTATTAATCTCCTTAATTTCAAAAAAATCCGGGCTCACATAGGGGTGGGCATGGATATTGTCAATCTCCCCTTTCCCGCTTGAAGCCAGTCTTATATGTGATATTAAAAGATTTCCGTTAATATAATTAAGTCTTTCGGATAACTCTGCGCTTTCGGTAATAGGGATTCCGCTTTTAAACAAAAACTCGCGCTCAGGTTCTCTACCTTCATTGTTTTTCCTGCTATTTTTAAACGACATAACATATATGCCGAAACCATCTTTGTGAGGGGCATCGTAAGCCTTTTTAGACTGCGCTTTAAGGCTGTGGAATGCTCCCCCGTTTTCTCTGTCTTCGATTATGTATTTATAATAGATTTTATTTTTTGACATAACCCCGATCATTCTACACACGCTATTTTCTCCTCGTTTAACCCTTTGTTTTAATACTATTTTCTTAAATTTATTATTTTTAGTTTAATATATATTATTTTAACCCAAATTTGCCGATAGAAAATTCTAACGCTGGATTCCCGCTGAAGCGGGTTGGGACATTCAACAGGTGAAATTTTAAATCACTGCATTGTCATTCCCGCGAAAGCGGGAATCCAGCGTTTTTAAACTATTGAGGTCAATTTATTGTTTTCTATCGGCAAATTTGGGTTAAAATAATGCTTTTCAAAAAGTTTTAATATATGTTATATTAAATGCGGGTAATCCGACAATACGGCAGGAAGATCGAAAACCCCGCCAGATTCGAGAGAAAGCAACGGTATTGATTCAGAATGTGCGTGTTTTCTCGGATTGCCCTGCCATTAGCTATTTAGCCTTTATGGCTTTGCTCTATAATACCATAAAAACAATATAAAGTATATCCCCCTAATTGCAGGCAGAAACTTTTAAGTGAATATAATAAATAAAACTGCAAAAATTAGCGCTGCCCTTCTCACCGGCAACGAAGCAATAGCCGCCGGCGCTTACAAAGCCGGCGTTCATGTGGCAACAGGCTACCCGGGCACCCCAAGTTCCGAAATCCTTCCCTATCTTGCAAGATTTAACAATACTATCGTTAACTGGTCGATAAACGAAAAAACGGCGCTAGAAATAGCGATCGGCGCATCTATCGGTTATAAAAGGTCTATGTTCACCACAAAACATGTCGGACTTAATGTAGCTTCGGATCCGCTTATGACTCTTGCGATAACGGGGGTTCGCGGCGGCATAGTCATTGTCACCGCCGATGACCCTGCTATGCACAGTTCTCAAAACGAACAGGACAACAGGTTTTATTCAAAATTTGCCAAAGTTCCGATGTTTGAACCCTCGGATAGCAATGAATGCTTTGAGTTTACCTATGAGGCTTTTGAAATAAGCGAAAGGTTCGATACGCCCGTTATAATCAGAACGACTACAAGAATATCCCACTCAAAAAGTATTGTCCATATTGAACCGGCTTATCTGCCGAATATGAATTCAAATTTGGAAAACAAAAAATTCTTGCCTAAAAAAAAACCATACATTAAAGACATAGAAAAATTTGTTATGGCTCCTGTTTATGCAAGAAAGAGGCATAAAATTGCAATAGAAAGGCTAAAAAAATTGCAGGAATTTTCAAATAATTCCGGCATTAACAAGATAGAATATAACAGCCTTGATTTTGGAGCAATTACAAGCGGGATTTCATACCAGTATGTTAAAGAAATTGCTCCGTTCGCCTCCGTTTTAAAACTCCCTTTTTCTTATCCCCTTCCTGATTTACTTGTTAAAGAATTTGTAAAAAGAGTAAAAAGCGTCATTATAGTCGAGGAATTAGAACCGTTCATACAAAATGAAATATCCTCTATAGGCATAAACTTAATGGGCAAAGAGTTTTTTAACAGATTCGGGGAACTTACGCCGGATATGGTAAAAGAAGGGCTTATAAGCGCCGGCTTTATTAAAAAATATGACAATAAATCGTCTGGCAAATTGCAGGGAAAAGGCGGCTTGAGCAAACTTGACAGCCTTTTGGAAAAATTGCCTCAAAGGCTTCCTGCTCTTTGCAGCGGATGCCCGCATACCTCCGTATTTTATGCCCTGAAAAAACTCCGGGTTCCAGTTATGGGAGACATAGGCTGTTATACCCTTGGCGCATTGCCTCCTCTAAATGCGATGGACAGCTGCATATCGATGGGACTTGCCTTTGGAGCGGCGCAAGGCTTATCTTTATCAAATTCCTCGCCTAAAAAAATTGCAGGCATAATGGGGGATTCTACATTTTTTCATTCCGGTATTACTTCATTAATAGACGCAAAATACAATAACGCCTGTTTCACGGCAATTATTTTGGATAATTCGACAACCGCGATGACGGGCGGGCAGGATCATCCCGGAACCGGTAAAAACCTGTCTCCGGGTAAAGTCGTATCTAACAAAATAGACATAAAAAGAGTGGTGGAAGGCATTGGAATAGATGAAATATACATAATTGACCCGTATAATTATAACGTCGTTTATAAAACCTTAAAAAAGGCGCTAAGCTCCAAAAATTTAAATGTGATTATCACAAAAAGGCCGTGCATTTTATATCCCGTCAAAATAGATTTAGGTAAAAAATTCAAAATACTCGAAGGTTGCAACGGATGCAATCTCTGCATGCAAATCGGATGCCCTTCTATCCTTAATTCGGATAATTTTTTGGATAATAATAAACCGATTCCTTTTATCGATAGCTCGTGCATCGGTTGTTCTATTTGCAAAGACATATGCGTATTTAATTTTATCGAAGAAATTAAATCTTAACGAACGAACCTTAAACTATGGATGCGCAAAATATATTAGTATGCGGAATCGGCGGACAGGGCGTGGTTCTTGCCGGAAAGATTATCAGTAATGCCGCTTTCGAGAAAGGCTTCGATGTTAAGACTTCGGAGGTTCACGGCATGTCTCAAAGAGGCGGTTCCGTTTCGACTCATATAAAATTTGGGGATAAGGTATTCTCGCCGCTTATACCGGGGCATGGCGCCGATATACTTCTTTCGTTCGATATTTACGAAACTTTAAGATATGCCAAAGATTTTGCGGATAAAAAAACATTAATAATTTCGTCAAATTATGGTAAAATTCCATTGTGGGCATCCACCCGTGAAAATGACAGGATTTCTCTTGCGGAGATTAGCGGGGCTTTAAAAATTAATTTCGATAAACTGCTTATGGTTAATAATAAAGAAACGGCAATGTCTTTAGGAAATATCAAGGTTGCCAATATTATACTGATAGGGCTTTTGTCAAAATTTACCGATATAGAAGAGGATTTCTGGTTTAAAGTTATCAAAGACAATGTTCCCAAAAAAACCGAAGAAATAAATATTAAGGCATTTTTAGCGGGTAGAAATGAAAAATAACACCAACATCAAGGTAAATTACTTTGAAAAAAAATATGAAACAATGGATTACCCGGAGTTAAAAACTCTTCAGACCGCGAGGCTTAAAGAGACCCTCAAAACCGTATTCATAAAAAATGATTTTTACAAAAACAAATTAAACGAAGCAGGCATAAAGCATATAAGCGATATCGATAATATTAAAAATATAGACGATATTAAAAACCTGCCGTTTACGGCAAAAATAGACCTTGTAAACAATTATCCTTTCGGCATTTTTTCCCGCCCTTTAAAAGACCTGATAAGGATTCATGCTTCCTCCGGAACTACGGGAAAACCCATTATAGCAGGTTATACAAAACGGGACATCAGGGTATGGTCGCGTCTTATGGCTCGTGTTTTATGCGCTGCCGGACTCGGCAAAAACGATATAGGGCAGAATGCCTACGGTTACGGATTATTTACGGGCGGACTCGGCTTTCATTACGGGGCCGAAGCGCTTGGGATGATGATAATTCCAATGTCAGCAGGTTTTACGGAGAGGCAGTTTACGATGATGGAAGATATGGGCACTACCGCCCTTTTTTGCACCCCTTCTTATGCCCTTTTTCTGGGAGAGGAGATAAATAAATTCATAAAGGATACATCAAAAATAAAATTAAAAAAAGGGATATTCGGCGCAGAACCATGGTCGAACGAATTCAGACAAAATATAGAAAACTCGCTTAACATAGACGCCTATGACATTTATGGATTAAGCGAACTTTTGGGTCCGGGAGTCGCTTTTGAATGCGTATATAAAAACGGCCTGCATATAAACGAAGATAACTTCCTTCCCGAAATAATAAATCCAAAAACAGGCAAAGTCCTTAAGGAAGGTGAACCGGGCGAATTAGTTTTAACGAGTCTAAACAGGGAGGCTATGCCGCTTATAAGATTCAGAACAAAAGATATAACGAGTTTATATAAAGATAAATGCAAGTGCGGAAGGTCTTTCGTCAGAATGCATAAAATAAAAGGAAGAACCGACGATATGATTATCTTAAAGGGGGTTAATATCTTCCCTTCCCAAATCGAATCTATAATATTCGGATACGATTACCTTGAACCCGCCTATTTAATCGAACTTTACACCGACAATCTTCTTGACAAAATGAATGTTATTATCGAGCCGAAACAGGAGGTTTTTAACATGGGTGAAAGCAAAATGGACGAAATAACAAAGGATGTTTCGCATAAAATTTACGAATTGATCGGCATTCGGTCTAAAGTAACCGCCGTTCCGCCGAAAACTCTGGAAAGAAGCCAGGGAAAATCCAAACGAATCAGAGATTTAAGAAAGAAAATATAATATTTACATATTTTATACCGCTATCTTTTCTATTAACCCGCATAATGCGTTTACATCTACCAGCGTATCCCTGCATGGCCCGTTTGGCCTTATATTGGGCAGCCCGTAAACCGGCAAAGGAAAACTATCTATAATACCCGAACTTAGGTCCCTTTCGCAAGCCACCGCTATCACGGCTTTCGGCCTTTTTTCCTCCAATACCCTTCTTGCTAATGTTCCGCCCGTTGCTACGGCAATAAAAATACCTTTTTTATCGCTTAATAACGCCAGTTCTTTTATATTACACTTTCCGCATTTAAGACAATTATGGACATCCTCGGTAATCTTGGCTTTGCAATTATGCAATTGCAAACAATGCGGGAGCAAAATAAGAATTCTATCCTTAAGTATTTGTTTATTTAAAGAAAAAAGCAAAAAATTATTTATCTCTATAAAAGAACTTTGCATCTTATCCCTGTTAATCCTAAAAACAGAGGTAATAAAAAAGGCCATGGGATATAATAATCTGATTAAAATATATCTTGCCGGATAAACTAATGCCGACCGGTTTTTATTTTTTTTAAAAGACAAACTTATAAAAAAAATGGATAAAACAATAAAAACTATTGCCGCAAAAAACAAAAATATATAAAGGGGTAAATTGGGGCTTAATTTTTCGATTCCGCCGGATATTACCCAAAAAAGGAAAGCCGATATTATCAGCAATACTATAATAGATGCCGATATTATTTTTAAAAAATAAACATGCTCTTTTTTTACAAATTTTACAAACATAGAAATTAGTGAACTACCCCGCCCTTTCGGGCGGGGCTTCTTGGTTCTGTGACAAGATACTTTTTAGCGCATAGCTCTTGCGAACTACGGGGTCATCCATAGAGCTTGTCTCCCCAAGCGTAAATTCCGGCAGGCAGTTCCTGCCGTACCGTTTTATTTAGTATATTCACGGCCGCATTTTCGTCCCTATTGTGAGCGGTATGGCATACGGGACAAGTCCAACTCCTTACGGATAGGGTCATACCGGAATAGACATATCCGCATATCGAGCACGCTTTAGACGTATTGCGGGGATTTACTCTCTCTACATAACAACCAGCCTCTTCCGCTTTGTATGTTAGGAAAGAAACGAACTGCCCCCCAGCCTGCGTCGTGAATAGATTTAGCGAGATTATGATTTTTTACCATATTTCTTATCTGCAAGTCTTCGACTGCTATATAACCGTAATTATCTACTAAACGCCTTGACTGCTTATGTTGAAAATCTTTTCTCTGGTTAGATACTTTCTTGTGCAATTTGGCTACGACTATTCTTGCTTTCTTACGGTTATTAGAGCCTTTTTTCTTGGGAGATAACCGCTTTTGTTTCTTGTTCAGTTTTTCTTCGGATTTAACGAGATATTTAGGGTTATCTAACGTTTCACCGTTAGAAAGAACGGCAAAAGACTTAATGCCCATATCTATTCCGATTCGCCTATTAGATATAGGTTTAGGTTCGGGTTTATATTCTACCGAAAAGCAGACATAATATTTATCTATCTCTTTTTTAATATTGCAGGTTTTTATAATGCCGTTTATGTTTCTGTGCTGTTTAAGTTTGATATGCCCGACTTTAGAAAGTTTGAGTTTGCCGAAGGCGATAGAAAAACCGGACTGAGTATATGTAATAGAGTCGTATCTGCCGTAATTCTTGAAGCGGGGATAACCCGCTTTGCCGTTTCTATCTTTAAGCCTTCTGAAAAAGGCTTTATAGGCTTTTTCTACCCTGAAAAGAACATCCTGCAATACCTGAGAATGAGTATTTGTAAGCTCTTCGATGTTTTTCTTATCCCGCACTAAGAGCTTCTGTTGGTCTATGCGGGATAAACCTTTGCCGGTTTCTTTGTAATGACGGTTTCTGTCCACCAAACAGGAATTATACAGAATGCGGCAGGTCTCAAGCATCTGGTCTAATTTTTCTTCCTGTTTTCTCGTCGGCTCCAACCGATACTTATAAGTTTTTATCATTTTGAGACTCTATGTATTTTTTCAATATATCAAGTGTTACCTGTCCCGCCTTCGCAAGAAAATAAGAAGGGCTCCATATTTATAATTAGAGTATAACTAAAATAAAATATCAAGTCAAAAAATAAACAATGTTGTATTGCCTTTCCCTACCTTATCTTACATATATTCTTCCGTATGCATTAAAAAAGTATGCCTTTTTTAGCGGAAGAATATGGGGGACTTCCTGGCAATATCAGTTAAATTATTTTAATATATCGCCGGATTTTATCCTGTACCCGTTAATGAAATCCTTATATTCCATAAGCCTTTTACCTTCGGGTTTGAGCCTGAGAAGGCTTAAATATACCCCTTTTTTGGCTGTTTTTATAACAAAACCGTACTTATTTGCAAGGATAACCATGCCGGGTACTGCCGCCGGTATTAATTCAAATGAATTTTGAATATGTCCCGCAATTTCTTCAAAACCGTTTTTTTCCTTTTCAATATAGTCAATATAGTCATAATATCCGGAATGTCCGCCATATATATCCAAATCGTCTTTTGTATTTATATCCCCATCTTTATCTGCGCACTTGCCTTTGTCTTCCATATTCGTATTGTTTTCAAATTCTTTCCCGTTTATCAAGATTTTTGCCTCAAGAAGTTTAACTATTTTACCCTTAAACATAAAAAAAGCCCCGCCCGACTCTCTGAATGCCCTTATTTTTGAGTAAATTTCTAACGGCCTGCCTCGAAAAAAATCTAACCTTTGGGTAGTTAAATTGATGAGTTTTGACTCGGTTATATTACTTATTTTTATCGAAGACTGAGGATAGGCATACTTAAAAACATTCAATTTTACCCTGAAAATAGTTTTAATAACCTCCGCCAAAAGAACCCCGCCCGCCTTTGAAAGATTTTTATAAAGGGTTTCATAATATTCATCTTTTCCAATTGAAATTTTATTTTGAGCTATAACAGGTCCCGTATCTATCCCGCTATCGAGAGCCATTATGGAAACGCCGCTATATTTAACCCTTTTTAATATTGCATAATGAACAGGGCTTGGCCCCCTCAAATCCGGAAGCAGCGACGGATGAAGATTTAATACTCCATATTTTGGGATAGCCAGTATATCGCCGGGAAGAATCAGCCCAAATGCTACGACAACTATCAGGTCAAGGCCTAACGATTTTAAAAATTCTATTTCATCTCGGTTATTCTTTAGGGTCTCGGGCGTTCTGACTTTTATACCCGCCTCATCGGCGGTTATATTTACGGATGATTTTATGGTTTCCTTTGTTTTGCCGTCCCAAACGGGTGATTTCGTATAAATGCACTTTAAATCCAGAATATTTGTTTTAAAAAGTTCTAAAATGTTTTGCAAAGGTTCCGAGGCAATCTCCGGCGTCCCCATAAAAACTACATTCAAGGGCGTGTTTAGGTTATTAAAAGAAGGCATAAATACCTGTAAAGTTAAAATAGCGGCAAATTAGGGTATTTGGATTTAAGAAGTATAACTGACATCTTTTTCTTGTTTCTTAACCATTGATTTTTTAAGCGCGGCGTTGTACAGAGACCGCTTTAACGGCGAAGCCTTATCGATAAATAAAATTCCGTCAAGATGGTCTATCTCGTGCTGAAAGACTATCCCCAGCAAACCTTGCGCCTCTACAATAACCTCTTTGCCGGATAAGTCCAAAGCCCTGACCTTAATTTCGCTTGCCCTTTCGATATCGGCATTAAATTTAGGAATGGAAAGACACCCCTCTTCATAGACGGTCTTTCCTTCTTTAGAAATTATTTCAGGATTAATTGCCACGATAAGGTTTTTATTTGCATTAAGAATATTTCCCTTATCCAAGGAAAAAATTTTATCCTTATCCGTTTTTCTGCTTATATCTATAACTATGATACGCTTATCCTCGCCAACTTGCGTAGCGGCAAGCCCCACACCGTCGGCTTTGTACATCGTATATGCAATATCTTTGATTAAAGGAATATTTTCAGGGATTTCATTCAAGCTTAAAGGTTTTGCTTTTATTCGCAGTTTTATATCCGGGTATTCTAATATATTTAAAAACCTCATATTCGATTTAATAAATTTCGTTAATAATTATTTCCGAACTATTTTGCAATTGCATTAAAATTAAACTTTTTTTGATAAATCACCAAGCCGTGAAGAGTCAGGGGGAGGTCATACAAATGCTGGGCGGCGGCATTGGGTAACTCATGTTTTACCGGTTGCGGCGGAACCTTTAATGCCGCAAACCCGGCAGGAACATTTTTCTTTTTCACCCTCAAAAGAGGACCATGCCTTAACGGCTCGGGAATATCCTTTAGGGGCGTTATTTTAAACATGCCTGTTATTTCTTTTGAACAGAACCAGATACCATTGTTCCAAAAATAATAAAATTTATTGTAGTAATAATAAACCTTCTGATTTTTTTTATTGATATAAGCCGTCATATTGCCCGATATATTAAGTATTATAAATTTCTTATTTTCGGAATAATATTTTTCTCCGTTTTTTTTAACACTAAAGTTATCGGTTCCTTTGGAATAAGCATAGCTTGATAATCCAAGAATAAGGCCGCCGACTAATAAAATAGCAGCTAAAATTATTTTGTTTTTTTTGATTTCTTTAAATTTATCAAGCATATAACCTCCGGAGATTTCTTAAATATATCACTATAGTTACTAAAAATCAATTTTTATTTTGATACCCAAAATTGCCGATAGAAAATTTTAATTCTGGATTCCCGCTGAAGCGGGTTGGGACTTTGCAGGTTTTTAGGTCTTCACCCAACGGGTGTCATTCCTGCGAAAGCAGGAATCCAGTGTTCATATAACTTTAAAGCCATTTTAGAGATTTCTATCGGCAATTTTGGGTTGATATTGCATTCATATGCCGCTTGTTTTATAATAAGACAAGCAACAGATATAAATGCCGAAAAACACCGAAACACTTTAAATGAAAAAGGAGATGAAATGCCCCTTCTAAGCGAACAGGATGCCGAATTTTTAAAGAAAGATTTTGAAAGCAAACTTAAAAATAATGTTAAAATAATATTTTTCAAGTCCGAAGATGCCTGCCTGTACTGCAAGGAAGTAAAAGACATTCTGCTCGAGGTTTCAGGTTTGAGCGATAAGATATCTCTCGAAGAGTATGATTTTGACCAAGATAAAGAAAAGGTTAAGCGGTATTCCATTAAAAGAACACCCGGAATCGTGATCGAAGGAGAGAAGGATTATGGCGTTCGTTTTTACGGCATCCCCGCAGGCCATGAGTTTATGACCTTAATCCATGGGATAATGAATGTCTCCGCCAAAAATACCGGCCTTTCCGAAAAAACTATCGAAAAACTTAAAGAAATTATAAAGCCTTATAATATTCAGGTATTTGTTACCCCTACTTGACCCCATTGTCCGCCGGCGGCGGTTCTTGCTCATAATTTTGCCATAGAAAACGACAATATAACGGCCGATGTTATAGAAATTCAAGAATTTCCAAATCTTGCCGACAAATATGAGGTTTTTAGCGTCCCCAAGACAGTAATGAACGATAACGGCGAAGTGGTCGGCGTCGTTCCGGAAGCTGTCTTTCTAGGGAAGGTTATGGAAGGATATACAACTTAGAGGACTTATCCTTTATAATGATACAATAAAACAGGTACATCGGATTTTCTGATAACGCTTTCAGCCATCGAACCAAGCACCGCTCTTGTTAGTCCTTTCCTTCCGTGCGTACCCATTATAACAATATCATGACCGCCTTCTTTTATCGCCCCTAAAATAACATTATGCGGCTCTCCGTGCGTAAGTATGGTCTTAACCTTAACTCCTTTTTTCTCGCACTCTTCCTTTAATTTATTTAAAATTGGTTTTTCTTCTTCAATCAAAAAATCAAGGTCATTTAAAGACCCGCCAGACAAATCCCCGATATTTTGCAATGCTTGAATATCTATAACATGAATAAATGTTATTTCGGCTTTAATTTCCGAAGCAAAATTAATGGCATTATAAGCCGCGCTTGTAGATGTATCGCTAAAATCCACAGGGCATAAAATACTTTTGAACATGGCCGACTCCTTTAATTTTTTAAAATTTTTAGGTGCATTATTATATTTTATTATTATATTTGTCTGTATTTTTTATATCGCATATATTATCTTAAAGTCAAGAAAAATCTTTACCTTCCCGATTTTTTAAATTATTAAAATGCTTTCAAATTTCCATAACCTAAAAATAAGTATTGAATTATTTTTAAAATATGATATAAAGTAAAGTGAAGCTTAAAAAGACGGGACAATATAAATATAAACAAACTTATGCAACCAAAACTACATAATTACTGCATCGAAAAAACATTCGAACTGCTTTATAACGATTCGAAGCATGATGTCATAGATACTATTTTTAACCGCGATATT
>JAKBNN010000015.1 GCA_021831025.1 bacterium | reverse complement strand
GTTAGGATAATGAACCTTCGGGGTGTTGATTTGCACTTCTATCCAGTGAATAGAGCGCCCCTTGGTTCCTTCTTTCGAAAGATTAGGACCTATCGAACCGCCTCTGCCGTTTATAATATGACAGCCTTCGCAACCCTGCGCGTTAATAATTTTCATTGCAGCCGCTTCCAAATTTTTGGAACCGGCTTTTTTGGCAGCTTTTGGAACTGAAGGCATTTTTATGCCGGGAGCCATTGTAGTACTTGGGGCAGGCGCTGCCGGTGCAGGGGTTATTTCTGCTGCGGGTTTTGACGGGGACGGCTTTTGAGCGCATCCGTAAAGCCCTATGCCGATAAATAATAAAAATAAAGCGGTAAATAAAACGGCTAATCCTTTTTTTGCTTTCAAGGTTTTTCCTCCTTAAATTTTTAAAATTAAAAAAAATAAATAAAATTTTATAAACATCAATTTTAAATATATTATATTTATTTAATTTTTTGTCAAGTTTAAATTTTAAAGCCCGCTTCCACTTCCGTGATATCCAAAATCTTCAATCCGGCGGGCAAATAATAATTAATTAAGTCCTTTAAAGCATCCGCCTTACCTACCGGCTTATTTTTTATTTTAATCGTCAAATATAAACTATCGCTTTCGCTCATAAACGGTATCGGATTAGAATAACTTATTTTTGGCTTGGGGCTGAACCGCGATTCTTTATACGCTATGGAAAGTTTTGCGATTCTAAAAACCCTGAGCAGTATTTTGGCGGTCTCAAGATGCCCAAGATATTTGATAACTCCCCTTTTCGAATATCTGATTAAAAGTTTAGAGGCGGTTAGATCTGCTTTGTCGTTATTACTATTTTCGGTATTTAAAATGTTAATAATGTCACCATTGTTTTTTTTATATAACTCTTTTCCTGCCGCAATTATATCTATATCGCCGTCATTTTTTTGTTTTTTATGCATTTTAACATTTTCCTCCTTCGATGAATAAACCGGGCTTATCTCTTCAAAGTCGCAGACCCCGCATAAATGGCAAATCTTTCTGCAATTTTCCGTGGATAGCCTCTCTTCTTCGCTTTGTTTTTCAACGCCGCCTACCCCGCCGGTTATAATATCTGAACTAAAATTATAAATAGAAATCATATTCTGTTTGCGGGCTTTTTTAAACTCGGCTTTAAGATAATCCTTTTTAACTAATATATCTATAAAATCCCACGGCAAAGCGTCATTTAAATCTTTTTCATCGTAAAGATACCGGTTTACTATCCCGCCGCCGCTTATATTATCGAATGAATTTAATGCTTTAATCCATGCGTCATAATTAAACAATTTCATTTCGCTGTCGTAAACCGCCCCAAATTTATAAGCCTTATAAATAATTTCCGAAGTAAACCGGTCGCCTCTTGAAATTAGTCCCTCTATAAAGCTGACCCTCGGGTCTTGATACCTTAAATTTACATTTAGCGGCATTAATAACCTTTTTAAATAGTTAATCTTAAAGTTAAACTCGGATGTCTTATTTATGGGATGCCATTGAAAGGGGGTATGCGGTTTAGGAACGAAATTATTAATATTAACCGTTATATTTAAGCCTTTCGAAACCTTTTTTATCTTTAAAATTAAATCCCTGATGCCGTCGATATCGGAAATCTTTTCGTAAGGCAGTCCGAGCATAAAATATAATTTAAGATTCTTAAAGCCTTTTTGGGATAAATTCTTAACCTCCTCAAGTAAATCGTTCCCCGATATATTTTTATTTATAATATCCCTGAGCCTTTGAGTTCCAGCCTCGGGAGCAAGGGTGAAATTAGTTTTTTTTACTTCGGCGGTTTTTTGCAAAATTTTTTCGCTAAGGGAACCTATTCTCATCGAAGGGAAAGACATAGATACATGCTTGTCTTCGCTCGTGAACGATAATTCATCCAATAAACCGTTAATATCGGAATAATCGCCTGTCGATAAAGACGATAACGAAATTTCGCCAAGCCCCGTTTCCTCGATGCCCTTTTTAATTATTTCTACAACCTTTTCCTTTTTCCGTTCCCTTACGGGTCTATAAATATAGCCGGCCTGACAAAACCTGCATCCGGACGAACAACCCCTTGCTATCTCGACCGAAAGCCTGTTATGCACGGTTTCTATCAGCGGAACGATATTTTTTTTAACATAACCCATTAAATTTAAGTCATAACATATTGCTTTTTTTACATTTTTTGAATAATCAGGAACATAAACTCCCCGTATTTTCGCAAGTCCGGCCTTTACATAATCCCTATAATCTTTTTCGGCGACAAGTCCGTTTTTAAGGTCATTTTTAGCCTTTAAAACCGCATCGCAAACCGAAACCGCCGCAGTCTCGCCGTCCCCTATTATAAAAAAGTCCATGAAATCGTTTAACGGCAACGGATTAAAAGCGCACGGCCCGCCCGCCCCGACCAACGGATGGCTGAAATTCCTATCTTTTGAAAAAATCGGGATATCGGACGATTCCAGCATAAACAATATATTGGTGTAGGAAAGTTCATATTGAAGGGAAAACCCCACAATATCGAATTCCTTTATATCTTCAAACGATTCCAATGAAAAAAGGGGTATTTTATTTTCTTTTAGTTTTGAGCTCATATCGGGATAAGGCAGATAAACCCTCTCGCACGCTATATAATCTTTAGAGTTTAATATATCGTAAATAATTCCCATTCCGATATGGCTCATCCCCAATTCATAAAAATCAGGAAATGCAAGTGCATACTTAACGGGCATTTTTTTGATATCCTTTTTCGAAATACCCTGTTCGATACCTAAATATCTGGTCGGCTTTTGGACAAATGGAAAGATATTATTATTTAATTTGTCGAATAATCTTGATTTATTCATCTTAATTATTATATAATAAAAAAGATTATTTTAAAAATAATAACATTTAAATACGATGAACAACACTATCCAACTTATTGTAATTGCAATAATTCCAGTTTTATTTGCAATAATATTGCACGAAGTCTCGCACGGCTATGTAGCTCATATCTTCGGCGACGACACCGCAAAGAATGCCGGCAGGTTAACTCTTAATCCCATAAAACATATAGACCCTTTCGGGACAATTTTACTTCCTTTGCTTTTAATTCTTTTGGGTTCGCCCTTTCTCTTCGGTTATGCAAAACCGGTTCCCGTAAATTTTAACGGTCTTAAAAACCCTAAAAGGGATACCGGACTTGTGGCAGCTGCCGGCCCTGTAACAAACTTTTTACTTGCGCTAATCTCGTTTATATTCTTAAAAATAATTCTCGCAAATTTCCCTATAATGAATATTTACCTCGCTTATTTTATAAGCCATCTTAAATTCCAGGCAGTAACCGGAGGGGTATTTTTTAAATTTTTCATCTATCCGGTAACATTTATGCTTTTCATCGGTATAATGATAAACCTTGTCCTCGGGGTATTTAATCTGATACCGATTCCGCCGTTGGACGGCGGAAGGGTTGCGGTCAGCCTCCTGCCAGCGCCGTTTTCGGATTATTTAAGCAGGCTCGAACCGTTCGGAATATTTATAATCCTTATATTATTGCTGATAAATCCAGGGAACTTTTTGGGTGTTTTATTTAGTTTTATCGTAAATAATATAGTTTTAAGAAATTTATAATATATATAACATGATATAAATTAAAAAATTAAAGCCACATATGTCATCACTGGGTACCTCCCCCGCAACCCAAAGCAGTAATGTTAATTTAAATAATGTAAGTATTCAGGCTTACGACGGCCCGCTAGATTTGCTGTTATCCCTTATAAAAAAAAATAAAATAAACATTTACGACATTCCTATCGCCTCCATTACCGATCAATATCTAAATACGATAGGACTTAATGAGGATATGGTTGACGCTTCTTTGTTAAGTTTTAATCTGGATTCAAGCGGAGATTTTATCGTTATGGCGGCCCAGCTTATATATATTAAATCACTAATGCTTTTACCGTCTTATTACGATAAAGAGAAAAATATGACGGGTGACGAAGATATAGACCCGAGAACCGAACTTGCCGATATGCTTATAGAGTATCAAAAGGTTAAAGAAGTTGCCTCTTTTCTGGATAACAGGCCTATTTTGGGCCGCGATGTGTTTGAAATTAATATATTCCGCAAAGATAAGCCGGTTGAACTTGAACCGGAAAAATCAAAAGAAATCCTTTTCGAGGCAAACATTTTCATTCTTTCCGAATATTTCTACTATAAAATGACCGAGGCTAAAAAAAGGATAAATACATACGAGGTAGCAAAAGAACGCTTTTCCATTAAAGATAAAATTATCGAGATAATGGAAAAATTCAGCGTGACCGAAAGAATTATATTTTCGGGGCTTATGAAAGAAGCCGCCTCTAAGGATGAGCTATTTACCTATTTTCTGGCTCTCCTCGAGATGTCGAGATTGATTTTAATAAATTTAGACCAGATGCGGCCGTTTGGTGAAATATATATATCTCCCGTTGCGGGCGGCGTTTTAAATTATAAGCCGAAAATTATTAATATAATGTAATCACGGGCCGTAATGTAATTACTCGTTAATTTTCTTTTTGAATACCAGCTCGGCAACCTTTTTATTTAATATCCTGTACTGTCCCGACGGCAAATCTCCGATATAAAGTCCTCCGATAGCAACCCTTTTAAGCGTTATGATTTTAAGGTTGAAAAACTCTAAAAGTCTCCTTATCTCCCTATTCTTCCCATGGCTTAAATCTATGGATAAAATAAATTTTGCCTGTTTTTTACTTATAACCCTGACATTTTGGGGCTTCATTAAACCTGTTTCTTCTAGACTTATCCCTTTTTTTATCTTTTTTAGAAGTTCATCCGTAAGTTCGCCCTTTACCTCGACTATATAAGATTTAACGACATTAAATTTGGGATGGGTTGCCTTATATGTAAAATCACCGTCGTTGGTTAGTAAAAGTAAGCCCTCGCTCATAAAATCAAGCCTGCCTACAGGGAATATATGTTTATGACTTAAAGTTTCCTTTTTAATCAATTCCATTACCGTTTTAAAACCGGACTCGGATTTTACGGCTGTAATATAGCCCTGTGGCTTGTTTAACATTATGTAAACAGGGGGTTCCATTTTATAAACGATTTTTTTTCCGTCAAAGCTTACCTCGTCGCCGGTATTTACAAATGTAGCGAGATTTTTAACGCCTTTACCGTTTATAATAACCCTGCCTTCTTTTATTATAGCGTCCGCTTCCCTTCTCGAAACGCCGGTTCTTGCGGCAAGAAATTTATTTAATCTTAAATCTTGCGTCAAACCGGATTTTTTTGCGGTTTTAGGCTTTTTTTCTATCAAAATACGATTCCCTCCATTTGCGTTGAGGCTTGCGCATAAAGTTTCATAGGAATGCGTCCGGATAAATACGCAAGCCTGCCAGCTTCCACCCCTTGCTTCATTGCAAGCGCCATTTTTACCGGATTATTCGCCCCCGCTATCGCTGTATTAATAAGAATTCCGTCAACGCCGAGTTCCATCGTCTTGCAGGCATCGGACGCCGTCCCGACCCCGGCATCTACTATGACCGGCACGGACACCGTTTCTTTTATTATTTTGATATTATAAGGGTTTCTAATTCCTAAACCGGAACCGATAGGCGAAGCAAGCGGCATAACGACCGGACACCCCGCATCCTCGAGTTTTTTAGCCAAAACAGGATCGTCCATCATATACGGCATAACCGTAAAACCCTCTTTTACCAATATTTTTGCGGCCTTAAGTAACTCCTCGTTATCGGGATAAAGAGTTTTTGCATCGCCGATGACTTCAAGTTTTACCATGTCTGTTTTAAAAACATCGAGTTCTCTCGTAAGCCTGAGTGTGTTAACGGCATCCTCTGCGGTATAACACCCTGCCGTGTTCGGCAAAAGCGTAAACCTGTTCAGGTCGATATACGAAAGCATATTGTCTTTTGCGTTGAAATCTATCCTCCTGACCGCCACCGTTATAATCTCGGCGCCGGAAGCAACCGCGGAATCTTTCATAGTTTGAAAATCAGGATACTTCCCCGTTCCGACTATGAGCCGCGATTTAAATGTATATTTTCCAATTTTTAAACCGTCATCCTGCGGCATTTCATCATCCTCTTTTATTGCGCTATTCATTTATATACCTCCGTTCCTAATTAAATTGCCGGTATTAATCCGGCATTAGATTATGCAAATTTAATTTGTTATGTATTCCGATATTTTTTAATATTTTGTATTCTAACCGCCGGGCGCAATAGTTACCAAATCGACTTTATCGTTTTCGTTTAAAAGGAATTCCCTATAACCGCTCTTCGAAACTATTGTTTTGTTTACGGCGACAGCCGTACTTTTTATATCTAATTTAAGCTCGTCTATCAAATTTTGAACCGTTATGCCGTCAGAAACATCAAATTCTTTACCGTTAATATCTATTTTCATAAGTTTTTTCATAAATGTAATTATATAATGTATCTCTCCTGAGAGGAAACTTGCCGGATTTTTTTATCAAACTTACGATTTCGTCTTCCGGTAAATATTCGCCGAATTCCCCTCCTGCGCTTTTGGTGATATTTTCTTCCATTAAAGTTCCCCCAAAATCGTTAACGCCGCATTCAAGAGATTTTAAAGCGGCGGGAATGCCGATTTTAGGCCAGCTTGTCTGAATATTTTTGAAATTATCTAAGTAAAGCCTTAAAATGGCATAAAACTTAAATATTTTATCCTGCATCAATGTTGAATCCACCTTTTTTCTAAGAGATGTTTTGTATGAAATAAACGGTAATGTAATAAACTCCGTAAACCCGTTTGTTTCATCCTGAATTTGCCTTATTAAACTTAAATGATAAACTATATCTATGTTTGACTCGATATGGCCGAAAAGAATAGTAGCAGAGGTTTTAACGCCGCTTTTATGCGCCGTTTTTATAATCTCGACCCAAACATCCGTATTTATTTTTTCGGGGCAAATCTTGCTTCTTGTTTCTTTCGCCAGAATCTCCGCAGCGGTTCCGGGCATTGAATTAAGCCCCATATCGACTAATTTCAAAATAACATCCTTGTAAGATTTATTCGTTGCCTTTGAAAGCTCGTAAATCTCCTGCGGCGAAAATGCATGAATATGCAAATCGGGAAAATTATCCCTGGCGGTCTTAATCAGGCTAAAATAATAATCGGGCTTTAATTCCGGATTTATTCCGCCCGTTACGCATATTTCATCTATGCCTATCTTTTTACCTTCCGAAATTTTTTCGAGTATTTTATCGTAATCGAGCAAAAAAGCGTCTTTTGATTTTTTCGTCCTTTTATAGCCGCAAAACCTGCAGTTTAAACTGCATATGTTTGTAAAGTTAATGTTTCTATTGACGACAAATGATACCGTATTGGAATTAATTTTTTGGTTTTTTATGCCGGCGATGCGGATAATATCCTGCCCCTTCTCTTTTTCTTCCAATAGGCAAAGAAGTTCCTCGTCATTGATTCTTTCAAAAGATAAAGCCTTTTCAAGTACGGAATTTAATTCAGTCATACATTTATAGCGCATAGTCAAAGACTCCGCTTTATTTATCAAATTATTTAATAAAATATTTTAGGAGAATAGCTTAGCAGCAAAGGAAAGAGAAAAACGGGCAGTCTTAAACTGCACCAATGGCGGTTTATACGCTAATGATATCTTAATTTTAACGCTTTCTTGCTTCCCTACGCCGGCATTATCCGTATTCAGGTTCAAAGGGTTGCGAGTTAAAGGCTCGTATGTTATTTAATCTAATCAAACCTGCCGCAACTCGACTCTCAGCCAAATTATTAACGGCACCCCTAATTTTAACATCGTTTAAATCTACTTATATAGTATAACCTATTTAATAACTCCAATCAAGAGATTCCCCTAATTTGCCGATAGAAATTAATAAATTGACCCCAAAAGCTTAAAGACACTGGATTCCCGCTTCGCCATCTTCGCCCGCGTTTTCGGCATGCAAAAACAATCGTGCGGGCGAAAATATGTGTCTGACGACACTCGTGAAGTTTCTTTGAAACTTTCCTGCTTCCTTCGGAATGACAATATGAGGTTTTAACGTTTCACCCAATGGGTGTCATTCCGAAGGAAGCAGGAATCCAGAAAATAAATTTTCTATCGGCAATTTTGGGTTAAAGTTAACTATTGCTTATAATTTTTGATATTAATTCAGGGATTCTGGATTTAAAATTTTTTAAACTTAAATAAATGGGGGAGAAACCTTTTTTAGTTTCTCCCCCATTGCTAAACTAAGCGATTTTTAAGGTTTAATAGACTGTGCTTACGGGATTTCCTGATAATATGCATTATATGACGTGCCGTTATAATAAGTTGTCGGGTTGGCTAAAAGAGCCGTTATATTCACGACCGCAACGAAATTCTGGCTAGCAGAGCCCCATAAAGCATATGAAATTGAACTGCCGGCT
>JAKBNN010000075.1 GCA_021831025.1 bacterium | reverse complement strand
CAGTCTTTTTTCAGACTTAGTTGCTATCCAAGCTTGGGTTGGGCTATCCGACTTGACTACAATCTGCCGTTACAGGCGATTTGACAAAATTAGATATGCCCAAAATTATAACAAATAATAAATAAACCAACAAAAATATTATATACGAGTATTTTTAATTAAATTAGATATTTTTTAAATGTTTTTTATTTACGCTTATCTCTCATTACAAATAGGAATCTCGCCGCATTCTTTGGCAAAATTATTAAGAGCATTTTGTTCTGTTGCGTAAGGATCTGATGAGCACATTTCGCAAAATTTAAGTTTGTATTTTTTATAATGATTATGGACTTTTTTATTTCCATTGCCATTAAGATGTTCCTTCAGTCTAATTAAAATCGTTCTATCGTGGCTTTCACCAATATAAATAATCTCACTTTGCTTTTTAGGGTACTTATACTTATTACCTTTTAGCCCTATAATATAGACGCCAGGTTTATCGGAAGCATAATCATCTATAGTGGTTTCATCCAGCGAATACCATTGTGACCATTGTCCCATCTTGCACCTCCACAATTAATTTTGATTTATTATATTTGAAAGCTCTATAATTATATCGATTTTATTTTTTCATATAAATCCTCGCACCACGATTTAAAACTTTTATTTTTATTTTTTTTATCAGGATGCTTTTTTCTTATTAAAATTATGCCGTCGCTTTTAAAATAATTTTCGATATTATCCAAATTCATATTCAACAAATATCTCCTTAAAAAATCCGTTTCTTGGGCTGCCGTAATTATATTTTCGCCAATCAGTATATATGTCGAAAACCCCTTGCCCGAATATTTCTGGTCGAGTTCTATCAATAAAACGTTTTTATGCGCCTCGCCGCCGGTAAAAACAAACCTTGCCGTTATATACTCCCTTAAATTCCTGCCGTCGTAGCTTTCCTTTATATTTAAACGCTTTTTGCCTTTCCTTACCGGCAATTTAGTCGGTTCCGATATGATAAAGCAATCCTTTTCTATAAACTCGTCATACTTTTCTTTAAACGTTTTTATAAGTTCCTTAAAATCTTCCAGCAAAAAATAATCCTGCTCGGCTTTCTTAGTTTCGGCAGGCCTTATATTTGAGTTCCTGCCGTCCTTTAATTGACTGAAACTTAAATCCTTTGCCTCTTTGCCCGAAATAAAACTTATATTGCCTTTTTCCTTATTCAATTCATTATCGTCTTTATTAATAATTTCTTTGATTTTTTCGACGCCGAAAAATTCATCGCCGCTGTCGTCCTCGATTATTTTTATCGAATTCCTGTAAGAAGGTGCTTCGTCCGATAAAATACCCGTTTCCCTTGTTTTCGTCCTGTAAATAGGATTTTGCGTTATATCACGGGTGGTTTCGTCGAATTCTTTGTTTGTATCCTTAGAGTACCTCCTAATTATTATTTTATCGTAATTATAAACTAAAGATTCGGCATTTAAAATTTTATAAACAAAAATTCTTTTACTTGCCTCATCTTTTAAAGTTATGGCAAAAATCTCGAACTTTCCCTCTATAGGGAAGTCTATTTTTAACGGAACAAACCCGCTGAAAGCCTTCTTGTCGTCTAATGCCTTCTTTTCTAAATATAAATTATTCTTAATAGAATGCCATTTAAGCCTTGCCTCTTTATTCACGGCATAAAAATAAGCAAAGGCGGCATCGCTGTCTGGAACGCCCGTTTTTAAAATAATATAAGGATAACCTTTAATATCGTCGAATCCAGTTTTATAGTATAATGATTCTATCTTTGAATCGAATATTCTTTTGCGCATAGTCGTAGAGGTAAAATAAAAAGCGGAACCTATAACGTGGCAAGGAATTATTACGGAATATCCGTTAAACCTGCCGAAATAGGCATATTGATTTTCTATAAGCTTTATATATTTTTTAGCGTCGGCGGGAATTTTATGCTTTGTGATTTCGTTTATTTCTTTTATTTTAAGAATTTTGCCGCCTGCAAGAGGAAATTTTATGGGCTCGAGACCTAAATATTCGTTCGGCAGTCTTTTGCCGTTTTGATAAAAAGTGCCTATGACGTAATAGCTTAATAATTCAGGGAATATTTCTTCGGTCAAATCAAAATCGGTTCTTGCTTTTATGCTTCTAAATATGGCGTGATAGCGATTTTCGCCGGGTTTTGTCGAAATATCGGCGATGTAATGGAGTTTAAATTTGACGTCTTTATATCTTACGCTGCCGAGTTTTGATAGTTTTAAGTCGCTTAATTTCAGCACAAATAAAGCACCTGAAATAAAGCCGCTCCGACTACAGCGTTAATTTTAAAACATTGCCCCTATAAATCGGTCTAATTTACTTTTGTAAGGTCTAAATATATTTTGTAGGGTCTAATTTACTTTTGCACCTTACAAACAATACCGTATTAAATAAATTAAGTGGTGTGTCCGGAGGGATTCGAACCCTCTACCTCAGGAGTCGGAGTCCTGAACTCTATCCGGATGAGCTACGGACACATTAATATTAAATTAAACCTCGATATAACATTTTAATTAATTATAACACGATATTATGCCGAAATTAATAAAATATTAAATTAAAAATAAAAAATGTATAAACAATATGCTGCAAATGAATATAATATATATATAAATATAAACTTAATAAATTTTTATACTTATTGACGATTAATATGAAAATATGAAAGAAAAGAAACTATTAGATACTAAAATAAGCGAATATTCGGACATTATTGAACAAAACCTCGAAGAGATATTAAACGAACTTATATCAAATAATTATAAATTGCGCAATTTAGGCTTTGGCGCGGGATTTGACAATGAGGCAAATGAAATATACGGTGAAATTAATAAACTCGCTATATCTATATTGACGCTAACATTGTCTAAAAATAAAAATGGCCTGCATAAAATATGGCTGTTTCATAGAAACGGGAAGAATAACCCCGAAAATTTAGTCAGGGAAATTGCACGATTAATCAGGTTTGCAGACAATTTAAAATGTATAAATAATTCTATTTCATTAATAAAGTACAACATTAACGAACTTTATGAGTATCCGACATTTAAAAAACAGGCGTATATTCCGGATTTCGCACTTATGATAAGTTCTTTTTTTAAGGAAAATATAGATATATTTTTTCAAAATAATAAAAATGATATAAATAAAGAAAACAGGATGTCCGCCGAATTAAAAAAAATTACATCTTTGTCTCACAAAGTGTTAAATGAGTTTTCACGAGATATATCGGATGAAAATATCGATATTAGTTCAAATGAAAATCAGATGATTTATTATTCCAATATTATCTCTTGTTTGGAGTTAATTGCGATAACTATCTTTGACCTTATTTTTATTTAAATTTCGAATAATTCCCCGTCTAATTAACTTTTATAATAATTTGATATATAATTACGATAAGTTTTTATATTAATAACATATTAACATTTAAAGAGGGCGGCATTATCGAGGGCGATTTCAACGAAATAAAAAAACTCCTTGGACTATAAAGGATTATAATTATAATGTATGCCAAAGAATATAAGAACCTTGTTTTAATACTTCTTGTTGCTTTTTTCTTTATGGTAATGCTCGACATGAGCATCGTAACCATTGCCATTCCTAAAATTATGTCAAGCCTTGGGGTTAATCTGGAGGATGTGGACTGGATTATGATTGCTTATAATGTCGCAACGGCAGTCATAATCATGCCCATAACATTTATCATCAGAAAAATAGGCCTTAAAATTCCTATTGCGTTAAGTATTGTATTTTTTACCATATCTTCGGTGGCTTGCGGCTTTGCCTCATCGATAAATATGCTTATATTTTTTCGCATAATTCAGGGATTATCCGGCGGCGGCATAGCGCCGTTAGGGCTTGCCCTTTTGGGAAAGGTGTTCGAACCAAATGAAAGAGGCAGAGCCATGGGTATTTGGGGCATAGGGGCAATGGCGGCGCCGGCAATAGGTCCTACCCTCGGCGGCTGGATTACCGACCATTTAACATGGAGATGGGTATTTTTCGTAAATGTTCCTGTAGCCGTTATAACGCTAATAGGTATTTTGATAATTATGGAAGATGACCATAAAACACAATACTTTAAAGCAAGTTTCGATTTCATAGGGTTTATATTTTTTGCAATGGCTATAGCCTTTATTCTTGTGGCATTTAACGAAGGGCAGAATAAAGGCTGGGATTCAAGCTATATCCATATTTGTGAACTTTTAAGCGTTACGGGCTTTATGTTTTTCTTTTTGTTCGAACCGTTTATTTCCCATCCATTAATCGATTTTAATATTTTTAAAAATTATAATTTTACCCTGATAAGTTTAATTAATGCCGTGAGGGCTATCGCTCTTTTCGGCTCCCTGTTTATAATCCCCGTTTATCTTGAAAATATTATGGATTATACGCCTTATACGACCGGTCTTATTATGATGCCGTCGGCTGTTGCGGTTGCACTATCTGCCCCGGTTTTCGGCAAAGGCGCGGACAAATACGGTCCGAAATATTTTATTATTTTCGGTATGCTATTAACCGCGATATCCTTATTTATGTATTGGAATTTATCTTTGCAATCCAGTCTATTTGACATAATCTATCCATCCATTATCAGAGGAATAGGGCTTGGAATGCTGTATTCCCCGATTATGAGCACAGGTTTAAATTCGGTCAAAAAGGAACAGATTCCCGAGGCATCCGGCCTTTTACCTATAACTATGAGGCTTGCTTCCGGCTTTGGAATAGCATACTTCGCAAATTATCTTGCATCGAAACAGGTTTATTACCTTGCGAGGTATAGCGATAAAATTAACGACAAAAATTTTGCATTTCTTAAGGCAAAATCATATTTTAATTCTAACGGATTATTTAAAACAAATGTCGGAATACTGGCAAACTCGGCAAGAATCGATACAGGACTCGGTATTGTAAATAATGTCGTTCAAATGTTCGCAACGGTTCAGTCCTATGATGATGTGTTTATCGCGGCGGGCGCAATCTGCCTTATAGGCATCGTGCCGGCAATTATGTTAAAAAACACCGTGCATCATTAACGAACAAAGTGCAGGGTTACCAATAATCCCAGGATAGCAACAATTAACCCTTGAACCGCCATCGATATTTGAAAATTTCGGTCTATTCTCCTTTCCAAACCTGCATGTTCGAATTTGTTCTGTTCTGCTAAGGCGTCTATTTTCTTATCCAAAGCTATATGCTCGGATTTGTTTTGCTCAGCCAAGGCGTCTATTTTCTTATCCAAAGCTATATGCTCGGATTTGTTTTGAATTTGGACGCCAAGGAATTTTTCATTAAAAAATCTTTCCTGATATTCAAATTTTGTATCGAAGTATTTTTCGGGCGAAATAGACCAGCTTGTTTCCATAATTTCATTTTCTCTTTTTACGGGTTCCATTTAATCTCCCTTTATTATATCATTAGAATAATTTTTTTCAAATTTAAAACTAATCAAAACTTAAATGCTTTACTTTTATTTTTCCATTTCGAGAATAGCTTATGCCTGATAGATTAACCCTTAATATCAATGCGCCTTTTATATTTTCTCCCGAATGAACATAATATCTTCCCCCGTTAATTTCAATTAATGCAATTTTACCGGCCATAAAGATTACAGATAAATGCGAATTCTTTTTGTTCGGAAACCCCTTAATTTTTATATTTTTTAGAAAATCAGGCATATTCGCGGTTGATCTGTCAAAATCAATATTACCTGCGCTGCCGGTAATATTGATTGGTTTATTTTTAACAGAGCCTGTCCCTGCACCGCTTCTGGGCAGGGGGAAAAGGTGTTTTTGAATGTACAGATATATGATTTTGCCGCCTTATTTTTCTTTTGAAGATTTTTTTACTACTTATCGGTATAATTTCTGGTTTTGAAAGATTAATATTATATTTTTTAAGCAAAATGTTTAAATTTTCGCTTTTATTGTTATATGCCGTATTGCCGAAAGCGCAATTTGTGTTTAAAAAAAGGAGGCGCTGGGTTATAAATAATAAAAATAATAAATATTTATTTTGCATAAAATTTTTCTTTTTATAATTAATTAAATTAATTTTTATGATTTTTTTATATTTTTTATTTTTGGCATAATTCAATTATATTTTTTTAATGTTTCGATATTATGACGGTTTTGTTTCGCTTGTATTAAATTTTTGTTAAAATAATGTTACAAAAAGCCTTGAAGCCTTTATTTTAAAAAGATTTATTGATTTTTACCTTAAGAATATTAAGCCAATGCCGCCCCCCCCCCAAAAAAAAATTAAATAAATTAGATAAAAGGGGATAGAGGGGATAAATTTGACAGGATTTCGGATAAATGATATTATTTTAATGAGTATATTTTCTTTATGCGTTCATAGCTCAGTTGGATAGAGCAACAGCCTTCTAAGCTGTGGGTCGCAGGTTCGAATCCTGCTGGACGCACCACTTAAAACCGCAGTTGATAAGCCGTTTCAGATTATTATTCCTCTTGACATATTTATCAAATTATGTTAAATTTTACTAAAAAATGATAAATTTTTACTACAAAAACCACTACAATTTTTTATGAGAATTTACAAGAGAGGAAATACCTACTGGTGCGCTTTTGAGGTTGATAAGAAACGCTATCAATACTCTTGCAAGACGCAGGATAAAGAGGTTGCCGAAGAGGTAGCTTCGGCAATACATGCCGATATAATCAGGAACCGGTTTAACATACCGGCAAAGAACAAAGCAGAAAGATTTTTTGGCGAGGTATGGCAAGAATATTTAAAAACTTTAAATAATGCAAAAGGAACATTAGCAAATAAAATCTTTGCGGCAAAACATTTTTTGCCGATATTTCAAAATAAAGATATAGTAAGTTTAACAGTTACAGATATTGAGAACTACTCATTAAAACGTAAATTAGAAATATTAAATGCGTCGAAAAACGCCGGCAAAAGAGAGCAAGAAATAAATTATCGCTGGATAAATTTAGAAATAACTACTTTGCGGCATTTTTTTAATTTCTGCATAAAACGTAACTACATCGACAAAAACCCTTGCGCCGGCGTTAAGAAGCTTAACGAGTTGTCCCGCCTTAAGACCCTTTCCGACGAGGACATCGATAAACTTATTAACGGTTCCACGAACAAGCTGACAAGAGATTTAATTACCTTTTTAATTTATACCGGCTGCCGGAAAGGCGAAGCTTTAAATCTTAAATGGGACGATGTTGACTTACAGAACGACGTAATAGCGATAAAAGGAACTAAAACCAAGTATGACAGATATATTCCTATAAGCAAGCCCTTAAAAGAGCTTTTAAAGGGTATTGAAAAGAAAGACGACTGTTTATATGTATTTAATAAAAACGGGGCTAAATTAGGCAATTTCCGCAAGTCTTTTATGACCGCCTGCCGAAATGCAGGACTCAAGCATTTGCGCATACACCATTCAAGGCACGTCTTCGACAGCAAAATGGTAATGAACGGGACGAGCCTTTATATTACCGGCGAGCTGTTAGGACACAGGACTACCCAGATGACGAAAAGGTATAGCCACTTAGTGCCGGATACGCTTAAAAAAGCGGTTGACGATGTTTGGGGGGAGAAATAAAATTTTAGTCTTGACTTTAGGGAGTAGTTTAGCCCATACATTTCATTATTTCTAGATTTGGATTCATAAAATTATCGTCATATTTTTTCATGTGCTGACACTTTTTCATTTTATCCAATAATTCAGTAGCGGCTTTGGATAAATCATGAAATAGGTCTTCACATACAAGTATGAGCCTTTCTGTTGAATCATTCATTTTGCATATTTTTAAATGTTTATTACTGTCCTTTAGATCTGTTCTATCGGTAAACGCAACTCCTTTCCCAGGTCGCCCAATATGGGCCATTCCACATCTTAGGTTGGTGTATAGATCATATTTATATTTATCGTTTTTGTTGTATTTCCGGTATGCAGAAAAAGCATCTAGTTCATTTATCGCTTTTCTGAATCTACAAGCAGAGCATCCTACTTTGAAAAAATCTTCTTCATCAAAACATGCCCCAAGAAACTCAATCATCGATGCCATTACTCCAAAACTTAAATACTGAAGCCCTGGAGTTGCAATCATTGTACTTATATTTTTTTGAATTACCGTATTGATAAAGTCCTCTATTGTTGCCATGCTATGCTGCTCCTCATGATTCGATCTATAAACTACTCCCCAAAGTCAAGTTGCTATTTAAAAATCAAGCAAAATTTTTATGCCGCCGTTAAATTTTTTACCCCTATGGCAGCCAGGTATTTAGATTTATCAAAGATCTGGTTTTTAGTAAACAATGCATGGGCTATTATAAGAACTTTCTTCATGACGGCGATAACCGCCACCTTTTTCACTTTACCCCTTTCGACCATACGGTCATACAGGATTTTAAAAGGGGTATCCCTGCGAAGCATCGAAAGAACCGGCATGAAAAGCATCTTGCGCAGAATGGCCGAACCCCTTTTGGATA
>JAKBNN010000033.1 GCA_021831025.1 bacterium | reverse complement strand
CTTCGGATTAAGGTAGTTTCTTTATTTAAATCCTGGCTGACGACTTTTAAGAATGCGTTTACCACTTTGGGATCAAATTGGGTTCCCGAATTTTTTTTCAGCTCGTCTAATGCCGTCTGGATGGGAAGCGCCTTTCGATAAGGCCTGTCGGTGGTCATGGCGTCAAATGTATCGATAACCGCAATTATCCTTGAAATAACCGGTATATCTTCGCCCTTTAGTTTATCGGGGTAACCGTTGCCGTCATACCTTTCCTGATGATGCAATACCTCGTTCGCGATAGGAGCTAAAAATTTTATATTTTTCAGCATGGTATATCCTATCTCAGGATGTTTTTTCATTTCCGCGTATTCCTCATCCGTCAGCTTTCCCGGTTTATTTAATATCGAATCCTTTATCCCGATCTTGCCGACATCGTGGAGAGCCGCCGCGTATCTTATATTTTTAATCTCGTTTTCGCCTAAACCGAGCTCCCTGCCAGCCTCTATTCCATAATTAATCAATCTGTCGCCGTGCGTCCTCGTATATGCGTCTCTTGCTTCGATAGCTTCTGATATCGAATTTATAACATCAAAATGGGCTTCTTCTATATAATCTACCATCTGCACATTCGAAATCGCAACCGAGATTATGCCTGCAAGACTGGATATAAAATCCACGGTTTCAACCGAATAATTAATCTCTTTATAGTCAAAAAGAAATATCATTCCCAGAAAATCTTTGTCCGTCTTGATAGGTATTGCAAGAAATGTCTGTTTATGAATATTTTTAAATATACAACCTTCTTGATTATCTTTATCTTGCTTATTATGAACTACGGCTGGATGGTCCATATTTAAACTTTTTAAGCAGGAATATTCTTTCAATTTAAAAGATGCAGGAGGATTTTGATAATCCTCAAGCCCGTAACTTTTAAATAATTTCAGGGTTATATCGGATAAATAATGGCACTCGGAGCATTTCCGCAATATTTTATTTTCGGGCGGGCATTTTACAAATGAACATTCGAAATTGGCAAGGGTATAACAATTTATGGAGCCGCCATAAATTAAACATCCCTTCATATTGCAGTTAAAAAATTCGTAGCAGGGTAAAACCTGCGCTTCATCCTTAAAATAGACCAAAGATATGTTTGTACCTGTGAAACTCATTAAGCTCTTAACTGAGCTGTCCAAAACGCTGGCAAGGTCTAAAGATGAGGAAACAAGCCTCGAAACCTCGAGCAAATTTTCCACTTTCCGGCTTTCTTCCTTTTGTCTTAAGTATAAGAAATTCGCATTTTCATATAAGGTGAGGTTGTATATAAAAACCCCGCCCATTAAGGCTATAAATTTGGCTATTTCAACCTCTTCTTCGGTAAATTCGTACGGGGTTCCCGTATATACATTTAGAACGCCTAAAACCAATGAACCCGCATATATAGGTACGCTTAAAATAGAAGCCATTCCCGAAAACTGCTTTTCCAATTCATAATATATATCCGATAAGTCGAGCTTGAGGTCTTTGCTTATTAAGGGTTCTCCGTTTTCCACGACAGAACCTATAATTCCTTCTCCAAGCATTACTTCAAAATCCTTTTGTAAAAATGCGCCGTCCCGATAAAATTTAATGCATTTTACGGTTTCGGTCTCCTCGCTGAGCATAAATATGGCGATCTGATCGCACTTTATAAAGGTGTCAGCTGTAACGGCTATTTTTTCATAAATCTCCTCAATCGAACTTTTAGAAATAAGGTCTTTTGAAATAAAATAGGCAATATCCGGATATTCTACCATCGTTAAATAAATTAAGTTTTTCTAATGTTCCATTTAAATTATATTAAATCTATAATTTTATGTTTGCTTATTTTATAATAATTAGTATAGTATAAGTTTATATCATACATTTAACCGTTTTTCAATTAATATTTAATCCCTAAATACCTAATTTGGATAATTAATATTTCGTGAATTTCCGGATCCTGTCGTTTCTTAGGGTTTCACCGTCATATTTTTTAAGGTAATCAAGGTTTTCAATAATAGCCTTTCTTATATTATTAGAAGCTAATATCTTATTTTTATGCGCCCCGCCAAGCGGTTCAGGAATAATGCCGTCAATAACCTTCAGGCCGTAAAGATCTTTTGCGGTAAGTTTTAGCGAATTGGATGCCTCCTCGGTTTTAGAAACATCTTTATATAATATCGAGGCGCATCCTTCGGGAGATATTACCGAATAAACCGAATATTCAAGCATCAACACCTTGTTGCCGACTCCAAAAGCAAGCGCTCCGCCGCTTCCGCCCTCGCCTATGATAATGGATAAAACAGGCACTTTGACATTTAACAAAGTATAAATTGTTTTTGCGATGGCTTCCGATTGCCCTCTTTCCTCGGCTCCAAGTCCGGGGTAAGCCCCAGGGGTATCTATTAAGGTTATAATCGGAATAGAATATTTTTCGGCCAATCTAAAGAGTCTTTGCGCTTTCCTATAACCTTCGGGGTGAGGCATGCCAAAATTTCTGCACATCTTATCCTTGGTATTGCGCCCCTTTTGATGTCCTACTATCAATACTCTTTGCCTGTAACCGCCGTTATTGTTTTTAATAAAACAAAAACCGCCTACGACTGCTTTATCATCCATAAAAAGCCTGTCGCCGTGAAGCTCTGTAAAATTTTCCGTTATCAGCTCTATGTAATCAAGGGTGTACGGCCTTAAAGGGTGTCTGGATAGCTGGGTTATCTGCCAGTTGCCGATATTTTTAAATATATCTTTAATAAGTTTATCCCGCTTGGATTCAAGATTTTTTATCTCATCGTCAACATTTGCAATACCGCTAAGATTAAAGGTCTTAAGCTCTTCTATTTTTTGGTCTAATTCGATTATCGGCTTCTCAAAATCAAGATACTGTAATGCCATAAATGAATTCCGTTTGTTATAAAAATAAAATATTATTATTTTATTTTAGATTTATTTTAGGTTTATTATTTATTTTAGCTATGCAATATTCAAATACCTGCATAATGGTTTAGATTTAAGCAATTCTTTATCGACCGAAATATTACCGTTTAAAATAACTTCATAACCCATCGCCTTCAAAATTACCTTATTATTCCCTTTTGAATTATATAGCATATCTTTTAACTCAACCAAAAAGTTTCTTAATGCATCGTTATCATGCGGGATTTCTTTTTCGGTTATTTCGATAACGCATATCGGGCATGGCTGAACTTGCGTCCCGTTAGTTTTTACCACCGGTATATCGATATTATTCTTTTGTTTAATTTTATAGCTATCCAAAAACTCAATCTTTTCTCCGATAATTTTAATATTAAGCTCTATATCCCCGTCGCTTATATTGCCTATTTTATCATTTGATGTCCGCCTGACTTCCGCGCCTTTATAATTTTCTTCGTCAAAATTGTTGTCTATATCGTCCTCGGCCAAAACCCCTGCGGCAATCCCGTTTCTCTCATTGCCGTTATTTGCCGTTAATCCAGAGAAATCAATCCTTCCCGTCAAAACCACCGGTTCGTTTGTATCAAAAATGTCTTCGTATTTTAAGTAATTTTTGGGGAAAAATACAACCTGAACATTCAAATTTTTATCATTTAATACAAGCGAAGCCATTTTTTCATTATTTTTAGTTTTGTGAATCTTTAACTGATTTATAACCCCGCAGATTGCATATTCCTCATCTTTTGTTTTCCCCCCCGAACTTAAATATTTGTTTACAATCTTCGCAACCGAACCTTCGCCGATAAGTTTAATTTTTTCCTCATATCCGTCTAAAGGATGTCCTGAAAGATAAAATCCTAAAGACTCTTTCTCATAAGCAAGCACCGATTTTTTATCATCTTTCTTATCCTCCGTCTTAAAAACCGCGCCTCCGTCCCCATCTACATTTTCAACATTTTCTCCCAAAAAAAGAGGGAGTTCAAACTGATCGGAGTTTCTTTTTTCCCTCAGAAAATTAGCCTCTCCCATCACGCTTTCGAGATTGTTCAGCATCCATTTTCGGGATTCCCCGCTTATATCGAGAGCTCCGCTTTTTATTAAGTTTTCTATCGTTCTCTTGTTCACCTTTCTTGTATCGACCCTTGAACAAAAATCTAGCAGGTCTTTAAATAAAGCCTCTTGCCGTATTTGCAAAACGGAGTCAATCGCGGACTTGCCGACATTTTTAACGGCTCCCAGTCCTACCCTGATTGCAAGCCCGTTACCGTTGCTGCTAACGATCGTAAATCTTTCCATCGAATAGTTAACCGAAGGAGGTAATATATCACAGCTATAGAAACCTGATTTTGCTTCATTGATTATCTTTGCCAGTTTATCGGTATTGGACATTTCGCTCGATAAAAGGGCTGCCGTAAAATGCTCTTTATAATTTGCCTTCAAATAGGCAGTCATATATGCGATATATGCGTAAGCCGTCGAATGTGATTTATTAAAACCGTATTCGCCGAACTTCGTAATTAACGAAAAAATCTTTTCCGCTTTGTTTTTATCTATTCCCTTATTTTCACACCCGCTAATAAATTTGTCTTTCATCTGGCTTATAAGTTCGGCCTGTTTCTTGCCGACGCCCTTCCTTAGAATATCCGCCTCTCTCATAGAAAATCCGGCAAGGGATGTCGCTATTCTCATTATTTGCTCTTGATAGAGTATCACGCCGTAAGTGTCGCTCAGTATGTCCTTTAATAAAGGATGGATATAGCGTATTTTAACCCTTCCGCGCTTTGCATTGATAAAATCGTCAACCATCCCACTCCCGAGCGGCCCTGGCCTGTATAAAGCAACAAGAGGGATTAAATCCTCAAACGATTCGGGGGCTAATTTTTTAATCAACTCTTTCATGCCGGAACTTTCAAGCTGAAATACCCCTGTAGTGTCTCCCGAAGATAAAAGCTTATATGTTTTTTGATCGTTTAGATCTATATCATATATGTTAAAATCGTTCTCCTCCCGGATTGGGGCAGGGGACGCAAGCGGGGCGGGATGTTCCATGTCGGCATGTTTATGGGACTGCCCTGGTTTTTTACCGTTTATAAGCTTAATAGCTTCATTCATTACCGTAAGAGTTTTTAAACCCAAAAAATCGAATTTGATAAATCCCAGTTTTTCTAAATCTTGCCCCGTATATTGAGTCGTTATAACATCGGTTTCCTTTGAACCCTTATATAAGGGCATAAAATGAAGAATAGGTTTATTGGATATTACAACGCCGGCGGCGTGCGTGCTGGCGTGCCTTGCCAGCCCCTCAAGCCTTCTGGCTATCTCTATTAATTTTTTAACTTTAAAATCGGTATTTATTAAATTTTGAAGTTTCGGCTCTTCTTTGACAGCTTCTTCGAGTGTAATACCAAGCGTGTTCGGAACAAGCTTGGCTATTTTATCGACCTCGGCATAAGGCATATTAAGCGCTCTCCCTGTATCCCTTATGGCGGCTTTTGCCTGCATTGTTCCAAATGTAATTATTTGGGAGACATTTTCCTCTCCATATTTTCTGGAAACATATTTGATTACTTCATCCCTCCCGTTTATACAAAAATCGGAATCTATATCGGGCATGCTGATTCGTTCGGGATTAAGAAATCTTTCAAACATTAAGTCATATTGAATCGGATCTATGTCCGTAATTTTTAGACAATATGCCGCAAGGCTCCCTGCGGCGGAACCCCTTCCAGGTCCAACGGGAATATCATTATCCTTTGCATACCTGATAAAATCGGAAACTATTAAGAAATATCCTGCAAAATTAGATTTTTTAATAACTTCTATCTCCATATCTAATCTTTTTTCATAGGCTTCCGCACTGTTTAAGTATGACTGCTTTGCCATTGCGGTTGGATTCTTTATAAATCTTTCATCAAATCCTTCTTTTACTTTTTTTTCGAAAAAATCAAGTATAGACTCGGAAGACTCTTCGCGGCCACTGCCGGTTTCTTTAATGATAAACTGCGGAAAGTGATGTCCTTCTTTAAGTTTAAAAGAAAAATTGCATTTGCTTTCTATTATTTTTGTATTAGAAATGGCTTCGGCAGGATACTCGCTAAATATATCTATCATTTCTTCCTGTGATTTAAAATATAAATCCTTTGTAGAAAATCTCATCCTGTCTTTGTCTTCTACCGTTTTTCCGGTTTGTATGCATAAAAGAACATCGTGGGCTTCGTAATCGTCTTTCAAAAGATAATGGCAGTCATTGGTAGCCACAAGCGGAACGCCGTATTTTTTGGATAATTCAACTATTCCGGCATTTGCCGTTTTTTGTTCTTCTATGCCCTGCATCTGCATTTCTAAATAAAAATCATCGCCAAACAGATCCAAATAATATTGAAGGCTCTTTTCTGCCAAATCCATTTTGCCTTGAATTAAATTATAAGGTATTTCCCCCTTTAAGCAGGCGGATAACGCAATTAAGCCGCTATGGTTTTCTTTTAAAATATTTTTATCTATTCTCGGTTTATAATAAAAGCCGTCGGTATAAGATTTCGATATAAGCCTCGAAAGATTTTGATACCCTTCTTCATTTTTGGCAAGTAAAATTAAATGATAATATAATTTTTCATTTGGATTTTTAAGCGTCATATCCGATCTTGAAACATACATTTCGCACCCGATCAAGGGTTTAACGGATTTTTTTAATGCCTTTTCATAGAACTCGATAGCGCCGAATATATTCCCGTGGTCGGTAATTGCCGCGGCAGACATATTAAACTCTATAGCCTTGCTTATAATATCGTCAATTTTAATAGCGCCGTCTAAAAGACTGTAATGCGAATGTAAATGGAGATGAACGAATTTATCCATAATATTATTTTTTTATTACTCCCACTCTATCGTCGAAGGCGGTTTTGATGTAATGTCATAAACCACCCTGTTTATTCCCTTTACTTCAGAAATTATCCGCGCCGAAATCGTCCTCAGAATATCGTAATCCAATTTCACAAAATCTGCCGTCATGCCGTCCGACGAACTCACCGCCCGAAGCGCTATAAGGGATTCATAGCTTCTTTTGTCCCCCATAACGCCGACTGTTTTAACCGGAATTAACACAGGGAAAGACTGCCAAACCTTACCTTCTAATCCAGATTTTTTTATCTCTTCCGTAACAATGGTATCGGCTTGCCTTAATATGTTAAGTTTATTTTTATCGACATCCCCGATTATCCTTATGGCAAGTCCCGGACCGGGAAACGGCTGCCTGCTAATGATTTCCGCGGGAATTCTTAGATTCTTTCCTATTATGCGAACTTCGTCTTTAAATAATTCTCTTAGCGGCTCGATTAATTTTAAATTTAATTTTTTTGGAAGGCCGCCGACATTATGATGACTTTTAATAATGCTTGAAGCGCCGAATACCCTGACGGATTCGATAACATCGGGATACAGCGTCCCCTGCACGAGAAAACCCGCATCTGCTATTTTTTTAGCCTCTTTTTCGAATATCTCTATGAAAAGTTTTCCGATAATTTTTCTTTTCTTTTCGGGATCTTTAATCCCTTTTAATGCTTTTAGAAATAAATCGGATGCATTTACAAGTTTTACATTTAATTTTAAATTTTCTTTATAAAACTTTATAACGGCTTTTCCCTCGTTTTCTCTTAAAAGACCGTTGTCAACAAATATACACCTGAGTTTATCCCCTATGGCTTTATTTGCGAGAACGGCGGCAACGGTGGAATCAACTCCCCCCGAAAGGGCGCATATAGCTTTTTTACCGTCTGCAAGATTCTTAATCTCCCTCACTTTATTCTCTATAAAATCTTCGAGCTTCCATGTTTTTTTAACTTTTGCGATATTAAATAGAAAATTATTTAATATTTTCCGTCCGCAAGCGGTATGCGCAACCTCGGGATGAAACTGAAGTCCGTAAAGTTTTCTTTCGCTGTTTTCGAATGAAGCAACGGAACAATTTTCGGTTTGAGAGGTTACAACAAAGTCCGGCGGAGTTTTTACGATAATATCCCCGTGGCTCATCCATACAAGGCTTGATTTTTCACACCCCTTAAATAGCTTGCTTTCTTTTATTATAGCGAGTTTTGAATGCCCATATTCTCTATTTTTTGCGGGCTTAACCTCCCCTGAAAGGAGATACGCCATAATTTGCATACCATAGCAAATCCCCAAAAAAGGAACATCGATATTAAATATTTCCTTTGTTATAAAAGGGGCGCCGCTGTCATAAACGGATGACGGGCCGCCGGAAAGTATAATTGCATCCGGTTTAAAATCCTTTATCTTTTTGTAGGATGAATTAAAAGGATATATTTCGCAATATACTTCGCTTTCCCTTATCTTTCTTGCGATAAGCTGGGTATATTGAGACCCAAAATCGATTATTAGAATTTTAGAAAATACTTTTTCCATATTAAATTAATCGAGCCTGTAATTGGGCGCTTCCCTTGTAATTATGACATCATGAACATGGCTTTCTTTAAGACCGGATGAAGTTATCCTCATAAATCTTGTTCCGGTTCTAAGTTCTTCTATAGAGTGAACGCCGCAATATCCCATTCCAGCACGCAATCCGCCGACTAACTGATTAACCGCCTCAGAAAGCGTCTCTCTATACGGCACTCTCCCCTCGATTCCTTCGGGGACTAATTTTGATTCTTATTTTATATGGGTTTGAAAATATCTATCTTTTGAGCCCCTTACCATTGCACCCAGAGAACCCATGCCTCTGTAAACCTTATAGCTTCTACCCCGGTAAATCAACATTTCACCG
>JAKBNN010000068.1 GCA_021831025.1 bacterium | reverse complement strand
CCTCTCTCTCCGCCAGTTAAAAGTAAACATTTATGAATAAGGCGTTATGAGATAAAGGGTTTTTGGATTCGAACACCCGAAGCCCGCAAGGGCGCAAGGGGAAGTTCATCGCATTTAGCGTCCTTAAGGACGCTCATCCCTCTCTCTCCGCCATCCCGTCATTTTATGAAATTTAAATATGATTTAGATTATATCTTAAAGATTACCAAATTGAGCAAAGAATATATCATGGAATTGCTTAAATATTTCGATGGCCTCCCTTTACAGGCAAAACTCGAGGTGTTTTACATAAGTAAAATAATTGAAGAAGATGATGAATTTGCGTTTCATCAGCACTATTTCGACAAAGAAAAGTCCGCGGAATATGAATTTTCCTTATTCATTCTTGGAACCGAAAGGATATATTCCATGGAACACAAAGATACCGAAGGTAAAAAACTTTCTTCTTACAAGCTCAATCTAATTTCAAAAATAAAAGAACTCAGAAAGCAAGATGAATGATATTACCGGTAATAACAAAAAAAATAACCGCAACAACGGATTTTACATCTCTGCGGCAAAAAGGAATTCCGGCAAAACAACCATTTCTATAGCCATAATGCGGCTGCTTAGGGATAGAGGGCTTATAGTTCAACCATTTAAAAAGGGCCCTGATTTTATAGATCCAATGTGGTTAAGCACGGCTACGGGTAAAAACTGCTATAACCTGGATTTTTATTTTATGTCTAAAAATAAAATTAAAAAGCACTTTTTAGAATATTCGCTTAATTCAGATGTTAGCATCGTCGAAGGCAACCATGGACTGCACGACTCTTTTGACATATACGGAAAATCTTCTAATGCGGAGATGGCAAAGCTCCTGGGTATCCCCGTAATTCTTTTAATCGATGTAGGGGAATTAAACAGGGGGGTTGTTCCGCTTATTTTAGGGTTTCAAAACTTTGATAAGGATGTAAATATAAAGGGGATAATTCTTAACAAGGTTCACAGTAAAAGGCATGAAAAAAATTTAATCAAAGCAATTAATTATTATACCGATTTTAAGGTAGTCGGTAATGTTCCGAATGACCCTGAATTTTCCATAAAACAACGCCATCTCGGCCTTTTATCCACGCTTTCCGCCGAAGACATCGAAAATTTTGTTTCCAATATGTCTTCTAAAATTGCAGGTTATATCGATATAGACGGCATCATAAAGATTTCAAAAATAGGGGGCAAATCTTACGGCGGCGTTAAAAATTTACCTGTTTTATTTCGGAAAAATAATAAAACAAGGAATGTCCAAAACACGGTTAAAATAGGTCTTGCTTACGATAACGCATTTAATTTTTATTATAATGAAAATATTGAAGCGCTTGAGAATTTGGGTTGCGAGATAATCAAATTTTCTCCGCTTAAAGATGGCCGTCTGCCCGATATCGACGCTCTTTATATAGGGGGAGGCTTCCCTGAGATTTTCTGCAGGGATTTAGAGTCAAACATTGATTTAAGAAGAGATATAAGGGAAAAGATCGAAGCAGGCCTTCCCGTCTATGCCGAGTGCGGCGGACTTATGTATCTTTGCAAAAGTATTTCCTATGGCGATGTTATATGCGAAATGACCGGGGTAATAGACGCCGATGTAAAATTAACGAAAAAACCTAAGGGACACGGCTACACCAAATTGACGCCTGCATTTTACGATAAAAATAGCCGGCTATGGTTTAATAAGATTAAATTTATTAAAGGGCACGAGTTCCATCATTCGTTTTTAGAAACACCGCCTTCGGATAACATGGATTTTGTCTTTAATGTGAAAAAAGGATTTGGGGTAAACGGAGCAAGCGACGGCATTATTTATAAAAATATGATCGCAAGTTACACGCACATATTTTCTCCTTCCGCACCTAAATGGTTTAAAAACTGGGTATCTTTTGTAAAAGAAAATAAAAAAGAAGTTAAAAAAGATTTTTTAAAAATAAAATAAAACAATGTTAATTTTTTTCTTGACAAAAGTAATTGATAAGTATTATAAGTAAATGATATTTTTTTATTTTTTAATTGCATCATTTTTATGTGTTTTTTTAGTTTTTATACATTTTTAAAATTTAGTTTGATAAAAGAGTAAAATCCGCATAAAATTCGTCGTCTTTATATAATAAAGATAGTCTTATTTGTTTAAGGAGGTATTATGAGTAAAAAACACAAGACGCCGCTTCTTGACGAGTTAAAGAAGGGCAAATGGCCAAGTTTTGTAAGAGAAATCGAAAGAGCGGCGGAAACAAGCGAAATGACCGATGACCTTCTGGGGCAGGTCGAACAATCTTACGAAGAAAAAGTAGTCCACTGGAAACACGGCGGGATGGTGGGTGTTAAAGGTTACGGCTCCGGCATTGTAGGGAGGTTTTCCGACTCGCCCGAAAAGTACCCCGGCATTAAGGAATTTCATACCGTTAGAATAAATCAACCCTCCGGTTTTTTTTACACCTCCGACATTCTCAGGAAGATAGTGGATATAGGCGAAAAACATGCCTCAAGCCTTTTTAACTTTCACGGTTCGACCGGCGATATCCAGTTGCTTGGCGCAAAAACGGCAGACTTAGAAACCATATTTCAAGAATATACAAAGTTAGGGTTTGACCTTGGAGGCAGCGGTTCCGCGTTAAGAACGCCTTCATGCTGCGTCGGCATGGCAAGATGCGAGTTTGCGAATTACGACGCCATGCATGCCTGCAACAGCATTACGCAGGCATTTCAGGACGAGATGCACAGGCCTATATTCAATTACAAGTTCAAATTCAAATTTTCCGCATGCGGAAACGACTGCACCGCGTCGATAGCAAGAGCCGACCTGTCCGTCATAGGAACGTGGAAGGACGATATAAGAATAGACCCTGAAATGGTTAAAGATTATGCCAAAAAATTCGACCTGCATAAATATGTTATAGATAAATGCCCTACCAAATGTATGAGTTACAGCGCCGAAGAAGGCCTTAAAATAGAAAATTCGAATTGCTCGAGATGTATGCACTGCATAAATACTATGCCTAAAGCACTGCGTCCAGGGACAAAAGGGGGAGCGACGATACTTATAGGGTCTAAAGCCCCGATGGTTTCCGGTCCGCGCCTTTCGATGGTTCTGGTGCCGTTTTACGACATAGAAGAAGATGCAAAGAACAATTACAAATGGTTTAAAGACCTTATTGAGAAGATATGGGAATTCTGGGACGAGTACGGGGTCAGCAGGGAGCGGATCGGGGAGTTAATCCAGAGGGTCGGCGTAGGCAACTTTATCGAGTCGATAGGGCTCGAACCCCTTCCCGAAATGGTTGCCAGCCCAAGGGGGAACCCATTCGTATTATATGAAGAATACGCGGAAGCGGGCGAAGGACAGGACTAATATTTCCGGCGGCGGTTACCGGCCAATATGGCGGTAATTATATCGCAGCAAGGGTGTAAAAGGGTGTAAATAAATATAATATAAATATAATATAAAGATTAAAATAACATTATAATATAATATATCATTAAGCTGTTAAGGAGGTTTTTATGGCGGAGGTTTCTGGGGCAACAAAAAGGATAACCGATATCGGTCCCCATGATTATAACGATTTCTTGCATCCCGTTATTAAGAAAAATTACGGAAAATGGAAATATCATGAAATTTTAAGCCCGAGCCATATGGTTCATGTTTCGGAAGACGGCGACAAGATTTATACCGTCAGGGTTGGCTCCCCAAGGCTTGTCAGCAGTTCTTTCATAAAGGATTTATGCGATCTGGCCGATAAATACAGCGGCGGGTACCTGAGGTTTACTACAAGAAACAATGTTGAGTTTTTGCTTGACAAAGAGGAAAATATAAAGCCGCTTTTAAACGACATCGAGAAGTTGAACCTTCCTGCGGGCGGCATTGGAAACGTCGTGGCGAATATAGTCCATACGCAGGGCTGGGTGCATTGCCATACGGCTGCATCGGATGCGTCGGGCGTAGTTAAATCCCTCATGGACGAGCTTTATGAATATTATGTTAATGCCCAGTTGCCCACAAAGGTAAGGATAGCTTTTGCATGCTGCCTTAATATGTGCGGCGCGGTCCATTGCTCGGATATAGCGGTTTTGGGAATACATAGAAGGCCGCCAAGGGTGATTCCCGAAAAGATAATCAATCTCTGCGAAGTTCCAAGCACCATAGCGTCGTGCCCCACCAACGTGATTAGACCCGACTCTTATAACGGCAAGCCAAGCGTAAAACTTATCGAAGAGGGATGCGTTTTCTGCGGCAACTGTTTTACGGTATGTCCCGGCATGCCTATCGCGGATCCGCTGAATGACGGCTTGTCTATCTGGGTTGGAGGCAAGGTATCCAACGCCAGGAGCAAGCCGGCGTTTTCTAAACTTGCGGTTCCGTTTCTGGAAAACGACCCGCCGCGCTGGCCAAAGGTTATCGAGGCCGTCAAAACCATACTTGACGCATACAAAAAAGACGCGCATAAAGGGGAAAGAGTCGGCGAATGGATAGAAAGGATAGGCTGGCCAAAGTTCTTTAAGGTTACCGGTTTTGAGTTTACGAAATACCATATAGACGATTTCAGGCTTGGCGAGGCAACGTTGAATTATTCTGCCCAGATTAGACAGTAAATTTTATAAAATAAATTGAATGTTATGGAGGCTTAAAATGACTGACGAAACCAAGGCAAAACTTGAAGAAGCCATTGTTAATCTCATTAAAGAATATACGAATAAAAAGAGATTTAAGCCCGGAGACGTGGTTAAGGAAATGGAAAGCAAGTTCTCTGCGAGCGGCGTTACAAAGGACGACGTTAAAGCCGCTATCAGGGATCTTACCGATTCCGGCCGCTTGATATACGGTTACGCAGGCGGAAGTTTTCTTGCCTTGCCTGAATAAAACCGGCATAAATTTAAATTTAATAAACGATTATTTTATTTAAAAGAAAATGATATAAAAAGAAAGGCGAGGAATATGGAATATGGCCGTAGAAATTAAAAAAATAAAAAGACCGATAGGAGGCAGGCAGTTCGGGTCGTTAACCGTCGCCGAACAATCTTCCCTCCGGCCGAGTTATGTCGAAAAAAAGCCTCCCTGTATGGATAGCTGTCCCAACGGCGAAAAAATCAGGGAATATTTGCAATATATTGCCCAGAGCGAGGCGTACGGCAGAGACATGGACGAATCGATAAAAGAGGGGTTTTACATGCTTACCGATACAAACCCTCTTCCCGCCGTTACGGGGCGGGTTTGCCCCCATCCGTGCGAGACCTCCTGCAACAGGGCGGCGAAAGACAAAGCCGTAGCAATAAATTCCGTCGAGATGTTTATCGGCGATTTCGGAATAGAAAAGAATCTGCCGTTAAGAAAACTTACCGGTGAAAAGAGGAAGGAACGGGTTGCCGTTATAGGCAGCGGACCGGCAGGTTTAAGCTGCGCTTACCAGCTTGCAAGAAGGGGCTATGCCGTTACCGTCTTCGAAAAGTTCGAAAAAGCCGGCGGCATGCTGCGTTACGGAATACCCCGTTTCCGTCTTCCCGGGAACGTCCTCGATGCCGAAATTAACAGGATAAAAGATATGGGGGTCGAATTCAAATTTAATTCTCCCGTTGGAAAAGACGGCCTGATGCTGGGAGGACTCAAAAAGGAGTTTGATGCGGTTTTTGTCGGCATAGGCGCGCATAACAACGTTCCGCTCGGCATAAACGAGTCGGGGATTTCAAACGTTTTAAGCGGCATTGAATTTTTAAGGCGCGTAAACAGCGGCGAAACGCCCGATCTTGCTTCCCACGTCATAATTATCGGAGGCGGGGATTCCGCGATGGATTGCGCCAGGACCGCCCGCAGGCTGCCGACGACCGAAAAGGATACGGTTGCTTATAGAAGGGGAAAGGGACAGATGCCTGCAAATCCCGAAGAAGTCAGCGCCGCTATAGAAGAGGGGATTAATTTCGAGTTTATGGCTGCCCCGGTTAGCGTTAGCGAAAAGGAGGGCGGGATTCTGTCCGTCGTTTTCCAGAGGACAAAATTAGGCGAAAAGGATGCCTCCGGCAGGGCGCAGTTTATGATAGCGGAGGACGAACCCCCGTTTACCATAGGTTGCACGGCGCTTGTTGCCTCGCTTGGCCAAAAACCGGATCTTTCGGGTTTTGAAGATATTTGCAAGAATTTAAAAAAGGGATGTCTGAACGTCAACGATAAGTGCTTAATATCCGAGGAAGATAATGTCTTTGCCGGCGGGGACGCCGTGGGATTCTGGCTTGTAACCCAGGCGATAGGTTCCGGAAATACCGCCGCCTTTTCCATACACGAAAAATTTGGCGGCGAGCCGGCGCCTATGGACAACAGGCAGGTCATAGGCTATAAAGACATGCATCTGGAGTTTTATAACGAGTCGGAAAGGCAAGAAAGGCGCAATAGGGGAATTACCTCGGTTAAGGGCGATTTCCAGCCCGTCGTTTACGGATTATCCCGCGACGAGGCCGTGTTAGAAGCGAAAAGATGTATGAGCTGCGGCTTGTGTTACGATTGCGGTAACTGTTACATGTATTGTTCCAAGGGCTGCGTGAAAATGCTCGAAAAAGGCAACCATTACGAGTTTCATTTAGAAACGTGCAACGGCTGCATGAAATGTTTCGAAAGCTGCCCTTGCGGTTATATATCCAGTAGCTAAAACATAAAAAAATAAATTTTTACGTCAGTTAATTATTAAAGTAAATTATAACATTAATATTATATCCATATAAAAGAGGAGGTTAAAGTATTATGCCGTCTTTTGACTTTAACGGTAAGACAATAGAAACCGACGACGAGGGTTACCTGCAAAACCTTGACGACTGGAACAAGGATATAGCCGAATACCTTGCCAAAACCGAAGGGGTTCCGCTAACGGAAAAACACTGGAAATTAATCGATTGGATCAGGAACTATTTTGCACAGTTTCAGGTTGCTCCTGCAATAAAATCTCTTACAAAAGAAGTCGGAAAACTCGAAAATATCGAGGACAAAAAGGTAGCCAATAAATTTCTTTACGAGCTTTTTCCCGAGGGCCCGGCCAAGCAGCTTGCTAAGATAGCCGGCCTTCCAAAACCGACCGGCTGCGTATAAAAATATTCTCTTTATTTAATAGTAGAAGGGAAATAAGCTCCGGATTTGTTTCAAGTATAAAAAATAATTATTTAGCAGGGAGGGGAAGGTGTGGGATCTCTTAATTTAACTACCGCAATATATCTTTTTTTCACTTATGCCGCCGGTTTGATTTTTTTAATCGGCGTAATATTAAGGATTTATCATTACGCTACTACGCCGCAGCCCGTTAAAATTCCTCTTACTCCCGCTCCACTGACAAAGGGTGGAGCATTAGTGCGTATCCTTGGAGAGGTTTTCTTCTTTAAAAGCCTGTTTAAATCCAATAAGCCGACATGGTTTTTCGGGTATATTTTTCATATATCTTTCTTTTTGTTAATTTTTATGCATTTTTTAAGGCATTTTATATATTCTAATCCACTTCCGTGGTGGTACAATATTTTTGTGGATATTGGTATAGTATGCGGGATTTTAATGGTTTTATCGCTTTTTTTCCTTTTTTTAAGAAGGGTTGTCGTTGAAAGGGTTAAATTTATATCGTTATTTCAAGATTACGTAATTTTAATCCTTTTAATGCTTATAGGTTTGGCGGGGTTATCCCTTAATTATGTTCTATCACCGGCCGCTCTTACGACTGTTGATAACCACCTTGACCCATATATGAATGGACTTGTAAGCTTTCAGTTTACCAATATTCCTTCAAACCCTCTTTTTTTAATACATTATAGCCTTGTACTGTTATTAATAGCTTATATTCCATTTAGCAAAATAATGCATTTTATTGGAATATTCTTTTCGCCTACAAGAATCATGACGGACAATCCTGAAGAGGAAAGATATTATCGTCCTGAAGCTAAAGATTTATCTATATAATCTATATGTTATATGACTATATGAAAAGAATGATGAAAAAATGCATCGTAATTTAAATACTTAGGTGGTTTTTGATTAATTAAATAAATAACCTACAGTTTTTATAGTTTTTACAGCAGAACAAAAAGGAGCAGATATATGGCTAAGCTAAAGGAGAAATATAAGGTTCCAGTATTAGATGGAAAGATTTCGATTCCTAAAATAGTGCCTGGAGCTACTGCCTATGAACACATGATTGAAGCTCAAAAAGATGACATGGAAGCCCTTGGTTTTCCTGCCAAATTACAGGACGGCTGGAAGGAAAAGGCTATCGGGGTTTTTAAAGAGATATTAGATAACAATAAGGCTGTCAGGGATTATATGGATATTTGCGTCAGATGCGGGGCGTGTACGGACAAATGCCAGTTTTTCCTCGGAACGGCAGATCCGAACAATATGCCGGTTCAGAGACAGGAACTCATGAGAAAGGTATATAGGTATTATTTTACTCCCGCAGGGTTTTTCAAAAATCTTTCAAATTCGCAAGAATTGACGGAAGAAGTGTTGAAAGACTGGTTTACATATTTCTATCAGTGTTCAGAGTGCAGGAGATGCTCGCTTTACTGTCCTTATGGCATAGATACTGCCGAAGTTACCATGGCGGCAAGACAAATAATGGATTCCATTGGGGTGGGACAGAAGTATGCTACGGAAGTGATTCATAAGGTCTTTAAAATAGGCAATAATATCGGGATTCCAGGTCCTGCATTAAGAAATACGCTTGACGATTTAGAGGAAGAAATAAAGGAAGAATCGGGGAAGGATGTTAAAATACCGATGGACGAGGAAGGCGCTGAAGTTTTGCTGGTTCCGCCCTCGGCAGATTTTTTTGCAATGCCTCATATGGAGTCCCTGAAGGGTTATGCAAAGGTGTTCCATAAGGCAGGGATAAGCTACACCGTCTCTTCGTACGCTTCCGAGGCCGGAAATTTCGGTATGTTTTTGGGAAGCTATAAAAATACAAAAGAAATTAATAAACGAATCTGGGACGAAGCCAGAAGGCTTAAGGTAAAAAGGGTGGTGGTCGGTGAATGTGGACATGCGTGGAGAGCCGCGTATAATTATTCTAACACCATGAATGGCCCATTCGATTTCTTGGATAGCAGATATAAACAACCCATGCATATTTGCGAGTTTACCCTTGATCTTATAAAAAAAGGCGTTATAAAGCTTGACCCTTCGGCGAACGACGATAAGGTTGTTACATTTCACGATTCATGTAATATTGCAAGGGCTTCAAGGATGGGTGATTTTCAGGGGGGTCAGTTTACGATTCCGAGAGAGCTTATTAAGGCCTCCGCAAATCATTTTGTGGAATTAAGAGAAGGCACCACAAGGGAAAGCACTTATTGCTGTGGAGGGGGTGGCGGTTTGCTGACTGATGAAATTATGAATGTGAGGATAGCCGGGGCTATGCCGAGAATGCAGACCGTTAAGGAAGCGGTCGATAATCACGGAGTTAATTTTTATGCTCTTATTTGTGCAATTTGCAAAACCCAGTTTACAAAAATATTTCCTATTTACGGGTTTGATGCGGAAATGGTCGGGGGAATTCATCAGCTTGTCAGCAATGCAATAGTAATGTAAAGATAAAAAGGTGTCCGATTTAAAATCTGATACCTTTTTATCTATAAAGTAATTAATTAAGTTAATTTGTTAATTTGCAAGGAGGGTCAATGAAGTTCGGCGTTCTTATAAAAGAGGGACAATATACTCATCAAGCAATGGACAGCGCCTATAATTTTATAGTTGCGGCCATGGAACTTGGCCATGAAATAAAAGGAGTTTTTTTTTACAACGAGGGCGTTTGCAATACCTGCGGGACTATGGAGCCCCCGAGGGATGAGCGAAATATTAGAAACTTGCTTTTAGGACTTGATGAAAAAGGCATCAGGTTAATTGCTTGTGTTGCCGCGGGTAAAAGGAGAGGTTTAGTGGCTCAAACCGTTTCCAGTGCGGCTGAAATATCCGGATTAGGCCAATTATTGGAATTATGCATAGAGTCCGATAGATTAATAACATTTTAGTAATTTACATATATTAACATTGAAAAAATTAGAGAGGATTTGACATGGAGGAAAAGGAAAAAACAAGCGTTATGTTTATTTGCAGGACTGCTCCGTACGGAACGATTTTTGAGCAGGAGGCAATTGAGGCCATGATTATGTTTGGGGCATATGAACAAGATATAAACGTTACATTTATAGATGACGGGGTATTTTCGTTAAAAAAAGGACAGGATACTGCGCTGCTCGGAAAGAAAAACTTTTCCCTGACATATCCTATTTTAATAGATGATTTTGACATATCCCATATTTATGTCGAAAAGGAATCCCTTGAAGAAAGAGGATTAAGCGAAAATGATTTAATTACCGAAGTCGAGATTATAGATAGGAATGCCTTAAGACAAAAAATGAATGAAATGAAGGCTTTTTTACCTTTCTAATATATTTTATATTTTTTGGTTTCCGTAATGTTTATATTGATATTATCTATAAAATTCGAGGAGGAAATAAATGATGCTTCATATAGTTAAAAAGTCGCCTTACGAGTCATCTGCTTTAAATAATGCTATAAATTATATTCGCCAGGGCGATATAATGCTGTTGACGGAAGACGGCGTATATGCCGCTAAAAAAGGCGGCAAATTTAGTAATTTAATAAACGAGGTACTGCAAAAAAATCATGTTTATTGCCTTCTGGCAGACGCAAAGGCAAGGGGAATACTTGAGTCCGAGGTGATAGAAAATGTTAAATTGCTGGATTATAAGGGTTTCGTGGAAAAGGTTGTAGAGCATAATCCTATGACCTGGGCATAGTTAAAGTCCCTAAATTTATTTTATAAAAAAAATAAAAAATTTATCAAAAATAATAGTTGGCATTTTTAATAATATTAAAAATAAATGATTAAAAATTATTATAATATGGATATTAGTTTATATGCATATATGTATTAATAATATACCTCATATATTCCGTTTATTAAGAGAAAAGCAAAGAGTCAGGTTAGTCGAAAATTTATAAAATAAAAAAATAAAAAATATACCGAAATCGGAGGAACATATGGCATTGGTGAATCCCCACGGAAAAGAAAAGAGACTTAAGCCCTTACTTTTATCGGGACATGAGCTTAAAGAAGCAAAAGAGTATGCTAAAACCCTCAAAAAACTACCCATGACATCAAGAGAAACATCGGATTTGATAATGCTCGGCATCGGCGCCTTCACTCCTTTGGAAGGATTTATGGGCAAAAATGACTGGAAGGGCGTTGTCGATAATTTTACGATGCAGGACGGAACATTTTGGCCTATTCCGATTACACTTTCTGCTACAAAGGAAATAGCGGACGAAATTAAAATAGGGGAGGAAGGTGCGCTTGTAGATTTCGAAACTTCCGAAATTATAGGAATAATTACCGTATCGGAAAAATATTCGATAGACAAGGCGCATGAGTGCCAGAAGGTATTTAAGACAACCGATATGGAGCATCCCGGCGTTCAGAAAGTCATGGCGCAGGGCGATATTAATATTGCAGGCAAAGTTAAGGTTTTGAGCGAAAGTTCTTATCCTGTGGAATTCAAAGAAATTTATATGCGCCCCGCAGAGGTAAGGAAAATATTCGAAGAAAAAGGCTGGAATACGGTTGCGGCGTTTCAGACAAGGAACCCTATGCACCGCTCGCATGAATATCTTGCAAAGGTTGCGGTAGAAACCACTGACGGCGTTCTGATTCACCAGCTCGTCGGCAAATTAAAACCCGGCGATATTCCCGCCAGCGTCAGAGCCGTTGCTATCAATACGCTAATCGATAATTATTTTGTTAAAAATACGATTGTTCAGGCAGGTTATCCTATGGAGATGAGATATGCCGGACCGAGGGAAGCCCTTCTTCATGCCGTTTTCAGACAAAATTACGGCTGTTCGCACCTTATCGTAGGAAGAGACCATGCCGGCGTGGGCGACTATTACGGACCCTTTGACGCACATAAGATATTTGACGAAATTCCCAAAAACGCCCTTGAATTAAAGCCTTTAAAAATGGATCTGACGTTTTACTGCCATAAGTGCGACGGCATGGCATCTACCAGAACATGCCCGCACTCAAAGGAAGACAGGCTTACTTTAAGCGGGACGATGTTAAGAAAGCTGTTGTCCGAAGGACAGGAAGTACCAGAACATTTTTCTAGACCGGAGGTTTTAAAAATATTACAGAAATATTATGCTTCCCTTGCAAAAGAAGATAAGGTTGAGGTTAAACTGCACAAGGCTGCAAAGGGCGAAATATAAATAATTTAAAATTAAAAGATTAAGAAAAAGATTAAGAATATATATGTCCGGTATCGAATATACCGTTTTTTTATTTAGATAATTAATACATTAATTGAGGAGGTATGAAAATGCCAAGTTTTGTAATTGCAGAAAAATGTGATGGTTGTAAAGGGAGGGATAAGACTGCCTGCCAGTACATCTGTCCCAACGATCTTATGGTTCTTAACAAAGACATTATGAAGGCTTATAATCAGGAGCCTGACCAGTGCTGGGAGTGCTACAGCTGTGTAAAAATCTGTCCTCAGTCTGCCATAGAGGTAAGGGCATACCAGGATTTCGCCCCTATGGGGTCCTCCGTTATTCCGTTGAGGGCTTCGGACTCTATAATGTGGACGGTCAAGTTCCGCAACGGAAAGATTAAAAGATTTAAATTTCCGATAAGGACCACCCCCGAAGGCGGCATAGATCCATATCATGGAATGCCCGAAGAAAATAGGCGGGAGGGGGATTTAAAAACCGAACTTTTATGCACCGAACACGGAAAGACCCTTCTGGTGCCTAAAAAATAACGGGGAATTTGCTTTAATCTTTTGAAATTTAAAATTAAAACTTATAAATTAAGGGGATGATTATTTATGGCTGATCAAAAAGGTTCGATGACAAGCGCAGATGTCTTAGCAAACTATATAATAGAAGAAATCAATACCGACCTTTTAATAGTCGGAGGCGGTATGGTGGGATGCGGCGCGGCATTCGAGGTTAAAAAATGGGCGCCGAAAGGTATGAAAATAACCATGGTCGAAAAAGCCGCCATCGAAAGAAGCGGCGCCGTCGCAATGGGACTTTCCGCGATCAATACTTATCTTGGAACGGAAAATACTCCGGAAGATTATGTTAAACATGTTGCAAACGACCTTATGGGCATAGTCAGGGAAGACCTCGTTTATGATGTAGGCAGACATGTCGACGGCTCGGTAAAACTTTTCGAGAAATTCGGTCTTCCGATATTTAAAGAAGACGAAGAAGATACAAGAACTATCGAGGAGGGTGCAAAACCCATGAGGGCCGGTAGATGGCAGATAATGATTCACGGGGAATCTTACAAAGTTCTGGTTGCGGAAGCGGCGAGAAAAGCCCTTGGCGAAGAAAACATTTATGAAAGAGTTTTTATAATCCAGCTTCTTATGGACGAAAAGCATGAAAACAGGGTTGCCGGAGCAATCGGTTTCAGCTTAAGGGATGCGAAGATTTATATATTCAAGGCAAAAGCCGTAATAATGGCATGCGGCGGTGCGGTTAATGTATTTAGACCGAGATCTCAGGCCGAGGGTATGGGAAGAACATGGTACGCGGTATGGAACGCTGGTTCGACTTACTCTATGGGGTATGAGGCGGGAGCTGAAATGACGACCATGGAAAACAGGTTCGTTCCCAACAGGTTTAAAGACGGTTACGGTCCTGTCGGCGCATGGTTTACTCTGTTTAAATCCAGGGTTTTGAACGCCCACGGCGAAGACTATATGCAAAAGTGGGGAGATTTGCTTAAGGATTATCCTCCGTATGGTCAAGCCCATGTTCCCGCTACCTGCCTCTGGAATCATGTTATGTTAAAAGATTGGCTCGAAGGCAACGGTCCATTTTATATGAATACCTCGGGCGCAATGAAAAAACTTTTTGAAACACTGCCGGAAAAGAGGAAAAAATCGCTCGAAGCAGACGCATGGGAAGACTTCCTCGATATGACGGTTGCCCAGGCGGGACTTTGGGCAGCAATGGATATAGATCCTCAAGAGACAAATTCAGAGGTTATGCCGACCGAGCCGTATTTTCTTGGCTCGCACGCGGGAGCTTGCGGGATGTGGGTTAGCGGTCCTTCGGATGTTTCACCGAAAGATTGGCACTGGGGTTATAACCGTATGACGACCGTTAACGGGCTGTTTACCGGCGGTGACGGGGTCGGCGCTTCGGGACATAAGTTTTCATCCGGTTCTTATACCGAGGGAAGATTGGCTGCGAAATCCGCCGTCAGGTTTATATTAGACGATTCCGGTTATACGCCTACCGTCCACACGGATAATAAGACCCTTGCCGAAAGAATATATGCTCCGATGATTAATTACGAGAAATTCAAGGACTATTCCACAGAGCCGAATGTTAATCCAAACTATATAAGACCAAGGCTTTATATGTTTAGATTAAATAAACTTATGGATGAATATGTTGCCGGTACTTCGACATTTTACAGAACGAGCGAGTTAAGCCTTTTAAGGGGATTAGACCTTTTAAACAAGCTTAAAGCCGATGCTCCGAAACTTGCCGCTTCTAATTTACATGAGTTAATGAGAGCTTGGGAAAACTATCACAGGTCTGTTGTAGGAGAACTCCATTTAAGACATGTTTTATATAGACAGGAGACAAGATACCCGGGATTCTATTACAGAATGGATTACCCGCACTTGGACGAACAAAACTGGAAGGTATTTGTCAATTCAAAACTCAACAGGACAACGGGGGAACCCGAAATATTTAAAAAGCCTTATATTGAAATAGTTCCAAAGAATTAAAGATTTATAGTTATCAAATAGTATTAATCAATATATGTATAAAACCCCTCCTCTATTATGAGGAGGGGTTTTAATATGTATAGTAATCTGATAAAAATATTAAATAATAATTATTAACCGTAAGCAAATAATCAAGAAAACGTCATTTTATTTTATGTTAATTAAAAACTTAGCAATGGAGATGTAAAGTTGAGCGAGATAAATAATGAAAATCCTGTTCTTATAATTGGCGGCGGGCATAGCGGTGTTTCTGCCGCGCTTGAAATTACCGAATCTGTCGATAAAGAAGTGTATATAGTAGAAAAAAGACCGTATATAGGCGGAAGAGTTTTGCAAATGTATAAGTATTTTCCTAAACTGTGCCCTCCATTTTGCGGATTTGAAATAAATATTAAGCGGATAAAATCCTCGACCGAAGGTAATATAAAGTTTTTAATTTCTTCCGAAGTAGAAGAAATAAATAAAGATAAAGACGGAACGGGATATAAAATTAAAATCCGCCAAAAACCGCAATATATAAACGACAATTGCACCATTTGCGGGGAATGCGCCAAAGCCTGTCTGGAGGATAGGCCTAATGATTTCAACTACGATATGGACACGACCAAAGCAATATATCTGCCTGCCATATCCACATTTCCCCTTAAATATACGGTTGATGAAAATTACTGCAAGTTTTCATCCTGTAAAAAATGCGAAGAAGTTTGTAAATATAATGCAATTAACCTTAATGCTCAGGAAAATATTATTGAACTAAAAGTTTCCGATATTATTTTTGCAACCGGTTGGAAACCTTATAATGTAGAAAAGTTAGAAAACTTAGGATACGGAAAATTTAAAAACGTTATTACAAATGTAATGATGGAAAGACTTGCCGCCGATAACGGTCCAACAAACGGAAAGATACTAAGGCCTTCTGATAATAAAGAAGTCGGCAACGTTGCATTTATTCAGTGCGCAGGTTCGAGAAACGAAAACCATCTTCCTTATTGCTCAGCGATATGCTGCATGGCATCCTTAAAGCAGGCTCTTTATTTAAGGGAAAAAAATTCTGCATCTACCCCGACTATTTTTTATATAGATTTAAGAACCCCCGGAAGATACGAAAATTTCCTCAATAAAGCTGTTAGCGATAAAAATATTAAATTTAACAAAGGCGTTGTAGGAAAAATATCCGAAGACCATATGACGGGAGACCTTTTGCTGGATGTCGAAGATATACTTTCAGGCAAAAAAATTAAATTTAAAGCGGAAATGGTTGTTCTTGCGGCCGGCATGTATCCTAATATTAAAGACGACTTAAATGGAATTAAAATAGACGGCGGTATAAAAATAGATATAGACGAAAACGGTTTTATATTTAACGAAAACTTCGAGGGCGGCATTTTCTCAGCCGGGGTAGCAAAGTTTCCTTTAGATGTGTATATGTCAGGTCAATCTGCGACCTCCGCAGCTCTTTCCGTAATTCAACATAATGTAAAATTATAAAAAAGATAAAGAAAAAAGATATATTCGAAAGAGGAGTGAAAATGGATAATAATTTAGGGATTTATATATGTTCCGGCTGCGATATAGGGAAAAATCTTAATATGGAAAGGTTAGTCAATACGGCAAAGGATTCGAGTAAGCCAGTCGTATGCGTAAGCCATGAATTTCTTTGCGGACCGGAAGGCGTAAATCTTATAAAAAACGATATTTCGGAAAAAAAGATAAATAAATTGGTAATAGCTGCCTGTTCGATGCGCGCCAAGCAGGACGTATTTAATTTTGACCCGCTTTCTATTCATACCGAAAGAGTCAACCTCAGAGAGCATGTAATCTGGATTAGTCTGCCAAACGACAATAATACCCAGCTTCTTGCCGAAGATTATGTAAATATGGGCGCTTCGAGAGCTAAAAAAGCTGCCTTTCCTGAACCTCTTATTCAGGATTTAAATAAAACAGTTCTTGTGGTAGGAGGCGGCGTCACAGGTCTTAACGCGGCGATAAATTCGGCAAAAGCCGGCTATGACGTTGTTTTAGTCGAGAAAAAATCTAATTTAGGCGGGTTTCCGTATTCAAAATATAAAAAATGGGAAACTAATCCCCCCTTCGATAAAAACATCTGGATAAAAGAGGGACTTGACGGACTTATAAATACCGTCGAAAATTCAAAAAAAATTAAAATCTATAAAAATTCTAAAATAAAGTCCGTATCGGGCGCTCCGGGAAAATTTAACGTCGGGATAGAGCCGGAGGCTGGAGATAGTAAAGCGGAAGTTATAAACGAAACTATAGGCGCTATCGTCGTAGCGACGGGCTGGAAACCTTACGATGCAAAAAAACTCGATTACTTGGGATACGGTTTGACCCCTGATATATTAACTAACGTCGAACTTGAAGAGTTGTATTCCGAACTTTCCGAAAAAGGCAAAACGGAAAGTTTTGCCGTAAAAAGAAAATCTAACGGGGAAGCGGTTAAATCTATCGCATTTATACAGTGCGCCGGTTCGAGGGATCCGGATCATCTTCCTTACTGTTCAACAGTATGCTGTATGTCGTCGCTTAAAGAAGCGGCTTTAATCAGAAAAAATAATCCAAACGCAAATGTTTATATAATATATAAAGATATAAGAACTCTCGGAGAATATGAGAATTTTTATAGAAAAATGCAGAACGACGAAGGTATTTTTATGGTTAAAGGCATTGTTTCCGGCGTTTCTTACGACGAAGGGAATAATATTATCGATGTAAAAGTTAAAGATACCCTATTCGGCGGGGATATGGATTTAAATGTCGAGATGGTCGTGCTTGCGTCCGGAATGGTTCCTAATTCAGGCGAAACCATACTGAATCAGGATATAAAATTAGAGGTAAACGCAAAGGCGGAGGCGGCGACGGCAGGAGCCGAAGCGGCTTGTGCGGCGGTAAATTCCGGCGTATCCGCTCAGATAAATAAAAGCGGAATATTGAATCTTGCATACAGGCAGGGAAAAGAAATGCCGGAACTGGCTTACGGGTTTCCTGATTCCAATTTTATATGCTTTCCTTACGAATCGAGAAGGACGGGAATATATCCGGCGGGTTCCGTCAGGATGCCCCTTGACACCGTTTTTTCGGTGGACGATGCAAAAGGCGCCGTTTTAAAAGCGGTGCAGTGTATTAGACAGACTTCTAAAGGCAAGGCGGTTCATCCCCGTTCGAACGATATGACATATCCGTTTTTCGACCTTCCGAGGTGTACCCAGTGTAAAAGATGCACGGAGGAATGTCCTTTCGGCGCAATAGACGAGGATGAAAAAGGAACGCCGAAGCCTAATCCCGAAAGGTGCAGAAGATGCGGTGTCTGTATGGGGGCGTGTCCCGTAAGAATTATATCCTTCAAGAATTATTCTCCCGATATTATAGGTTCGATGATAAAAAGCCTTTATATTCCGGAAGACCCTACGGATGAAAATTACAGAATACTCGTATTCGCGTGCGAAAACGACGCGTATCCGGCGCTTGATATATTAGGGCTTAATAAAATAAATCTATCTTCTAATATCAGAGTCGTACCCGTAAGATGTCTGGGCTCTATCAACAACGTCTGGTATGCCGATGCCCTTTCTAAGGGTATTGACGGAATACTTTTGTTAGGATGTAAATTCGGAGACGATTACCAGTGTCATTTCGTAAAGGGTTCGGAGCTTGCATCGTATAGGATGATAAATCTTAAAGAAACTCTTACGAGGCTGGTTCTTGAGGAAGAAAGAGTCAGGCAGGTCCAGCTAGAATATACAGACTATATGAAATTGCCTGAAATAGTGGAAGATTTCGTTAGTAAAGTTAAATCGCTTGGACCAAATCCATATAAAGGTTTTTAAGAAGGGAGGTTATTTTGAAAAATACCGTAATAAAAACTGACAACGAGTTAATTGAATATATAAACGAAGTTGGCGAAAGCAATTTCAAAAAATGTTTCCAGTGCGGAACATGCTCGGCGGTTTGCCCGTTATCGACGGAAGACAGACCGTTTCCCAGAAAGGAAATGATACTTGCAGGATGGGGAATGAAAGAGCAGTTAGTAAGCGACTTAGACCCCTGGCTATGTTATTACTGCGGAGAATGTTCCAAAAACTGTCCGAGAAAAGCCGAGCCGGGAGAATTAATGATGTCCCTTCGCCGGTTCTTAATAAGCGCATACGACTGGACGGGGATATCAAAAATTTTATACAAATCTAAATATGCGGAATATATTGCGATATTGATAGTCGCTCTGGGGGTTTTAATAGAATGGGCTGTGCTTTTCGGGTTACATCCTGCGGCAGGCGCTACTCTGGAACAGGCGGTATCCCCCGATAAAATTGATTATTTTTTTGATTGGCCGATTACGGTATTTCTGGGAGTAATGCTGACGTCTTTTATTTATAATATGTTCAGAAAAACAGTTTTAAGCGATAGGGGCGTAAAAATTCCTCTAAAACTTTATTTTACCGAAGGCTGGTCGTTAATGTTCAATTTTTTTACACAATACAGATATGCAAAATGCGACGATTCAGAAGAATCTTCTTCTAAAAAACTTGCGACCGGAAAATACAATTTCTGGCTGACGCATCTTTTTCTTGTGATTAGTTATGTGATACTGTTTGTCGGCATAGTGTTCTTTTTGGACTGGTTTCAGGCTGAAAACAGCCTTCCGTATCTCCACATAATTTTATTCGATTATTTTGCCAGCATAGGACTTATATTCGGTACAGTTTATTTTGTAATCAAGAGGCTTACCAAAAAAATAGAAAGGAGCAAATTCTCTCATCATACCGACTGGATGTTCGTAATCTTGTTATTTTTAACCGGCGTCAGCGGAATAATACTGCGCGCCGCTATAGTATATAATTTCCCGGTTTCTTCGATATTTTATATATATATAGTTCATCTGATGATTTTATTTCCTATGTTGGTCATAGAGGTCCCTTTTTCCAAATGGTCGCATTTGGCATACAGACCCGTCGCAATTTATTTTGCAAATTTAAAAGAAAAAGCTAAAAGCCTTAATAACGTTGAAATTAGTTAATATGTTTAGCATATTTGTTAAATTTAATTTCATTAAAATTTAATCAGGGGGTTTTTGGACATGAATGTCTTTGATAAAGCTATGATTTTCGGAATAGTTGCCGGTCTTGTCGCTGTTATTTACAGCATATCGGTAACGATCTGGGCACTGAAGCACGACGAAGGCTCCGAGAAAATGAAGCAGATTGCAAAAGCTATTCAGGAGGGTGCAACCGCTTTTCTTAACAGACAGTACAGAACAGTTGCCGTTGTCGGAATTATTGTTTTTGCCTTAATACTTATTGGCGGAATATGGATACCGCAGTTTGGGATTCTAACCGCATCAGGTTTTTTACTGGGAGCTATATTATCCACTTTAGCGGGTTATCTGGGAATGTTTAATGCCGTAAGAGCGAATATAAGGACTGCCCAGATAGCGCATCAAGGAGTGAGGCCGGCCTTAAAGTTTGCATTTAAAGGCGGTTCAGTTACAGGTTTAATGGTTCTCGGTCTCGGCGTCTTAGGCATATCGGTCTTTATGCTTATAGGATATTCTTTAACCGGTCTCGGCGGAGTAATTGACTCATTGATAGGGTTTGCATTCGGATGCAGTCTTATATCCGTTTTTGCGAGGCTTGGCGGCGGTATTTACACTAAAGCTGCCGATGTGGGAGCAGATTTAGTCGGTAAAGTCGAAGCAGGAATTCCGGAAGACGATCCTAGAAATCCCGCCGTTATAGCGGACCAGGTCGGGGACAATGTCGGGGACTGCGCAGGTATGGCAGCCGATGTTTTCGAAACTTTTTCGGTCACCATAATCGCATCCATACTTTTAGCATATTCTTCTTTTCAAGGTTTAGGCGAAAGCGAATTGATGAAGACAATTTTGTATCCGCTATTGCTTGGCGGTTTCGCGGTTTTTACCTCCATAATCGGTGTATTTTTCGTAAGCGCTCCTACAAAAGAAAAAATTATGCAGGGGCTATATAAAGGTTTGTTCGCAACCGGAATCATTTCCGCTATAGTATATTATTTTTTCACGATGTATTTTATGAAAGGCGTCGGCAATTATTCGGCAATGGATTATTATTATTCGGCATTGGTAGGCTTAGTATTAACCGGGCTTATCATTGTCATTACCGATTATTTTACTTCGACAAGTTTTTCCCCGGTAAAATCCATCGCTAAGGCTTCGACTACAGGGCACGGAACAAATATTATCGCCGGACTTGCGGTCGGTCAAATGTCAACGGCGCTTCCGGTTATTGCAATCGCTTTCAGTATTTTACTTTCATATCATTTTGCCGGTTTTTACGGTATTGCTATCGCCGCTTCCAGTATGCTTTCCATGGCAGGCATGGTAATAGCGGTCGATTCGTTCGGACCTATTACCGATAATGCCGGAGGTATTGCAGAAATGAGCGAGCTTTCCAGCGATGTCAGAGAAACTACCGATGCCTTAGATGCTGTAGGCAATACTACAAAAGCGGTTACAAAAGGGTATGCGATAGGTTCTGCCGCCCTTGCCGCAATAGTTCTTTTCGGAGAATATTCTAATTTAATTAAAATAGGTATTCCTGATATTTCGTTTTCTATTTCTAAGCCGGAAGTTCTTATAGGTCTTTTCTTAGGCGCTATGCTTCCGTATATTTTTGCTTCGCTTGCAATGAAAGCGGTCGGAAAGGCTGCCGGCGACATAGTCGTCGAGGTCAGAAGGCAGTTTAAAGAGATTCCCGGTATTATGGAAGGAACGGGCAAGCCCGAATACGGCAAATGCGTCGATATAGTTACAAAATCATCGCTAAGAGAGATGATTTTGCCTGCATTCATACCTATCGCAGGCCCGATAGTTTTTGGTTTAACAATGGGACCGCAGGTTCTTGGCGGTATTTTATTGGGGACTATCGTATCAGGTCTTTTTGTAGCTGTCTCTATGACAAGCGGCGGCGCAGCATGGGATAACGCAAAAAAACTAATAGAAAAAGGTTTATACGGCGGGAAAGGCAGTGAAGCCCATAAGGCTGCCGTAACCGGTGATACGGTCGGCGACCCCTATAAAGATACGGCTGGACCTGCTATTAACCCTATGATAAAGGTCGTGAACATCTTTACCATATTAATAATCCCGATAATTTTAATTTTATGGCATTAATTTAAATCGGGACTAGATAAGTAAATATAAATATTTAAAGGCGGGCTTACATTTCCCGCCTTTTTATTTTTAAGGGTTTGTTTCGGGGGTTTTACTTAAGTTTGCGTCAATTGCTTGCGGAGCGGCGTTTTTAGCCTTTCTGCTGTATATAAAAACCCCAACCGTAAGTAATATATTCGTGGTTATGATTACCAGAAAGGCATATTCCGGAAATGCGGATGTTCCCGGGATGCCCTCGTTTAAAGGCATATAAGCCATAATAGCGGTTGCCAGAGCCCTCCCGATCATCGAGAGCATGAAAAACCGTTCTTCCTTAGGGGTAGGCGGCACATCTTTTATCTTTTTATTATTCTCTAATTTAAAAGCTATCCATACCGCAATATAGCGTGATAGAATAATCAGGACAATTATTATAAAAAATCTGTCAAAAAACTCCCAATTTAAATTTACCAGCTCTACCACGACCCCCAAAAATACAAAAAATACCGTCCTTATAAGGAATGAGAACTCATGGTTAAACTGTTTTATGACGGAATTTTTTATGCTCATATTAAAAAAGTTAATTTTAAACCTGTTCAGCAAGTCTTCGTTGCCCATTATTATTCCAAAGACGAGTATGGCAATTGCGCCGTTTCCATGGACATAGTGCATAATTAAAACAAGAACGAGCATAGCGGCAAATGTGACCCCGTAGGCAAATTTTGTTTTTACGAGAACCTTAAGCGCCATATACCAGACAATCCCCAGCACCGCGGCTATAAGCCCGGATATGCCGAAAGAATACGCGGTTTGAAAGGCTATTTTACCGTAATTCATGTTTATGGAAGCATGTTTTGCGATGCTTATAAGTATAATTAGCAGTATTATCGCAAACGCGTCGTTAAATGTAGATTCGATAGCGATTACGGTTTTGCTTTTTTCGCTTGCGTTAATATTGGGCAAAAGAGGTATTATAACGGTCGAACTGGAACATGAAACGATAGTTCCAAGCATAAGCGATTGAATGAAATCTGCTCCGCCCATTATATAAAAAATAACGCCGACAAAGACCGTTGAAAGAATCAGACCCAATAGAATCAAAATCATCGAAACAAAAGAAGACTTAAAAACAGTAAGAAAATTAAGTTCTAGCCCGCCCTGAAACATAATTAAAACTAAAACCAATGTGCTTAGATAAGGAGCGAAGGATAAAAAAACATCTTGATTAAAAATATGATAGATTGGGCCGAGTAACAGTCCAGCGGCCATTAAAAATAATATGGAGGGCAGCTTGGTGTATTGAAACAGTATTTCTCCCAAAAAACCAAGGATTATTATTATACCGAAAATGCCAATGGCAACGGACGGGGACATAAATTTTTTATTTTTGTCTATTTTAAAATCTGTTTTAAAATTTATCTTGACATAGTTTTTATAAAATAGCATACTTTAAAATATAAGTGCAAATAAAAAGCAAATAAACAGGATAATATTTTATAAAACTTAAATAAAGGAGCCGGTTATGCGAAGTGAGCCCGACAGTAGTAACTATCGCACTATCATCTGTCATTGTTGTTTAACAAATACAGAAAGTGGTGGCTTTAGCTCATTATTTAAGAGTCGAATATTAAAAAAATACAAATTTTTCACCGGCCTCGTCAATTTATCTGATTTAATCCGCTTTGTATAATCTTTTAATATTTCTCTCTTTCAGGTAAGCAGTTAAAGTTACTTATAAAGAGAGAAAAAAATGTTAAAGGATAAAGTCTGTAAAACCTGCATGGCAATATTTCTTTTAATTCTTGCACCATTTTTCTCCCTCGGCGTTTATAAAGCGTTTAGCCTTATGTGGCTCAATGCCTTAAATGCCTTAAATTATCCACATAATTTTTAAATGCGGAGGTGAAAATTGAAAGAAGATTACAAAAATAAACTCGACGAACTGCCTGTAGATATAAAACTCCGAGCGGTTGACAGGCTTAAAGTTCATCTTATGAGGCAAAAATACGGCTATTTTTCCAGACTTTGTCTGTTGCTTGCTTTAATAGGTCCCGGGATACTGGTTATGATTGCCGATAACGACGCGGGCGGGGTCATAACTTACGCACAAACAGGCGCCATATTCGGTATTGGATTTTTTATTCCGTTTATGATATTAATGCTCCCGGTTGCCTATATCGTTCAGGAAATGACCGTCAGGTTAGGCGCCGTTACGCACAGGGGGCATGCCGAAATGATATGGAAAAGATACGGAAAATTTTGGGGGCTGTTTAGTCTTTTCGACCTTATCGTTGCAAATATTTTAACATTGATAACGGAATTTATCGGGATTACGCTTGGCATGGAGGTTTTTGGAGTATCTCCGGTAATTTCATCGGTGACGGCCGTTGTCGTTATCGCATCTATTCAGCTATTTTTGCGTTATTTCACATGGGAGTGGATTAGTTTAAGCATTGCGGCATTTAATCTGGTTTTTATTCCGCTGGTCTTTTTTGTCCCGCATCTCCACTGGGGAGCCGTTGCAAAAAGCTTTACCTCATGGCATATACCCGGCGGAGTAAGTTCGCTTTTTATATATGTGATTCTGGCAAATCTGGGGACTACCATCGCCCCGTGGATGTTATTTTTCCAGCAGTCTTCGGTCGTGGATAAAGGGCTTACCGTTAGAGATATCAGGGATGGGCAGATAGATACCTTTATAGGTTCCGTCGTCATGATAATAGTCGCTATCGCGATAATTATAATAACCGGATTCACGGTTTATAGCGCGAATAATGCCGCTAAGCTGGATATACAAAATATTCTTTCTATCGTTTCTTCGAAAATGGGTCCTCTTGCGATGAAGCTGTTTGCTTTGGGGCTTGTGGAGGCCGGTCTTATAGCCGCAATCGCCATTTCCGCAAGCACCTCATGGGCAATGGGCGAGGCATTCGGCTGGACAAGAAGCATAAATCTTCCCCCGCTTAAAGGCTGGCACTTTTACCTTCCCGGGCTTGTGAGCATCATGTTCGCAGGGACGGTAGTTCTTATCCCGAATGTTCCGCTTGGATTTTTAAATTTAACCGTCCAGGTCATAGCCTCGATTTTTATGCCGGCGGCAATGATGTTTTTGCTTTTATTGTTAAACGATAAAGAGATAATGGGGGTTCATGTCAATAGGCCGTGGCAAAATATATCTGCTTTTATTATAGTCGGATTTCTTATGCTGATGAACGGATTATATGGCTTAACGGTAATGTTCCCGCACATCTTTGGTTAATTTTTATTATATCCTAAGTTTAATTTACGGAGAATAAAATGAACGAAAACAAGATTATAAAAAAGGTTAATCTGGACGAAGATTGGGAAGAGTTTATTAAGAACGAAGGACTTCTGGATTACAATAAGATACCGCTTAAAAGAGCGAAAATACGAGGATGGATAAAAATAGCCTTCTGGTTTTTAAGAATTTATATATTGATTATGGTTATAATGGTAATAATAGGTTTTTCGAGGATACATTAACCGTAGCCGTCCCTTTTTTCTTTAAAAAAGTCCTTTAACAAGAGGGATGATTCTAACTCCATAATTCCGGCAACTATTTCTACATTATGGTTAAGCCTCTCGTCGTTAAGGGTATTATAAAGCGAATTTACGGCTCCCGCTTTTGGGGCTTTCGCTCCATAAACCAATCTTTTTATTCTCGATAAAACTATTGCGCCGCAGCACATAAGGCAGGGCTCAAGGGTAACATATAAAGAACAGCCTTCGAGTCTCCAGTTATTAAGTTTTTTTTGCGCTTCTAAAATTACTTTTATTTCTGCGTGCATTATACTTGATTTATCTTTTTCCACAGTATTAAAAGAAGACGCGATTAATCTGTTGCCTAACACGACAATAGCGCCGATAGGCACTTCACCTTCTTCTTTTGCCTTTTTAGCCTCGCCCAAAGCCAGTTCCATAAATTTAACGTCATGATGATAATTCATAAATAAAATTATTAATTGAAATTTGTTCGGATATTATGGTATAAACAATAAGATATTTATTATATAATATAATATATTATGATTTTAGTCTAATAAAATTAGCGATAGTTTTTATAATTTTTATAAAGTGAATAAAAGGCTTCCGGACTATTTAAAAAACGAGATTTTAAAAATAAAGACCAAAAAAGATATTTTCGAAATATCTAAGGTTATTAAGGAAAAAGAGCTTAATACCGTTTGTTCTTCTTCGAGATGCCCCAACCTTAATCTCTGTTATTCAAATAAAACGGCTACATTTTTACTGCTCGGAGATAAATGTACAAGAAAGTGCCCCTTTTGCAATATAGATTATATCTCCGAAAATCCGGTTGTCGATCCGTTAGAACCGCAAAAGATAGCTTATGCCGTGAAGTCTCTTGATTTAAAGCACGCCGTAATTACTATGGTTACGAGAGACGACCTGAAAGACGGCGGAGCCGGTATTATAATTAAAACCGTTAAGGCAATTAGAAGGAATACCGGCTGCCCGACCGTCGAGGTTTTGACATCGGATTTTAACGGTAACGAAAAAGCCTTTATGGATGTCGCTGACAGCGGTATAAATATATTCGGACACAATATCGAAACGGTAGAGCGGCTATATAAAACAATCAGGCCTTCAAGCTCTTACAAGCGGTCTCTAAATATATTAAAAACGGTAAAAGAGGAACGATCCCGTATTACTACAAAATCCGGAATTATGGTCGGTCTTGGAGAGCGGGACGGGGAAGTTTTTAAAACGATAAACGACCTTGCGGATAACGGCATAGATTTTATAACCATAGGGCAGTACTTAAGGCCGTCTCTTCAAAATATTCCCGTTCAACGGTTTGTCCCTTTAAAAAAGTTTATCGAATATAAAGACTATGCAAAAAAAGCGGGAATTAAGAATGTCTTTTCCGCCCCGCTCGTTAGAAGTTCTTTCGGCGCAGAAAAATTTTTTAAACATTCTTTATAATGATTTATAATGATTTTGATTGTTTTAAAATTTAAATAAAATTGTGTAAAATTACGGGAATTTCATCATGATAGAAGATTTTGAAACTATAAAAAGGCTTCCTCCTTATGTTTTTGCAGAGGTAAATAAGATAAAAATGGAGGCAAGAAAGCGCGGCGACGATATTATAGATTTAGGCATGGGCAATCCGGATTCGCCCACGCCGGGCTATATAATAGAAAAATTGATAGAGGCTTCCAAAAATCCCAGAAATCACAGATATTCCGTTTCCAGAGGCATATATAAGCTAAGGCTTGCCATAGTAAATATGTATAAAAAGCATTACGACGTCGATCTCGACCCGGATAGCGAGGCTATCGTTACCATGGGCATAAAAGAGGGCTTAAGCCACTTGATGCTTGCAACAATCAACAAAGGAGATGTTGCTTTTGTGCCGAATCCGACTTATCCGATACATGCTTACAGCGTCATTATTGCGGGAGGCGATGTCAGAAGCATACCTTTAATTCAGGGAGAGGATTTTTTTGCAAATCTTATGTCCGCTTTAAAACAGACATGGCCGAAACCTAAGTTTATAATATTAAGTTTTCCGCATAACCCGACGACAATCACGGTTGAACCTGATTTTTTTGAAAAATTGGTCGATTTTGCCAAAGATAACGGCATTTACATAATTCACGACAACGCGTATGCCGATTTAACATTTGACGGCTATAAGGCGCCCAGTTTTTTACAGGCTAAAGGGGCATTGGAAGTGGGAGTAGAATTTTTTTCCATGTCTAAAAGTTATAGCATGGCAGGTTTCAGAGTTGGGTATGCTTTGGGAAACAGGGTTTTAATAAATGCGCTTTCGAGGATTAAGAGCTACCTCGATTACGGGATGTTTCAGCCCATCCAGATAGCCTCGATTATTGCTTTAAATGAAGAGACGAAACATAACGCAATTTCGGAAATGGTTTTGCATTATAAAAAGAGAAGGGATGTTTTAATAGAAAGTTTCAAAATAGCAGGATGGAATATTGAAAAGCCTAAGGCAACGATGTTTGTTTGGGGAAAAATACCTGAGCGGTTTTTAAACGCAGGAATAAAATCGCTCGAATTTTCCAAGCTGCTTTTAGATAAGGCAAAAGTAGCAGTTTCCCCCGGTATCGGGTTTGGCGAGTATGGCGACGAATATATCCGTTTTGCCTTAGTCGAAAATGAAATGCGCATAAGACAGGCATCAAAAGGCGTAAAGCATTTTATTAACAATGAAGAATACTTTCACAAGATAGTATAATAAAGGGCGCAAACATGAAAAAAGAAATCAATATCGGGCTTCTGGGTTTTGGAACGGTCGCTTCAAGCCTGTATCATATATTTAATGAGCGAAGGAAAGAAATCAATTCTCTCTTTCCCGCCCCCGTTAATATTAAAAAGATATTTACAAGGGGGAACAGCCACCCCGTCCCGGAAAATGTAAAAGGATTTTTGGTTAAAAATATTGACGAAATATTGGAAGATAAAGATATAGATATTATAATAGAACTTATCGGAGGCATCAGTCCGGCTAAAGGCTTTATAATAAAGGCCGTAAATAACGGAAAGAGTATTATTACGGCAAACAAAGCCCTTTTGGCGGAACACGGCGAAGAGATATTTAAACAGTGTCTAAATAAAAATGTCCACATAGGATTCGAAGCGGCGGTCGGCGGAGGAATCCCGATTTTAAGGGCAATAAAAAACGGTCTTGCGGGGGATTCTATAAAATCGGTTTATTCCATAATTAATGGAACCTCAAATTTCATACTTTCAAAAATGACAAACGAGGGCGGAAAATTTGAGGATGTTTTAAAAAAGGCTCAGGAAAAAGGTTATGCCGAAGCCGACCCTTCGCTCGATATAAACGGCGCCGACAGCGCCCATAAGCTTGTTGTTCTCGGGAGACTCGCCTTTTCCACAAGTTTGTCTATAAAAGATGTTATAATAGAAGGTATAAAAGACATAAACCCTTTGGATGTCAATTTTTCAAAAGAGCTTGGTTATACCATAAAGCTATTGGGAATACTTAAAAACGAAGATTCAAGAATAGAAATAAGGGTTCATCCCACCTTAATACCTTCCTCCTGCCTTTTATCAAAGGTCGATGGAGTGTTTAACGCATTTTTCTTGAATACAAAATATGCGGGACCATTAAGTTTAACAGGATACGGCGCAGGAGGCAACCCGACGGCAAGCGCCGTTATGGGAGATTTAATGGAAATCGCCGGTAAAATTATAAACAACGATAATCATCACGATTTTATTATTTCGGAAAATATTAATAAACTTAAAGTCAAGAGTAAAAATGAGATAATTTCAAGATATTATCTCAGGTTTTCGGCTATGGACAGGCCGGGCGTTCTTGCAAAAATAGCGAGTATATTGGGTGATAATTCGATTAGCATCAGCTCCATGATTCAAAAGGGCAGAAAAGTCGAGGGTTCTGTTCCGATAGTGATTACAACCCATGAAGCCAATGAGGAAGACCTGTTTAAAAGCGTAAAATTGTGCGATAATCTTGATGTGGTTTCCGCAAAAACCGTCGTTTTAAGAATAGAAGACCGCATTAATTAACCGTTTTATTATTATGAAGGTTATTCCACTCCCTTTATGGGTTGGGGGAGGGAGGGGGGGTTTTATTTTGATAGCGCCTAATTATAAAGGAATAATAAAAAGATATCGGGAGTTTTTGCCTGAAATAGACGATAAACATATTATTACTATTCTCGAAGGCAATACTCCTTTGATAAAATCAAGGAATATTCATAAAATTATCAATCCCGGCGTCGATATATATTTTAAGTATGAGGGATTAAATCCAACCTGTTCCTTTAAAGACAGGGGTATGACCATGGCCGTATCCAAAGCCGTGTCCGAAGGGTCAAAAGCCGTTATTTGCGCTTCGACGGGAAATACCTCCGCCTCCGCCTCCGCTTATGCCGCGAGGGCGGGAATAAAATCGTTTGTTTTGATTCCCGAAGGAAAGATCGCCGCAGGCAAACTATCCCAGGCTCTTGTTCACGGTTCTATCGTGATGCAGATACGGGGAAACTTTGATGAGGCTTTAGTTATAGCAAGGGAAATTGCGGGAGATTACGATGTTACTCTTGTAAATTCGGTAAATCCTTACAGGTTAGAGGGGCAAAAAACCGCCAGTTTCGAAATTGTCGACGAGCTTGGTTTTGCTCCCGATTATCACATGCTTCCGGTCGGAAATGCGGGAAACATAACCGCATATTGGAATGGATACACGGAATATTTTAAAGCAGGAAAAGGGGGTAAGCTGCCTAAAATGCTCGGTTTTCAGGCAGAAGGCTCAGCCCCTATCGTTTTAAATCATATAGTAAAAGAACCGCATACGGTTGCAACCGCTATTAGAATAGGGAACCCCGCAAGCTGGCAAAAGGCTGTTGCCGCAAGAGATGAATCAGGGGGCTTAATCGAAGCCGTGAGCGATGAAGATATATTAAAGGCTTATTCTATGCTTGCCTCAAATGAGGGGATATTTTGCGAACCGGCTTCGGCAATAACGCTTGCAGGCTTAATTAAGTTAAACGAAAGAGCATTTTTTAAAAAAGGAGATGTTTGTGTTTTAACCTTAACGGGTCACGGGCTTAAAGATCCCGGAAATGCGATAAAAGTCTCGAAAGAACCGATTATTGTTCCATGCGATAAACATTCGGTACTCAAGGTTATGGGATTAGCCTGAATTATAAATATTAACCGGATATTAATTTATAATTTAACCGAAAAGTGGAATCCAGAGTTTGTTTATACAATCAATTTTGGACTTAAAAACCGTTAAAATATATAATCAGGAGGATTAATTTAATTACATGGATAGTCATAAATACATTATTTTATGTCCCGACGGTATGGCAGATTTCCCTTTAGAGGAGCTTGGCGGGAAAACTCCGTTGGAGTACGCTAATACCCCAAATATGGACATTATCGCAAGTCAAGGTATTACGGGTTTAATTAAAACTATTCCCGAAGGATACCTGCCTGGAAGCGATATCGGTTCAATGTCCATATTGGGTTACGATCCCGTTAAATACTATACGGGAAGGTCTCCCTTAGAGGCGGCAAGCATGGGAGTCGAATTGGGGGCAGACGATGTCGCTTTCAGGCTTAATCTTGTCAACATACTTGAAGAAAACGGAAAAAAAATTATGCATGATTATTCCGGCGGGCATATTACTACCGAAGAAGCAAAAAGTATAATAGAGACATTCCAAAAAGAATTAGGCAGCAGCCAATTTCAATTTTATCCCGGGGTTAGCTACAGGCATCTCATGGTTGCTAAAAATATCGATATAAAAGGGCTTAAAACCGTTCCGCCCCATGATATACCCGATCAACAAATAGATGAATATCTTCCCCATGGAAATTCTTCAAGCGGCGGCATACTTAATATAATACAAAAGGCGGAAACAATACTTGAAAATCATGATATTAATAAAAAAAGAATTGCTTCCGGCAAGCTTCCCGCAAATTCCGTGTGGCTTTGGGGACAGGGATACAAGCCTTCTATGCCTACAATAAAAGAAGAATACGGCATTGAGGGTTCGGTTATTTCAGCAGTCGATCTTGTTAAAGGAATCGGTAAATATGCGGGGCTTAAAGTTATAAATGTTCCGGGAGCTACGGGATATTTAGACACCAATTACAAAGGCAAAGTTGATTACGGCATCGAGTCTTTAAACTCGGGCGATTTTATATATATACATGTCGAGGCCCCTGACGAAGCTTCCCATGAAGGAAGCGTAAGCAAAAAAATAAAAGCCATAGAGGATTTCGATAATTTTATCGCCGGCGGCGTGCGGGGAGGTCTTAGAAAATTTAGCGGATACACTTTAATGATTTTGCCCGACCACTATAGCCCGGTAAAACTCAAAAAACATACGCCGGAGTCCGTCCCGTTCTGCGGGTTTTC
>JAKBNN010000017.1 GCA_021831025.1 bacterium | reverse complement strand
GACGCGTACAAAATAATAGCAAGGGGAGACGCCGACGCGATGATAGCGGGCGGCGCCGAATCTACGATTACCCCGCTCTGTATTTCGGGTTTTAACGCGATGAAGGCGCTTTCCATAAGAAACGACGAGCCGGCAAAGGCTTCGAGGCCGTTCGATAAAAATAGGGACGGCTTTGTCGTAAGCGAAGGGGCAGGTATCGTTATTCTCGAGGAGTTAAGCGGCGCGTTAAAAAGGGGCGCAAAAATAATCGCCGAAATTGTGGGATACGGCTTTTCTTCGGATGCTTATCACCTTTCCACCCCCGACCCAAACGCCGAAGGCGCATACTACAGTATGAAAAATGCCATAGAGGACGCAGGGTTAACCCCCGATAATATAGATTATGTAAACGCCCATGGAACATCCACTTATTATAACGATTTAAACGAAACTAAGGCTATAAAGCAGCTTTTTAAGGATAAAACTAAGGAGTTAAAAATTAGTTCCATTAAATCCATGATAGGACATGCGCTTGGAGCGGCCGGCGGAATAGAAGCGGTTGCCGCTGCATTAACGGTCAGTACGGGGATAATACCCCCTACGATAAATTTAGACGAACCTGACGATGAGTGCGATTTGGATTATGTTCCCAATGTGATGCAAAAGGCCGATGTAAGATACGCGATATCAAATTCTTTTGGATTTGGCGGGACAAATGCCACATTAGTTTTTAAAAAATGGGAGGAATAATATTATAAATGCTATTCTTAGGGTCTGATCATGCCGGTTTTGAATTAAAAGAGTCTATAAAAAATTATCTTAAAGAGAAAGGTATAAATTATCTTGATATGGGAACGGATTCGTTAAAGAGCGTGGATTATCCCGATTACGCCCTTAAGGTAGCCGAAAAAGTAAAGGCGGACGACGATAAGAATTCTTTCGGTATTCTCGTTTGCGGAACGGGTATCGGAATGGAAATAGCCGCAAATAAAATAAACGGAATCAGGGCGGCTCTGGCTTATGATGAATATACGGCGGAGGTTGCAAAGAAGCATAACAATGCCAATGTCTTAGCCCTGGGCGGCAGGACAACCACGCCCACAGAGGCAATAAGATATATCGACAAATTTATGTCGTCCGAATACGAGGGCGGAAGGCATGAAGACAGAATTTCTAAGATTACCTCTATGGAAAAATTAAAGGATTAAAGATATAATAAATGAGGTATATGAAAAGTTTAATATGTCCCGCTCCGGCGATAATCTTATAACACTTAATAAATTTAATTAACTTACAGGTGTAATAAATTGAATATTAAAGATTTAAAGGATTTCGACAGCGAGGTTTACGAGTTTATAGGTAAAGAGCTTAACAGGCAAAGGCAGTCCATAGAACTTATAGCTTCCGAAAATTTTGTTTCAAAAGCGGTAATGGAGGCTCAAGGTTCCGTTTTAACCAATAAATATGCCGAAGGATACCCGAAAAAAAGGTATTACGGCGGGTGCAATTACATAGATAGTATCGAGCAGATAGCAATAGATAGAATTAAGGATATATTTAAAGCCGAATATGCCAATGTTCAGCCCCATTCAGGCTCTCAGGCAAATATGGCTATTTTTTATGCCTTTTTAACCCCGGGCGATACGGTTTTGGGTATGGATTTATCGCACGGCGGACACCTAACACATGGAAGTCCCGTAAATTTTTCAGGGAAATATTTTAATATTATTCCGTACGGAGTGAATAAAAACACGGAGACAATCGATTACGACGAATTAAGAAAAACCGCCTTAAACAATAAGCCGAAGATGATAATAGCCGGGGCAAGCGCTTACCCGAGAGTTATAGATTTTAAAAAATTCAGGGATATTGCGGATGAAGCCGGATGTTATCTTATGGTAGATATGGCGCATATAGCCGGTTTGGTCGCGGCCGACCTTCATCCAAGCCCGATTCCATACGCAGATTTTGTTACGACTACAACCCATAAAACCCTTAGAGGTCCAAGGGGCGGGATTATCTTAGCAAAAGCTAAATATGAAAAAGAATTAAATTCGGCAATATTTCCCGGAATTCAGGGAGGTCCGCTCGAACATATAATAGCCGCAAAGGCTGTTGCCTTTAAAGAGGCTATGTCCGAGGAGTTTAAAGATTATCAAAGGCAGGTAGTTTTCAATGCCGCTGCTCTTGCGGATACCCTTATAAACAACGGTTTTGAATTAATATCGGGCGGCACCGACAACCATCTTATGCTTGTTGATTTCAGAAAATCCGAAATGACGGGCAAGCAGGCGGAAGCCCTTTTGGACGAAGTCGGCATTACGGTCAACAAGAACAAGGTTCCTTTCGATGAAAGGTCGCCCTTTGTAACTAGCGGAATAAGAATCGGAACACCCGCCGTAACCACAAGGGGCATGAAAGAGGGTGAAATGGTAAAAATTGGAGAGCTTATATCGGAAGTTTTACATAATCTGCACGATGAATCCATCAAAGGCGGCGTAAAAAAAGAGGTTCGGCTTTTGTGCGATAAGTTTCCGCTTTATTGAAATTTTTATTAATTAGGATATATGAAATGCCCTTTCTGTTTTAATGACGACGATAAGGTTGTCGATTCCAGAGTATCGAAAGATGGAAAACTGACAAGACGAAAAAGGCAGTGCAATGTCTGCGGAAAAAGATTTTCTACATTAGAAACGATTATTGTTTCGTCTCCTCTTATAATTAAAAAGGATGGGCGCAGGGAATCGTTTGACAGGCAAAAAATATTAAGCGGACTTATAAAGGCGTGCGAAAAAAGGCCTGTTCCATACCAAAGTATCGAAGAAATAGTTCAGTCCGTCGAAAGATGGATTGACGAAACAAATTTAAAGGAAATAAAAAGCGAAGATGTAGGGAAATTTGTCCTTAATAAATTAAAAAGCCTTGACGCAATAAGTTATGTCCGTTTTGCTTCCGTCTATCTCTCCTTTAAAGACATAAACGAACTTTATGAAAATGTTTCCGAGCTTATTAAAAAGCAGTCTTAATATCTTTCCTTTCTAAATTTATATGAACTATCAAAACAAAGATATCGATGAATACTTTATCGCCCAAACCTTTAATCTTGCAAAAAGGGCGGAGGGCTTTACTTCTCCCAATCCTATGGTGGGAGCGATTGTCGTTAAAAACGGACTGGCGGTCGGGGACGGCTATCATGAAAAAGCAGGTTTGCCGCATGCCGAGATAGCGGCTTTAAAAAAGGCCGGTTCAAGGGCAAAAGGCGCCACTATCTATGTAAGCTTAGAACCTTGCAGTCATTTCGGCAAAACGCCTCCCTGTATTTATGCCATTAAAAAATATGGAATTAAGAGGGTGGTGGCGGCGACGAAGGACCCGAACCCGTCGGTATCGGGAAAAGGATTTGATTATCTGCAAAATAACGGTATCGAAGTAACTTACGGAATTTTTGAGGAAAAAGCTAAAAAACTTAATGAGGTATTTTTTAAATATATTACGAGCGGACTTCCCTTTATAACCGTTAAAGAGGCGATAACTCTAGACGGTAAAATCGGGCACGGAAATATCGGGAAAAAGTCGTATATTTCCTCGAAAAAATCCCTAGAACATACGCATTATTTAAGATTGGCAAACGATGCTATAATGGTTTCGGCAAAAACGGTAATAAACGACGATCCGATGCTGGATGTCCGAATAAATAATAGAGATATAAAGAATAAGTTTTTAAATAAAAGATATACAAAAATAATTTTAGACAGGGATTTATCCGTGCCGCCGGGGGCAAAAATTTTTAAGACTTACGGAACGGTATTAATATTTACGGATAAGGATTACAATAATGAAAAGAGTAAAAAAAAACTGCTTTTGGAAGAAACAGGTGCAATTATAAAGGATGTGTATTATAATGATAAAGATAAAAGATTGTTAGACCTGAAAGAGATATTTAAGATATGCGCCGAACTTAAAATAACGAGCATACTGGCAGAAGCAGGGCCGAATCTTTTCAATTCCTTAATTGGCGGGAGGCTTTACGATAAGTTAATATTTAACATAACGCCTTATATATTTGGAAACGAAGACGGGGTGAATTTGTTTGAAACCCTGGATTTAAAAAATAAAAATATGTTAAAATTTTATGATTTAAACGCAAAAAAGATAGGCGATGAAATTTTTTTAACATATTATCCAAAAGATTAATAAATTAAACATGAATTTTGGCTGCGTATGTTTAGCGGGATAATAAAAGAAAAAGGGGTTGTTAAATCCATAAATAAGGGTATTTTGTCAATAATCGCTCCCCTGACGGGGAGAAATGCCTATATAGGACAGAGCGTCGCCGTAAACGGTTTGTGCCTGACGGTCAGGAAAATTAATTACAGGGAACTCTTCTTTGATTTTACGCCGGAAACTTATCTTGCATCCACTTTAAGATACTTCAAAATAGGCGAAAAAGTCAACATCGAACCCGCCCTCTCGGCAAACTCGGACATTTCGGGTCATTTTGTATTAGGGCATATAGACGGCATCGGTAAAATAGTCTTCAAAAAGCCTGCTAATAACTCTTTTGTTATGGGTATTAAAATTTTTAATACGATAAATGACGACATCAAAAATTACTTGATAAAAAAGGGCTCTATTGCTATCGACGGGATTAGCTTAACTATTAACGAATTTAAAAATGATGTTTTTTTTGTAAGCATAATTCCTTTAACATATAACGAAACAAATTTAAGTTTTAAAAAGATAGGAGACTGTGTCAATCTTGAATCAGATATTTTAGAAAAAACAATAGTAAAAAGGGTAGATGATATTATCCGCAACGGAAATGAAAAGACGGGAACAGAACGCCCGCTTAATCCGAACAATGGGACTTACAGCGGTTTAACCTATGAATTTTTATCCGAAAACGGTTATTTATAAAAACGGGCATTTTAATAAAATTGTGCGCAAGAGGTGAAAAAACTTTATGAATTTGGCTACGGTCGAAGAAGCGGCGAAAGATATAAAAGCGGGAAAGATGATTATACTTGTCGATGACGAGGATAGGGAAAACGAGGGGGATTTGGTTGTAGCAGCCGAATATGTTACCCCCGAAATAATAAATTTTATGACAAAATACGCGAGAGGATTGATTTGTTTGACATTAACCGAAGAAAAGGCTAACAGTTTAGATTTGCCCCCGATGGTTACCAATAATGAATCTAAATTTACCACGGCGTTTACGGTATCAATCGAGGCAAAGGAGGGCGTTACAACCGGTATTTCCGCACATGACAGGGCAAAAACCATATTGACCGCGATAAAAGACGATGCAAAACCGGCCGACTTAGTCAGGCCGGGACATATTTTCCCTTTAAGGGGCAAAAACGGGGGGGTTTTAACAAGGACGGGCCAAACCGAGGGATCAATCGATATTGCCCGTATCGGCGGGTTAAAACCCTATGGGGTTATATGCGAAATAATGAAAGACGACGGAACTATGGCACGGATGCCGGACTTGGCAGAGTTTTCAAAAAAATGGGATATAAAAATACTGACGATTAAAGATCTCATAAATTACAGGCTTAAGCATGAAAAACATGTCGAAAGACTTGTCGAATCCGTAATACCGACAGAATTTGCAGGCGAATTTAAAATTATAGTATATTCCAATAATATCGATTTTAAAGAACATATTGCTCTTACAAAAGGAGATATTAAACGAAACGAGCCTGTTCTCGTCAGAGTCCACTCCCAGTGCCTTACGGGCGATATATTCGGTTCCAGAAGGTGCGATTGCGGCGACCAGTTAAAAACCGCGATGGAGATGATAGACAAGGAAGGCAAAGGGGTTATTCTTTACCTTATGCAAGAGGGCAGGGGCATCGGGCTTGTAAATAAATTAAAGGCTTATAATCTTCAGGATGAGGGTTATGATACGGTTGAAGCAAATGAAAAATTGGGATTTAAAGCGGACTTAAGAGAATATGGAATGGGGGCGCAAATACTGGTAGATTTGGGCGTAGGGAAAATGCGGCTTATGACCAATAATCCAAAAAAAATAATCGGACTTGAAGGGTACGGACTTAGCGTGGTCGAAAGAGTTCCCGTAGAGATATGCCCAAATGAAACCAATAGGCACTATTTAAAAACAAAGAAAGAAAAATTAGGGCATATATTAAAAATAAAGTAGTAATAAAATTAAATAAAATTAAATCGTAGGGGTATGAGATGGGCAATTTTAATTTAATCGAAGGAGAGCTTAAAGCTGCAGGTTTTAAATTTGGCGTTGTTATGTCGAGGTTTAATGAATTTGTTAACAGTAAACTTTTGGACGGCGCATTAGATTACTTAAAAAGAGCCGGCGCTAACGAAGGAGATATTACCGTCGTTAAAGTTCCGGGAGCGTTTGAGCTTCCTATGGCGGTCAAAAAATTAATCGATGCTAAAAAATTTGATGCGGTAATCTGCCTTGGCACACTTATAAGGGGCGAGACTAACCATTTTGATCTTTTATCCTCGCAGGTTACCAAAATGCTATCCGAGCTTTCCGTCAGTTCGAGTATTCCCGTTAGTTACGGAATTATAACGGCAGAATCTATCGAGCAGGCGATATCGCGTGCCGGGACAAAAATGGGGAACAAGGGTTTTGATGCCGCAATGTCCGCCGTCGAAATGGCAAGCCTTTATTCTAAGATTAAAAAGGCGTAAATCCAACATATATTTTTATAACGCAGCTTTAATTAATATTTTATGACAAAAAGAAGAAAGGCACGGGAACTGGCATTGCAGTTTTTATATGAAACGGATGGGGACATAAACGGGTTAGATTATAAAATAAGAAGTTTTTATAATGATTTTGCTTCGGAAAGCCTTATTAGAGACGGATTTAAAAGGGATACATCCCAGATTTACGATTTTTTTTTCGACATTTCCCAAGGAACCTTGCTTAATTTAGAAAGGATCGATAGCATTATTAAAAAGGTATCAAAGAATTGGTCTATAGAAAGGATGTCGAGAATTGACAGAAACCTTTTAAGGCTGTCGGTTTATGAGATTTTATTTCATCCCGAAACGCCTAAAAATGTTATTATCAACGAATCCGTGGAAATAGCTAAAAAATTCGGAAACGACGAATCCCCTTCTTTTGTCAACGGCATTTTAGATGCCGCCTTTAAGGCGGCTTGAGCGGCTAAATTAATTAAGGCGAAAAAATATTAAGGAGAAAAAATGGAGGACAAATCTTACTTAAATTATGGGAACATCAGCCTTGATATCAGAGGGCTTTGCTGAGGGCCGCCTGTTTGGGCGGTCGTCCAAAAACTTAAGGTTTTAAAACAGGATGATGTTTTAACGGTAATTTCGGACAAGGATTCTTTATTAAACGATATTCCTGCGTTATGCTCGCTCATTAATGTAAAATTACTTAATGTAATTAGGTTGAAAGACCTTTTCATATTTTTCATTAAGAATAAAAAGTGGAATTAGGAGAAAATACTTTGGCAAGAAAGAAAAACAGGTTAAGCGGCGAAGCGAGACCGATGGTAATAACGCCGAATTATATGAAATATGCGGAAGGTTCGTGTTTAATAGAAGCAGGGGACACTAAGGTTATCTGTACCGCTTCGGTTGACTATAAAGTACCCCCATTTTTAAAAGATAAGGGAGAAGGATGGCTGAGCGCCGAATATTCTATGCTTCCGAGGTCGGCGCAAAACAGGATACCGAGGGATTCGGTCAAAGGAAGGATTAACGGAAGAGCGCAGGAAATACAAAGGTTAATCGGGAGGTCTCTCAGATCTGTGATTAATTTTTCGGATTTTCCAGACATAACCGTATTAATAGATTGCGATGTTATAAGCGCGGACGGCGGGACAAGAACGGCTTCGATAACCGGAGCTTATGTTGCCGCCTATCTGGCGTTCTTAAATCTTATCAAACAGGGCGATATCGAAAAAATGCCTTTTTATGACTCGGCGGCAGCTATCAGTATCGGAATAGTAAAGGGTGAAATTTTAGTTGATCTAGATTATTCAGAAGATTCCGTTGCCGAGCTGGATTTTAACTTTGTTTTAACAGGGTCGGGGAAGATAATCGAGGTTCAAGGGTGTGCGGAAAAAACGCCTATTGAGTTAGATATGCTGACGAAACTTTACGAACTTTCAAAAAGCGCCGTATCGAAAATTACGGAACTGCAGCAAAAGGCGATAGACGGCGCAATGTAGTTTCCTTTCTAAATAAATAAACATAAATAAATTTTCCGCATTTTTTGCTAACAAATGATTAATGTACTGATAGCTACCGGAAATGCCCATAAGTTTCATGAGATTGAATCAATAATCGACAATTATGCCGGTTTAAATTTAGTTTATCTCGATAGAAGTTTTCAGGTAGAAATAATCGAAAACGGTAGAACTTACGAAGAGAATGCTAAAATTAAAGCGGAAGGTTATCTGAAATTTTTAAATGACAACACGAAGCTAAAATCGGAACTAAGTTTGGATTATATAGTTAGCGAGGATTCGGGGCTGGAGGTCGAGTGCATAGGGGGCGAACCGGGTCTTTTTACCGCAAGATATGCAGGCGAAAATGCTTCGGATACGGAAAATATTAATAAGTTGCTTGATACGATGAGGACAAAGGAAGACTGCATAGAAAACAGGCGCGCCAAATTTGTCTGCCTTGCCTGTCTTTACGATATAAAAATGGATAAATTTCGGTATTTAGACGGAGAGCTAAATGGCTTGGTTTCTCATGAGATAAGCGGGCTAAATGGTTTCGGTTACGACCCGGTATTTTTTGTTCCAGAACTGGGTAAAACCGTTGCGCAGATTGATTCTTCGGAGAAAAATAAAATATCCCACAGGGCAATTGCTTTTAAACAGGTTGCGGAGGCGATAAAAGAAAGATAAAAATTAATAACCCAAATCCCGATTTATGATTTTATTTTCTGGATTCCCGCTTTCGCGGGAATGACAATAACGGAATTTAACTTTTTACCCAACTAGTGTCCCAACCCGCTTTAGCGGGAATCCAGAAGAAAAAGTAATCCGATTATTTATGGAATTATGAATCAAAAACTTATAAGCGAATTTGAAGAACTGCTTGGCAAAAGCAAAGTTTTAT
>JAKBNN010000051.1 GCA_021831025.1 bacterium | reverse complement strand
CGATCTGTCGTTTCTTATGGAAAGCGCCTTCATCGCGTTAAAACCCGAAATACAGAGCGGGGTAATCGTAGATTCGGCGCCGCCCGCTATCATCGCGTCGGCGTCTCCCCTTGCTATTATTTTGTACGCGTCGCCAATGGAATTGGTGCCTGTGGAACAGGCAGATACGGTACTGGCGTTAGGGCCTTTAGCTCCCGTCATTATTGAAATCTGGCCCGGCGCCAGATTTATTAAAAGCATCGGGATAAAAAACGGCGAAATTTTTTTAGGTCCTCCTTCCAAAAGCAGCGTGTGATACTTTTCTATGGTCATAAGTCCGCCGATGCCGGCGCCAATCCATACGCCGACCCTGTGAGCATTTTCTTTCGTAATCCCAAGTCCAGACATATCAATGGCCATTTTGGAACAGGCATAAGCGTAATGAATAAATTGGTCCATTTTTTTAACTTCTTTTTTGTCGATAAATCTCTCGGGATTAAACCCTTTTACCTCGCCGGCTATCTTAGTCGCGTAGCTTTCCGTATCAAAGCGGGTAATTAAACCGATGCCGCTTTCCCCTTTTATCATCTTATTCCAGGACGATTCAGTATCGTTACCAAGCGCAGTAATCATGGAAAGTCCCGTAATGACGACTCTTCTATCGCAATTAACTGTTCTCATAATAAATCCGTTATAAATCTTTATTTTGATGGTTTTAATAATAAAGATGCAAATTATTTTGTATGCTCATCGATATATGAAACTGCATCTTGAACCGTTTTAATCTTTTCGGCATCTTCATCGGATATCTCTATCCCGAACTCCTCTTCAAAAGCCATAACCAATTCTACGGTGTCCAAAGAATCCGCGCCAAGGTCTTCGACAAATGAAGCCTCGTTCGTAACCTCATCGGGAGTAACCCCGAGCTGCTCGACGATTATTTCTTTAACCCTTTTTTCCACTGACATTTACTTTTTCACCCCCTCCTTGTTAATTAATTTAAATTCATAAAATTAATTAATACCTTAACTCACCGTTAGAAATTTCTTTTTCTGGATTCCCGCATAAGCGGGAATCCAATATTTATAACTTGTTGAATCAATTTTTATAGTCTCTAACAGTGAGTTAAGGTAATATTTTTATTATTAAATTACTGCATAAACATTCCGCCGTTTACATTAATAACGGCGCCAGTGATATAATTCGATAAAATAGATGATAAAAAAAGCACCGCATTCGAAACATCGGTTGGGTCGCCGATGCGGCTTAACGGGATTGTCTTTTTTATCCCGTCTTTTATATCCTCCGGTAATTTATCGGTCATGGACGACTTTATAAAACCGGGAGCGACGGCATTTGCAATTATGCCCCTGGCGGCATATTCCTTAGCAATAGATTTAGTAAAGGCAATAATTCCCGCCTTGGCTGCCGCGTAATTTGCCTGACCCGCGTTGCCTGTTTCGCCGATTACGGATGTTATATTAATTACCCTGCCGCTTTTAGCTTTTACCATATATTTCAACACATTTTTCGTAACATAAAACAGTCCGTTTAAATTGACATCAAGCACATCGAGCCAGTCTTCATCGCTCATCCTTATAAGCAGAGAATCCTTAACAATGCCGGCGTTATTGACAAGAACGTCTATTTTTGACTCCTTTGCTTCTATTTTCCGTATAATATCCGTTACCTCTTGAGAATTTTTTATATCGAGCTCGTAGAAGTCGAATTCATCTGAAATTTCTTTAAGTTCGTCATGAATATCTAAAAACTTGTTATAGGTCTTGCCCAGAATTATAACCCTTGCCCCTGCCGAAAGTTGGCTTTTGACAATGGACAACCCGATTCCCGCATATCCTCCCGTAACAATCGTTACCTTACCGCTTAAATCGATACAATAAGACATAAATTATAATTAACTTACAGATAAAATACCGGTTTAGATTTCCCGTTAGTTATTAACAAGTAAAAATTTTTCCAATTCTTTTAATGTCGCAACGGAATTAACAGATAAAGAATTGACCCCTTTATCTATCCTTTTTATTAAAGAACTTAAAACATTTGAAGGTCCGATTTCGATAAAGGTGGAAACATTAAATATTTTCTTCATATTCAAAACGGACTCGCTCCATCTCACGGGAGAAGTTATCTGTTCCAAAAGAAGCCTGATAACATCATTTTTTTTAGAATAATTTAAAGAGGCGGCATTTGAAAATATTTCGCAATGGGCATCAGAAAACCAGTCTTCTTTAAAATAGGCTGACAAATTACCCTTTGCCTCTTCCATAAACGGCGTATGAAACGGGGCGCTGACCGGCAATATAACAGTCTTTTTGGCTCCCCGTTCTTTAAGAACGGCGCATGCCTCGTCCACAGAGAAGGATTCCCCCGATATAACGGTTTGAACGGGCGAATTAAAATTCGCTATAAATACCTTGTCTTTATTATCCAAACCGTTTATCTTATTAATTACCGATTTTATAATATCCTCGTCAAATCCAATTATTGCCGCCATCCTGCCAAAACCCACGGGACACGCATTTTGCATAAAAACCCCCCTTTTTTTCGTGATTAAAAGGGCATGCAAAAAATCCAAAGAACCTGCAAAAACATTGGCGCTATACTCGCCGAGACTATGGCCCGAAACGCAAACCGGATTAAGACCCGTTTCTTTTTGTATCGCTTTGAGTATGGCTATGCTCACGGTTAAAATAGCGGGCTGGGTATTTTCGGTCAAATTAAGCAGCCTTTCATCGTCCCCCAGAATTAACTTTTTCATATCCATGCCTAAGACATCCGAAGACTCTTCGAGAATAAGCCTTGCTTCGCTAAAATTTTCAAAAATATCCTTTCCCATGCCCGTGTGCTGAGACCCCTGTCCCGGAAAGACAAACGCGATATTAGAGTTTACTATTTTTTCCATTTAACCTTTTATAAATTTAGGCATATTATTAATAAAATCCTCTGCCTGAAAAATTATTTCTTCTATAACCTCTTTTACGGTTTTTTCCTCTTTTATCAATCCCGCAATCTGGCCGCTCATTAAAGAACCCATTTCGATATCCCCGTCAACCGACGCAGCTTTCAATCTTCCCGTGCCGAGTTTTTCGTATTCAACGACCGGCGAACATTTTTCTTCCAATTCGAGAAACATTTTCGCGAGCCTATTTTTTAACACCCTGACGGGATGCCCCGTCGGCCTTCCGGTAACGACAGTATCCCTATCGGATGCCTTTATTACCATATCCTTCCAGTTTTGATGCACATGGCATTCCTTAGTCGCGAGAAACCTCGTGCCCATTTGAACGCCGCTTGCGCCCAGACATAAAGCGGCGGCGAACCCCCTATAATCCGCAATTCCGCCCGCAGCTACAACGGGAATACTAACGCTATCGACAACCTGCGGAACAATTACCATGGTGGTTAGCTCCCCGATATGCCCTCCCGATTCCGTACCCTCGGCAATTAAGGCATCTGCCCCGGCCTTTTCCATCCTTTTTGCAAGAGCAGTCGATGGAATAACGGGAATTACTTTTATGCCCGCTTCGTGAAATTTTTTTATATAAGGCCCCGCATTTCCGGCTCCAGTCGTAACAACAGGGACGCCCTCCCGTATAACGGCATCCACGAGTTCGTCTATATGGGGCAAATACAGTATAAGATTTACGCCGAAAGGCTTATCGGTATTTTCCTTAGCTTTTCTTATTTCCTTAACAAGGATATCCGGGGGCATCTGTCCCGCCCCTATTATACCCAAGCCTCCGGCATTTGAAACGGCGCTTGCAAGAGCATAATTCGAAGCCCATGCCATTCCGCCCTGAAAAATCGGATATTTTATCCCAATTTTATCACATATGGGAGATTTTATCATTTTATTGTTTCATCCTATTAGAAGGGGACAGGCTTAAGTCTGTCCCCGTTTTACCATATATATAGTTATATAGTTTTACCATCTTATTATAGAAGATGCCCATGCGAGTCCGGCGCCGATAGCATCGATTAATACCAGATCCCCTTCTTTTATGCGGCCCGAAACGCACGCTTCGTCTAACGCAATAGGGATTGAACCGCTTGAAGTATTTCCATACTTCTCCACATTTACGAAAACCCTCTCCATTGGAAAACACAACTTCTTTGCGGTGGCTTCTATTATCCTGATATTTGCCTGATGGGGAACAAACAAATCGATATCTTCCGGCTTAAGGCCGTTAAATTTAATAGCCTCTTCGGCAACATCTTTAAGATATTTTACCGCATATTTAAAAAGCTCGGAACCCTTCATCTTTATATAATGGTCAAGATTATTTACCGTCTGGGCGGTTGCAGGCATTAAAGAGCCTCCCGCAGGAAGCTTAAGTATATTGTCATGCCCGCCCTCGGAATGTATGTGGGTCGATAAAATGCCCCTTGTATTTTCGGTATTTGCGGATAACACCGCCGCCCCTCCGCCATCACCGAATAATACGCAGGTTGACCTGTCGGTATAATCGGTAATTCTAGAAAGTAAGTCAGCGCCGATAACTAATACATTTTTATATCTGCCCGATTTAATAAAGCTGTCCGCAATGGATAAAGAATAAATAAAGCCGCTGCACCCTGCGCTTACATCAAAAGCTGCCGCATTTTTCAGCCCTAATTTTTCTTGAACGATGCAGGCGGTGGACGGAAATATCATATCCGGCGTAATCGTTCCGACTATGATAAGCTCTATGTCCATCGGGCTCACCCCCGACCGTTTAATTGCCTGCCTTGCGGCATTGGCGGCTATATCCGATGTCGTTAAGCCGGCTTCGGCGATCCGCCTTTCTTTAATGCCTGTCCTTGAGGTAATCCACTCGTCCGATGTATCGACAATACTGCAAAGTTCTTCATTGGTAAGCACTTTTTCCGGAACATACGAACCGATTCCCGTAATCTGTGAATATATCAATTTTTTAAACCTTCGCTATCAAAATTTATATTTTATTAGGATAAATAACCGCTTTCGGCATTGGCTTCTATTTTATGGCTGATATTTAAAGTTATCCCTTTTTCGACAAAGTGCTTGGCAACGAAAATGGCGCTCGCGATTGCTTTTGGGCTTGCGCCGCCGTGGGCGATAAATGCCGCCCCGCTAACCCCGAGAAGCGGCGCCCCGCCGTATTCGTTGTGGTCAACAAGTTTTTTAAAATTTTTTAATGATTTTTTAGCAAGAAAAAACCCTAATTTCGCCATAAGGCTTTTGTCCACTTCGTCTTTTAAAAGATTAAATATTGTTTCGGCCAGTGTTTCGGATGCTTTTAAAATAACATTGCCCGTAAATCCGTCACAAACAACTACATCGACTTTTCCGTTAAATATCTCTCTACCTTCGACATAGCCGTAAAAATTTAAATCGGTATTTTTTATAATCTTATAAGCCTCCCTTGTAAGATCGTTACCCTTGGATTCCTCTTCTCCATTGCTTAATAGGCCTATCTTCGGATTTTTTATATCCTTCATAAAAGCGGCATATTCGGCGCCCATTATTGCAAATTGAGCAAGATGATAGGGTTTGACATCGACATTCGCTCCCGCGTCTATCAAAACGGTATAGCCGCCGATTGCCGGCATAATAGTAGCTATCGCAGGCCTGTCTATCCCCTTGGTCCGCTTAAAAACAAACATAGCGATAGCCAAAGATGCCCCGCTATTACCCGCGCTGATAACGACATCCGCCTCTTTATTCTTTACAAGTTCGTAAGCAATACGCAAAGAAGAGTTTTTTTTATTCCTTACGATAGAAGACGGGGAATCCTTCATTGTAATCCGCTCAGGAGCATGCTTTATCTTAACCCTTGATGGCATATGCCCGTTTTTTTTAAAAGCGCTCTCTAATGCGGCCTCATCCCCGGTGAGTATTATCTCTAATCCCTCATCCGACTCTACGGCGGCTATTGCCCCTAAAACCTCGGGTTCCGGCGCCTTATCTGAACCAAAGCCGTCCAGAGCTATTCTAATCATTTATAATTTCCCCATTTGTAGGTAAAATTTTAACGCCCGTTAACTCTTTTATATAATTTGTATAATCAAGCTTTTGATTCGGCTGCCGCAATTATAACCCGTCCCCTGTATGTTTTGCAATTAGCGCACATTCTATGCGGAAGCACGGGCTCCCCGCAATTCGGGCATTTTGAATAATTAGTTGCCTCAAGGCTGTCATGAGTTCTTCTTTTATCCCTCCTGCATTTTGAGTGTCTTTTCTTTGGATTTGCCATATAAATCTCCTTTTATTAATCTGAATTAAACCAATTTTTTAAAATATATGCTATATTATTAATAAAACATTAAAATGTCAATGTTCATTTTTCTATCTTTATAAACAGGTTATCATCCGCGGTTTTAAAATCCGCTTCGTCGGAAAATATCATTCTTTTCGCCCGTGCGGCAGATTTTATATCGCCGTTCACGCTGTTTAAGATGCTTATATAATCGTTATTCAACGTTTTAACTAAAAGTTTGTCAATCTTATGATTTTGATGAAGATTTAAACTTGTTCTTAATTTTCTTGAAGCCTCGAGAATATTCAATAAAATTTTAACGGTTTTTATGGAAGATTCGAAGGTAAGTTCTTTTCTGTAGTCTGGCCAATTTGACAAATGAATGCTGCCGGCCTTTTCAAAATTTTTATAAAACGACAGATACAATTCTTCCGTAATAAACGGAAAAAATGGAGCAAATATTTTTATCATATTGAATGAAACAAAATACATAACATTTAAAGCCTTATCTTTTCTGTCAAAATTTTCTTCTTCCTCGTCCCAAAAAACATTTTTTATAATTTCGAGATAATTATCGCAATATACATTATAAAAGAAATCGACCATTGCCTTTAAACTTGAGGAGTATTCGTAAGATTCCATATAGTTCCCGCATATCTTTAAAGTGTTTTCGAATTCCGTAATAACCCATTTATCGACTTCGCCCAATTCAAGTTCCGATACGTCTTTCTCATACGGATTAAATCCTTCGTTGACATTTGTGATTAAAAACCTTGCCGCATTCCATAATTTAATTAAAAGCCTTCTGCCGTTCGCGGCATCTTCTTCGTTAAACCTTAAATCCTGCCCCAGATTTGCCTTTGAAGCCCAGTATCTTAAGGCATCCGCGGAATATTTATTTATTATTTCTTCGGGTCCTACAAAATTACCTAAGCTTTTAGACATCTTTTTGCCGTTTTTATCAAGTCCCCAGCCGCTTATCATAACATTTTTAAACGGAATATTGCCCGTATGATAAATAGATTTTACGACGGTATAAAATAACCATGTTCGGATAATTTCCTGAGCCTGCGGCCGCAGGCTCATCGGGTAAATCCTATCTAAAAGTTTTTTTTTATCGGCGGCGCGGGAATCATATGCCCATAAGGCGTTAATCAGGGGGGTCATCGACGATGTCATCCATGTGTCCATAACATCGGTTTCGGGTTTAAATTCTTTTCCGCCGCATTTAGGACATTTAATAATATCGGGCTCGGCTGCGGCAGGGTCCACGGGCAGTTCGTCCTCTTTTGCAAGGATTACTTCGCCGCAATTTGCGCAATACCAGACAGGAAAGGGTACGCCGTAAAATCTTTGCCTCGATATATTCCAGTCCCATTTTAAATTATTAACCCATTCGTCGTACCTCGGTTTCATAAAATCGGGGTGCCACTTTATTTCACCTGCAGCCTCTAAGAATTTATCTTTATTATCTAAAATTTTTATAAACCATTGAAGCTCGCGAATAAATTCGACGGGAGTTTCACACCTGTCATGAACGCCGACATTATGCAAAAGCGGTTTTTCCCCTTTTATAAGCGATAATTTCTTGAGGTCATCTACTATCGCTCTTTTTGCATCCCTTACGGTTAATCCGCTATAAGCCCCTGACGCTTCATTTAATCTTCCCGCCTTATCTATAATGATAGCCGTGTCCAGTTTATTCTCCTTCCACTTTCTAACATCTTCGGCATCGCCCCAGGTGCAAACCATCATCAAACCCGTTCCATAATTTATATCTACGGTTTCATCATATTTAACGGGAACATCTTTATTATATAGAGGGGTTTTAACGCTTTGCCCGTTTAAAAACCTGTATCTGTCGTCAAGAGGGTTGGCATAAATCGCAACGCATGCCCCCAGTAATTCGGGGCGGGTTGTGGATATTATAAGACCCTGTCCAGACGATGACTTAAATTCTATGTCGTACAAAATACCGTTTAATTCTTCTATTATAATATCCGCCTGCGCAAGCGAGGTTCTGCATTGAGGGCACCATAAAATAGGCTCGTTCCTCCTTTCTATCAGCTTCTTATGGTAAAGATCAATAAATGATTTTTGGGATGTTTTCCTGCATCTTTCATCTATCGTAGAATATGACAGCCGGTAATCGACGCTTATTCCTGCGGATTTCCATAAGGCTTTATACGTCTCGATGCCAATCTTCGTCTCTTTTAAGCAAAGGTCTATAAACTCTTCCCTCGTTATCTTCGACTTGTTTATTTTATACTTTTTTTCGACATACCGCTCCGTCGGAAGACCGTTATCGTCGAAACCCATCGGATAAAACACATTAAACCCTTTCATTCTTTTGTACCTGACGATAAACTCGGCCTGAGAATAACTCATTACATGCCCGACATGGAGATGGGCGGACGAAACATAAGGCGGAGGCGTATCGGCCGAAAAAATTTCCTTTTCGGTATCAAAGAAATCGAAACTATATGTATCGTTATCTTCCCAATACTGCGCTATCTTTTTTTCGACCGCCTGATAGTCGTAATTTTTCGGAAAATCTTTGAAATTATTAAAATTTTCTTCGGATTTTTGCATAGATTGTTAAGTTTAGCAATTTTTTTTATAAAAATCAATCATAACTTGCAAAACTTGTATTATTATATGGTATAATTATAAAATATGTATCAAGTGCTTGCCAGAAAATACAGACCAAAAATTTTCGATGAAATAGCGGGGCAGGATAACATTGTCCAAACGCTTAAAAATGCCGTTATTCACGATAGGATTGCCCATGCCTACATATTTTCCGGCACAAGGGGAGTCGGTAAAACATCTATTGCAAGAATACTTGCAAAATCGATTAACTGCGAAAACGGTCCTACGATAAATCCGTGCGGCGTTTGCTCCGCATGTGTCCAGATTCAAAACGGCAGCTCGGTGGATGTTATAGAAATCGACGGGGCGTCGAATACCGGCGTTGACGCAATAAGGGATTTAAAGGAAAACATAATATATCTGCCGCAGAGTTTTAAATATAAAATTTACATCATCGACGAGGTTCACATGCTTTCAAATAGCGCCTTTAATGCTCTTTTAAAGACGCTCGAAGAGCCTCCCGCCCACGCTAAATTTATTTTTGCAACAACCGAATTGCACAAAGTCCCCGAAACTATTTTATCGAGGTGTCAAAGGTTTAACTTCAAAAGAATACCGACCGATATAATTTACCGTAAATTAAAAGAGATTGCGGCTGCGGAAGACATTTCCGTTACCGATGAAAACTTAATGATTATGGCCTCTTTGGCTGACGGATCCGTTAGGGACTCTCTCACAACCTTTGACACTATTATATCGTACTTCGGAAAAGATATAAAAGAAGATATATCGCCGGTTCTTGGATTAACCGTTAAAGCGGCGATCGTTGATCTTACCTACGCAATTTTTAAGAAGGATTATGAAGCTTCCATCAAGCTGGCAAAAGAAATACATGACTCCGGGGCGGATATAAGGCAGTTTATAAAACAGCTTGCATTCTACATCAGAAATATTTTAATAATAAAACTAAAATATAAAGACCTGATTAACGATATGACGGATGAAGAAATAAATGCTTTAATTCCCCTTGCCGGACAAAAACACTCGGAGGAACTTCTCGATATGATAGATATATTACTCAACTCGGACACCAAATATCAAAAAATCTCTTCCCCTTCATTAACGCTTGAACTTACTCTGTTCAGGCTTATAAATATTCCACCTAAACATAATGTAACGGAACTCATAAATAAAATCGATAAATTTATATCGCTTAAAACAAATCCGGCAGAAAATCCAAAAATGGAGGGTAAAACCGGCAAGTTTAATTTAAACGATGAGGCTCTGACACCGCCTCCACCCGCATTTGACTCATCCTTTGCACTTCGTCAGCCGCTGCCGAAAACCGCCGCTCCCGCTCCGGCGCAAACGGACAGGCAAGTTAAAATAGCGCCGAATGACGGTAATAATACGCACGGAGGATCAGACGAATTCTTTGCCCACTTCGATAAAATAGATGAAAAATTAGCTCAAGAAAATGGTAAGCAGGAAACTAACGCTTTAATAGATGACGGCATTAAAGCCAACGAAGCTGAAAAACTCGATGAAAGCATAATCATGGAAAGCATAAAAGACATTTTCGGGAAAGATATCGAAAGGATAGATAGGACTAAAAAGTAACCTAAAAAGTGAAACCGCCTTGTTATTTTTTAAAAAAAATTATAGAATAATATAATATAAACACAAATAGAAATCTGGAGGAATGTTAAAATGTCCAAAAATATGGCAGGAATGTTAAAACAAGCTCAAAAGTTTCAATCGGATATGCTTAAAATGCAGGAAGAACTCGGTTCGAAAATTGTCGAATCCAGCTCCGGCGGCGGTATGGTTACGGCAAAAGTGAACGGAAAACAGGAACTTATATCCATAACGATAGATAAAGCCGTTATTAATCCCGACGATGCCGAAATGCTTCAAGACCTTATAGTCGCCTCTATTAACGAAGCCCTTAATAAATCAAAAGATATGGTTACGAATGAAATGTCCAAATTAACAGGCGGACTTAACTTACCCGGCCTTTTTTAATAATTTAAAACAATATTATATCTAAATTATATCCAAGACTTATGTCGATTAATCAATCCGATTATATTAGAGATATTGTGTCCGCCTTTAAAAAACTTCCCGGAATAGGCGAAAGATCCGCAAGAAGGCTTGCGTTTTACATATTATCCCAAAACGAATCGGTAGCATATAGCCTTGCAAATGCCATAAAAGATGGAAAACAAAATATCAAACTTTGCAAAAATTGTTTTAATCTGAGCGGAGAAGATTTTTGCCCTATATGCAAAAATACCTCTAGGAACTCTAAATTATTATGCGTCGTGGAAAATCCGGAAATAATATATGTATTCGAAAAAAGCGGCAACTTTAACGGCTTTTATCATGTCCTCCACGGCTTAATAAATCCTTTGGAGGGAATAACCCCTTCGGATATAAAACTTAAAGAACTTGCGTTCAGGGTGGAGCAGGGCGGCTTCGAGGAAATAATCCTTGCACTAAACCCCAATTCTAACGGCGAAGCCACTATGGTTTATATTCAAAAAATATTATCACCTTACAATGTTCATATAACCGCTCTGGCAAGGGGAATACCGATAGGTTCCGACCTTGAATATGTTGACAAAGACACGCTTTCGGAAGCCATTAACTACAGAAAAAACTTTGGATAATTTTGGATGTCCTCATAGCCTTAAGTACGAACATAATCTCACCCTTATCATTATTGGTTGCTTTTTTATACTGGTAAGTATGTTCATACCTATCTGTCCTTGGAGCTTGCCCAAAATTGCCGATAGAAAACAATAAATTGACCTCAATAGTTTAAAAACACTGGATTCCTGCTTTCGCGGGAATGACATTGACAAAAATTTCAAAAACTAATAAAATAAAAACTTTACAACAAAAAACATTTTAATCGCTTAAATTTAAACTACTAAAAATAAATCTTGTTCAGTATATACCATGTTTGACGGACTTAGCTTAAAATTAGAAAAGGTATTTAAAAACCTTCGCGGGTATGGGAAGCTTTCCGAGAAAAATATCGAGGACGCTCTCAAAGAGGTCAGGCTGTCCCTGCTCGAAGCCGATGTAAACTACCTCATAGTCAAGGAATTTATCGAATCGGTCAAGAACAAGGCTGTCGGCGAAAAGGTTATGGACAGTCTTACGCCGTCCCAGCAGATAATTAAAATTATACACGACGAGCTGACAAGCCTTCTCGGCGGCCACGAACCCCTTAATATTAAAGCTAAGCCGCCTGTCGTCATTATGCTCGCCGGTCTTCAGGGTTCGGGTAAGACTACGACCGCCGGAAAACTTGCCCTCTATTTGCGGGGGTTAAAGCGGAGCGTTTATCTCGTTCCCGCGGATGTCTATAGACCTGCCGCCGTTCTTCAACTTAAAAAAATCGGCGCAAGTATAAACATTCCGGTTTACGAAACCCCGGAAAAGGACGGCGGGATTACGCAGAAACCCGAAGAAATAGTCAAAAACGCCTTAGAAATCGCCGAAAAGCATGCTTACGATACACTGATAATAGACACGGCTGGACGCCTTGAAATCGACGAGCCTTTGATGGAAGAATTAAAAACCCTCAAAAACAAATTTAACCCTAATGAAATACTTTTCGTCGCCGATTCTATGCTTGGCCAGAGCGCCGTTACTGTTGCAAAAACATTTAACGAGGCGATAGGCATAACAGGGGTTGTTCTTACCAAGGTTGACGGCGATTCCAGGGGCGGTGCCGCTCTTTCCATCAAAAAAACCGTGGATAAACCGATAAAATTTATAGGCGTCGGCGAGAAATTAAGCGATTTCGAACCCTTTTACGGAGAAAGGATAGCAGGCAGGATACTCGGCATGGGCGATGTTATGAGCCTCATCGAAAAAGCCCATAACGTCGTGGACGAAAAATCGGCAAAAGCCATAGAAGAAAGCCTTAATAAAAAAGATTTTACGGTTAAAGATTTTGCCGAACAGCTAAAAATGGTTTCTAAGATAGGCGGCGTCGGTCAGATTGCCTCGATGATACCCGGTTTTTCCAAAATAAAGGACAAGTTCAACCCTGAAGCCGCCGAAAAAGAATTTAAAAAAATAAACGCTATCATAAACTCGATGACGGAAAAGGAACGGCTTAACCCCGCAATACTCAACGGCGGCCGCAGAAAGAGAATTTCCGCGGGAAGCGGTACTTCGGTCAACGATGTAAATATATTTATAAACAAATTCGAAGAAGTAAAAAAAATGATGAAATCATTTAAGGGCGGGAAATTAGGTTCGCTTAGAAATTTGAAAAATATCGGCGGTATCAAAAATATGTTCAATAATCTTTAATTTTTTATTTAATCGCATTAATAACGGTAATCATCAATAATTATAATTATCAAAACTTTTAACTTTAACAAAACAAAGGAGATTTTAGATGGCAGTAAAAATCAGACTTGCAAGAATCGGCTCCCACAAAAAACCATTTTACAGGATTGTGGCGGCTTCCGGCGAAAAAGCCGTTCAAAAAAAATTCATAGAAATACTGGGTACATATAATCCCTGCTCGAATACCTTACAATTTAAGGTTGACAGAGATAAGTTCGACAAATGGATAAGCCTTGGCGCTAAACCAAGCGATACGGTTATGTCTTTATTGAAAAAACAAGGGAAATGAACGATTATATCGGCGTCGGGGAATTTGTCAAACCGCACGGAATAAACGGCGAGCTTTTATTTATACCATATAACCCTGATACCGAAGCATTTTCGGCGGACATACCTTTATTCATTAAAAAAGGCAATGCTTATGAGCGGCTTAAAGTAGAAAAAATCAGACCCGTAAATAAGGGCTTCCTTATAAAGCCTTACGATTCTCATTCGAGGGACGACGCTTTAAGTTTTAAAAAAAAGCGGGTTTTTATAAAAAAAACCGATATAACCCTTGATAAGAATGAATATTTAATTTTCGACTTGATTAATTTAAACTGCTATAACAGTAAAAATGAAAATATCGGAACCGTTACGGAGGTTTATCGGGGCGACACAGACATAATAGAAATAAAATCCACCGGAGGAACATATCTGATTCCAATGACGGATGAAAATATTCTCAGGGTAGATTATAATAATATAATTATCGTAAAAAACGAAGAAAATTATAAAATCTAAAAAAATCTGAGCAAAATGAATAAAAAGCTTGATGTTCAAACATGCCGGACTAAAAGGGTAATCGATATAATCTCGATAATGCCCGAGTACTTTACCTCATTTATTAATACCGGGTTGATTAGCAGAGCGATAAAAAACGGCGTTATGGAGATTAACATTATCAACCCGAGGGATTTTTCTAAAGATAAACATAAAAGGGTTGACGATAAAATTTATGGCGGGGGAGCGGGACAACTCTTAATGGCTTATCCTATTTTGGAAGCTTATGAATCTGCAAAAGCCGAATATAAATTAAAATATCCGTTCGCCGGCGAAAATAATTTAATTACCGTTATAATGTCCGCATCGGGAAAACTCCTTAATTCAAAAGCCGCAAAGGAAATTTCAAACTACAATCATATGATAGTTATATGCGGAAGGTACGAGGGAATAGATGCAAGGGTTGCGGAATTAACATCCGCATTGGAAATATCCATCGGCGATTTTGTATTATCAGGCGGAGAGATTGCATCCATTGTTTTAATTGAAGCTGTTTGCAGGTATTTTGAAAATTTTTTGGGAAATTTTGAATCTCTTACCGAAGAAAGCTTTTCGGAAGAATATAAGTCCGGGCTTGAATATCCGCAATATACAAAACCCAGGGCTATAAACAATCTTACCGTTCCTGAGGTTTTGCTCGGCGGAAACCATAAACTAATTAACGATTGGAGATTAGATAACGCGTTTAAAAAGACCATGGAAAACAGGCCTGATTTAGTTAACCGTAAGGCGGATAAAAAATCAGTTGATTAGTTATGGATATTATATTAAAATACCTATTTTTAAAATAAAATTAATAAAAATAAGGAGTCTTAAATGAATATCGTTGAAAAGATTGAAAATTCGTCCATAAAAACCGATACCCCCGTTTTTAAGTCCGGCGATACGGTTAAGGTTTATCAAAAGATTAAAGAGGGGGATAAGGAAAGGGTCCAGGTTTTCGAAGGAGTCGTTATCGCAAGAAAAGGAAGCGGCCTGCGTTCTTCGTTCACTGTCAGGAAAAATTCTTATGGCGTAGGCGTAGAAAAGACTTTTTTAGTCAACTCGCCTTTAATCGACAAGATCGAACTTCTTTATCGCGGAAAGGTTAGAAGGGCTAAGCTTTATTATTTGAGAAAGAAAAAAGGCAAGGAAGCTAAAATAGAAAGGCTCGACACGATTAATAATAATTAATATTAATTAACCGGTAAAACTTTTTAAAATATTTAGTGATACAATCATACTATATTACATAATATCCATATTATATAATATTATATCAAGTTAATATTTAAAAAGGGGGCTTTAAATGGAAAATCCCAAAACGCCGCTTGATAAATTTGCCGAATTTATCGGTTCGGTTCTTACGACAACGGAAGGTAGATTTCAAAAGATACTGGATGAGTTTATCGTTAACCAAAACTTTGGAAAAAAAGAGGCCGAAAATTTTTCAAAAAAAATGAAAACAGTGTATGATTCAAACAAGGCAAAGCTTTCCGCTTTAGTCGATGAATCCATTAAAAAAGCCATGAGCAAGGCTGATATTGCCCGCAGCTCGGAAATTAAAGAATTAAAAGAACAGATAAAAACTCTGGAAGAAAAAGTTCACAAATTATCCCATATCAAAAAACATACGGATTGAGAAAAATACCGGTTTATACATAGCAAAGATGACGGCAAAATCATACAGGGTCATAATAAAAGGCATTGTTCAGGGAGTTAATTTTAGAAATTTCACCAAGCTTGAGGCAGATAGAATCGGCATAAAAGGCTATGTCAAGAATACCCGTGACGGTCATGTAGAGGCTTTTTTCGAAGGCGAGGAAGACAGGATAAAAGAAATGGTTGCAACGGTTCATATAGGCCCGCCTTCTTCAAGAGTAAAAGAAGTTAAACTTTATGAACAGGAAAGCCTGTCAAACTTTAAGGATTTTAAGGTTATCAGGTAAAAACATAAAATTTAATAAACAACTCCGTCAAAATCGGTTTTGCGGGGGCCGGCGCTTAAAGGCAAAGGCTCTATAACTAAGGTGATTTCCCCTTTTAAAAGCTCGGGACTGCTTTTAATTTCTTCTATTAATGTTTTTAAATCCCGGGTTTTTACGAATTCATAAACCTTGGTCAACTCTTTAGCATAGCAAATTCTTATATTTCCTAATATTTCCATAATATCTTCGAGTAATTTTTCTACACTCCTTCCCGGCTCAAAGACAATAAAAACCCTCTTTTCCTCTTTAAGTTTAGCTAAAAGTTTTTTTCGTTTGCCTGCTTTCTTTGGCAAAAACCCTATAAATGTAAACTCGGAGACATCGAGGCCGCTTGCCGAAATAGCGCTTAAAACGCTTGAGGGGCCAGGTATTGGAATAACCTTAATGCCCTTTTCTACGCATAATCTCACTAAATACGAACCCGGGTCCGATATTAAGGGGGTTCCCGCCTCGCTTACTAAGGCAACATCTTTTCCTTTTATTATATTCGCAACAATGCCGTCCGCCGCCGGCTTTTTATTATATTCGTGATAAGGGATTAAACGGGTTTTTATATGGTAGCGCGAAGTCAGTATTCTTGTTTTTCTTGTGTCTTCGCAGGCAATAAAATCGACCTGCCTCATTACCTTAAGCGCTCTTATGGTAATGTCTTCGAGATTGCCGATCGGAGTTGCAATAATATATAGGGCGGGCATTTTAAGACCAGTCCCTTAAATACCTAAAGTCTATATTTATTGTGCGTTCGGATACTTTGGCTATTAAAGGCATACGTCTTTTATACTGCGATTTTTTTATTCTGCTATAGACGGCATTTACAATACCTGCATTATAACCAAGAGAGACAACCACTTCAGGTTTATACATTTTATCTATCAAAAGGTACATTATGCTGTCGGCAGCCTCATAAGTAAAGCCCAACTCTGATTCATCCGACTGCCCCAGCCATAAATCTGCCGAAGGCGGTTTTGTCATTATGCTGTTAGGAATGCCCAATAATGCGGCAAGTTGATATATCTGCGTCTTATAAATATCCCCGATAGGATTTAAAGCGGATGCCATATCCCCGTAAATTGTGCCGTAACCCAATAAAAGCTCCGATTTATTGCTTGTTCCAAGCACCAAAGACTTAAGTTTATACGAATAATCATATAAAATGGACATCCTTTCCCTTGACATTTTATTTCCCATTCTAACTTTAATGTCATTAACCCGGGCGCCGTCTTTTTCTGCCTGAAAATAATCGTCTATCTGTTTTGTAATATCGATTATATAATAAGAAATACCGAGCGCCTTAACCGCCTTCATGGCATCTCCCAAACTTGACTTAGCGCTGCTTTTGTATGGCATAAGCAAGGCGGCAACATTATCTTTGCCCAGAGCAGCCGAAGCAAGATAGCAGGCTGCGGCAGAATCGATGCCGCCCGAAAGCCCCAATACAACCTTATTTATCCCTGTTTTTAAAACCTCATCCTTTATGAAATAGGTAAGATGTTTAAAAATGATAGGAAAATTATGCTCATCTATTTTTGGAAGGTCTTTTTTCATATAAATTATTTAGAATTTATAATACCCTCAAGCTCTTTTAATGTTAAATTCAAATTTTCGTCTCTTATAAGCGGGGTTTTAAATCTTTCATTATTTAAAAGATCCAGATTTATTTCAACCTTTAAGTATCCTTCTTCGAGATAATCTATGCGGGCGTCCATTTCGCCCGTAGGTCCGAATATACAGGAACCGCCCGAAAATCCTATCCCGTCCTCAAACCCTACCCTGTTGACATATATTACATAACTCCTGTAATAAAAGGCGATTACGGAAAGCAATTCTTCCCACATATTTATGGAACTGAATTTATCGAGCCCTTCGGTAATTCCTCTAGCGGGAGATGCCGAATTGACTACGATAATCTCTGCCCCTTTATTGACCGCTATATAAGACGAGGAAAGATGCCATGCGTCTTCGCAGGTTAAAATGGAAGCCTTAACCCCCGCCATATCAAAAATATTAAACCCGCCTCCCGGTTTAAAATATCTTAATTCTTCGAACATTCCGTAAGTAGGAAGATAAACCTTTCTGTGAACATTTATGATTTTGCCCTTTGAAATACAAAAAGACGAGTTATAAAAATTGTAGTTTTCGTCTTTTTCCACAAATCCGGCGATAACGGATATGCCGGAATTTAAACTCGCCTTATAAAGCGGTTCGAATACGGATGCCTCTTCGCTGTTTAAATTTACGCCTATATCGTAAATGCTGTCCTTTAAAAAATAGCCGGTTAAAGAAAGCTCCGGAAAAATAACAAACTGCGCCCCCGCCTCCGCCGCCGTTTTAATAAACTTAAGGTGCTTTTCTATGTTCTTCTTTAAATCCCCTACATAAGGATTTATCTGCGCAAGCAGTATATTAATCGCATGCATTTTCAAAGTATATCAGTTTTACCGAACCCCGTTCTATAAATTCAATCGAAATTAAACCGTAATTTACAGGTTTTTTGCCGATATTAAACTTATTCATAAAAAACAGGGAAATCTCGATTATTTTATTTTTTTTATTATTATCAAACGCCTCGACCGGTTTTCCGAATTTATTTTCAAATCGCGACTTGACCTCGATAAAATTTAAAACTCCGTTTTCGCTTTCGGCAATGATATCTATTTCCTTATGCCCGCTCCTGAAATTGGTTTTTATAATTTTATAACCGATTTTTTCTAAAAACTCCGCCGCAATTTTTTCCCCCGCATCTCCTTTAGCCTTATTTAAAGACTTGCCTATATTTTTATTGTACATATATGATAACATAACTAAAATATCTAAAAAATTTAAAATTTAAATGTTTTTCTGTGTATTTCGCTAAAGCCGTATTCCGATAGATTCTTTTTATGCTCTTTGGTGGCATAACCTTTATGGTTTTTGAAGCCGTATTCAGGGTATTTATTATCCAAAAAAATCATTAAATCATCCCTAAAAACCTTAGCAATAATGGAGGCGCAAGAAACTATTTTAATCTTTTCGTCCGCCTTGATAACCGGAATAACTTTCAAGCCGCCAACTTTCGATAGATTTTTTGGAATGACGGGGCCGTCAATAATAACGATATCCGGCTTAACGGTTAATCCGTAAAACGCCCTTTCCATAGATAACATTGCCGCATTCAGGATGTTCATCTCGTCTATTTCGATATTGGATGCAACACCGACCGAATAAGACACGGCGTTTGCCAAAATATCCGCGTAAAATTCTTTTCTTTTCCTCTCCGTCAATTGCTTGGAATCTTTGGCGCCCAATGGAATTTTATCTTTACCTATAATTACCGCGGCGGATACGACGGGGCCTGCTAAACATCCCCTGCCCGCTTCGTCTATGCCGCATATCTGCAAAGCCATATTATTGTTTATTATACAGTTTATATTAACTATTACAAGAATAAAACGCAAATTTAATTCATAAACCTGAAGCCCGCTACGCCTTTGCAGGCTTTGCAGGATTAATAAATTCATAAAATTCGTTAATCCTTTTAATGCATCTAATTTTTCCGAGCGCAAATATAATCTCGAATATCGGCGGACTGATTTTTTCGCCGGTTAAAGCTAATCTTATAATCATGGCTTTTTCTTTCATAGTCCAATTGTTTTTGGATAAAAAATTATTAAATTCCTGCTTTACCGATTCTATGGAATTTTTTATAAAATTAAGAATTTCGGTTTTGTCGTTTAAATCACCTTTATAATCAAATATCGTATCGGGTAAATTGCCAATAAATGCTTTAAACTCCTGCAAAAAAAATACATCTCCTTCGTTAAAATTAAATTCGCTTAAAAGTTCTGCTTTGTATTCCTGCTCACCTCTTATAAAAAAATTTAATTTCTGCCTGAACTCGGCAAGCGTCTTGACTCTAGACTTAAGGGAATCCACCAGCGAAACGGTTTGAATGTCGGCTGCTATGGGTTTTTCCGAAACATCCATTATATCGTTTAACAAATTTATAATATCAAACGGGTCTTTGGATTTAATATAATGGGAATTTAACCATAAAAGCTTTTCGACATTAAATATTGCGGCGGATTTACTTATATTTTTTAAATCAAAATACCTTATTATCTCATCCATCGTGAATATTTCATCGTTTCCGTGCGACCACCCAAGCCTGATTAAGTAATTAACTAAGGCTTCCGGCAAAAACCCCTCTTTTTTATACTGATTAACGGAAGTCGCCCCATGCCTTTTGGATAACCTTTTTCCGTCCTGCCCAAGTATCATCGACACATGAGCAAACTCCGGCGCTTTAAAGCCGAGCGCGCCGTATAACATTATCTGTTTCGGGGTATTGCTGACATGGTCGTCCCCTCTGATTATGTGGGTTATTTCCATAAGCGCGTCATCGATAACGACGGCGAAGTTATAGGTGGGAATCCCGTCTTCGCGGACAAGGACAAAATCATCTATTTCGTTATTATTAAAACTTACAAACTGGTTTCTTATTAAATCTTTAAAACCGGTGGTCAACCCTTGTCCTCTTCCGACTTTAAATCTTATCACATGGGGTTTCGACAAATCCATTTCGTCAGGTTTTAGATTAAGGCACCGCCCGACATACATCGGCTTTTTGCCCTCCGAAGCAAGCCTATTCCTATCTTCCTCCAAAAGTTCCTTGGAACAAAAACAGTAATAAGCCTTGCCCTCCTTTAAAAGCCTGTCCGCATAACCTTTATATATATTAAACCGTTGGGATTGGTAAACGGCATCCTCGTCCGGCACAATGGAAAGCCATTTAAGGCTGTCCAATATATCGGCTTCAAACTCCTTTGCGGAGCGGGAGGTGTCCGTATCCTCTATTCTTAAAACAAATTTTCCGCCGAAGCGTTTAGCGTAAACATAGTTGAAAAGGGCGGTCCTCGCGCCGCCTATATGTAAGTACCCTGTCGGACTCGGGGCAAATCTCGTCTTTATATTATCCATTTATTTTTTTATTTACCCCCTAAAATATTTACTGCCTAAAAACCAAAACAATCTTGCTCTATTTAATTTATTTAATCCTAATATACGACAATGGACGAGTATCCGACGACGCTCGCATAATCGCCCGTAACTTCTCCCGAATTTGTATAATCTACAAGTTTTGCATGAGTAGCGCCGGCCATTTTGGCTACATTAAGCATTATGGACGCAGGAATAAAACCGCACATAGAAATTTCATGCTCTCTCACTTTATTATATAAACCATTAGGGTTTAAACCTAAAATCTCCTTAATGGCAATATTATCTTTAGTTTTAGCCGCATCCGCAGATTCGTAATGAGTCATATCCGAGCTTGCGACTATCAAAACATCGTCAAGCAGATTCAGCTTTTTTAAAGCGTTAAAGATTGTTCTGGAGGCACGCAGTACATCTTCATATCTTATAAAAGAAACAACAATCGGAACGATTGTAAAATCCTTTTTAACATTATATAACAAAGGAATCTGAACCTCGACGGAATGTTCCTTTAGTTGGGCAAGCTCATCCGAAATAAAGGGGCTGTCTTTCTCGTTTATTATAGCATTGGCTAACCCCGTATTAACTGGGACGCTAAAATCTTTAAATCCATATTCCCCGCTATTCATTACCGAATAATCGGCACCTAACCCGGTATGGTTTGGGCCGATAATAATTATATTATTTTTTATATTAATTTCGGAGTATCCCGAATACGCGGTCTTTCCGGAGTAAACATAGCCGGCGTGGGGAGATATTATGCCAAACGCATCTATTTTTTCTTTTGGCGGGGCGATATTAAAAGAGGCAAGCAAACTTTTGATATTGCTTAATCCTTCGGGATAAAAATAACCTATTGCGGCAGGTTTTCTAATCAAACCGTTCACCTTCTTTTACGCTTATATTATTTACATTAAATCTTGTCCCAACCCGCTTCAGCGGGAAAGTTTAGGATAAACTTCACGAGCACGAAGTGCGAGAGCGAAGCGTTAATCCAGTCTTTATTCTTTTACGCTTATATTATTTACATTAAATCACCGATAATTTAATTATACTCATTCGGGATTAACGCAAAATTGCCGTTACTGCGGATTGTAAGCCTCGACATAAATTAAGGTTTCGTCGGGGTTGGCATTGTCTCCTTCTTTTACATATATTTCTTTAACTATGCCATCAATCGGGGTATGTATTTCATTTTCCATCTTCATTGCTTCGACGATTAAAACGGTATCGCCTGCCCTTACGGCGCTGCCTTCTTTAACCATAACCTTCGTAATCCTTCCGGGCATCGGGGCATAAACATCGCCTTCCCTTTTAGGGGACGGTCTTTTTGACCTGGCAATACTTTCGCCGACTATTTCCCCGCCGGCGCTCGGAACAATTTCCGTAAGCGATTCGATGACAACTTCTTCTAATACCCCATCGATATTTAAGAAAAAAGGCCTTTTTTGATCCGATTTATGTCCAACGCCCGCAATCTTAATCTTATAACTTTCGCCGTGAACGGTAACATTGAACTCGCTTGGGGCAAGCCCGCCGTCCGTTTCGGGGCATTGCGGCAAAGACTCTTTTGAAGCAATAGTTTGTTGTTCATGGCTTAGAGCCGAACCCGCGCTTTCAATTTTAGAATAATCGGGCAGTTTGCCTTCTTTTCTATCCTTAAAAAATTCAACGGCAATCTTTGAAAACAAAACATAAGTGAGTAAATCCTCAGGAGATAAGCCGTATTCTTTAATTTCTTCATAATCCTTAGAAAGTTCAGGTTCAATTAAATCTGCCGGTCTTGCGGTAATTATCTCCTCTCCTCCAAGCACGCTTTTTTGAACTTCTTTATTGATAGGCGCGGGCGGTTTGCCGTAATAGCCCTTTAAGTAATTTTTCGTTTCGCTCGTTACTACTTTATACTTTTCGCCGGTAATCACATTAAGAGCGGCCTGCGTCCCCACAATCTGGGAGGTAGGCGTTACAAGGGGGGGGAAGCCGAAATCCTCGCGAACCTGCGGTACTTCATATAAAACCTCTTCCATCTTATCCAGCGCATTTTGCTCTTTAAGCTGGCTTGCTAAGTTCGACATCATGCCTCCCGGCACCTGCGTTACGATAATATCCGCATTAATATTCGTGTATTCGCTTTCAAAAGAACCGTATTTTTTTCTAACCTTCCTGAAGTAATCCGCAACTTCTTTTAATTTTTCCATATCCAGGTCAATATCGTAACCCATCTCCGATAGCGTAAAAACCATCGACTCGGTAGGCGGGTGCGAAGTTCCGCACGACATCGAGGATATGGCCGTATCGATAATATCGGCTCCCGCCTCAATAGCTTTTAACAAAGACATAGACGCGAAACCGCTTGTAGAATGGGAATGGACATGGATGGGAAGATTAACCTTTTTTCTTATCATCGACACAAGATTATAGGCATTAGTCGGGGAAAGAAGTCCAGCCATATCTTTTATGCAAATAGTGTCGGTGCCCATTTCTTCAAGCTCTACGGCCATTTGAGTAAAAAGTTCGTTCGTGTGAACCGGGCTTGTGGTGTAACAAATCGTGGCCTCGACTATCTTTTTTTTCTTTTTTGCAATTTCTACCGCCTTTTTAATATTTCTGAAATCATTTAAAGAGTCGAATATCCTGAAAACATCTATTCCGTTATCGGCGCTTAAGGATACAAACCTCTCGACGACATCGTCGGCGTAATGCCTGTATCCCACTAAATTTTGCCCCCTTAAAAGCATCTGCAGCCGCGAGTTTTTATAAGCCTTCCTTATTTTTTTAAGTCTTTCCCACGGGTCTTCTTTTAAAAACCGCAAACAAGAATCGAATGTCGCCCCTCCCCAAACCTCTAAAGACCAAAATCCGATGTTATCTAGAATATGGGCTATCCCAAGTATATCGGGGGTGGTCATTCTGGTGGCCAAAAGGGATTGATGGGCATCCCTTAAAACGGTTTCCATAACGCCGATTTTTCTGATATAGCTTTTTTCTTCCATGTATGTACCTGTAATGATTAAATTACGCCGCGCGCAATGTTAAGTTTTTGCTAAATCCCGTAATAAGCGGATATGGCCGCCGATATTGCAAGTATCTTATCAAACGGGTCCTTTTGCAATTTATAATCTCTTAAATACAACCTTTCGTCTATAAAATGGGTATCGAAATTGCCCGCTATAAAATCTTCGTCCTGAACTATCTTAAGCTGGAAGGGTATTGTTGTTCTAATGCCTTTTATCACATATTCGTCTAACGCCCTTTGCGCTCTCCTAACCGTTTCTTCCCATGTTCTTCCGCTGACGGTAAGTTTCGCAATCATAGAATCGTAAAACGGCTGAATGACATAGTCTTTATAGACGGCGCCGTCTATTCTAACCCCGATTCCACCCGGCGAATAATAGGCGGTGATTTTACCCGTGCTTGGAACAAAATCTTTTCGGGGATTTTCGGCATTTATGCGGCACTCTATAGCATACCCCCTCATCGAAACATCTTCCTGCTTAATGTCAAGCTCCTTGCCCATGGCTATCTGAATCTGCTCCCCCACAATATCGATGCCCGTGACAATTTCCGTGACGGTATGCTCAACCTGTATTCGGGTATTCATCTCCATAAAATAGTAATTGCCGTTTTTATCGACGATATATTCGATTGTCCCTGCATTGCGATAATTGCAGGCACGCGCCGCTTTTATCGCAGACTCGCCCATTTTTGCGCGCTTATCATCATTTAATATAAGAGAAGGCGCTATTTCGATAAGTTTTTGGTGCCGTCTTTGAATAGAGCAGTCCCTTTCTCCGAGGTGTATAATATTTCCGTAATTATCCGCAAGTATTTGAAACTCGATATGATGGGGCTTTTCAATATATTTCTCGATAAATACTTCAGGGTTTCCAAATGCCTTTTCAGCCTCGGAGCGGGATAAGGAAAAATTTTTGACCAATTCGCCATTGCTAAAGCAAATCCTTATACCCTTGCCGCCGCCGCCGGCTGAAGCCTTTATCATCACGGGGTAGCCTATTTTATTTGCGACGGAAATTGCTTCTTCTTCCGATTCGACCCCGCCCTCAGAGCCCTCAACGACCGGTACGCCGACAGACCTCATCAGTTTTTTGGATTCTATCTTATCCCCCATCATAGCAATAGTCTTGGAAGACGGTCCGATAAATATAACTCCTCTTTTCTCGCAAACCTCCGGAAATTTAGGATTTTCGGATAAAAACCCGTATCCCGGATGTATGGCATCGGCTCCCGTGTTAATAGCTAAATCCACGATTCTGTTGATATTGAGATAGCCCGATATCGGACCTGGCCCCACAAGGTATGCCTCATCAGCCTTTTTTACATGCAAAGCCTGACTGTCGGCTTCGGAATGAATGGCAACGGTTTTAATGCCGAGCTCCTTGCACGCCCTGATTACCCTTGAGGCAATCTCGCCTCTATTGGCTATCAATACTTTTTTAAATTTTTTCATAAAATTTATAGACTTGTAGCTATGTTTTTTATTTAACAGCAAAGACAAAATATATTAGCGGAAGCAGTTTGTATTAAAGAATTTGAACGAAACGAAACGGCAATTAACTTTTTACAAACAACGGTCGATGATTAATTTTAAACCATTATTTTAAAAAAGTCAATCGGTTATGGTATCCTGCTTTTAATAAAAAATCTCGATGCTCCGAATTTAAAAAAGGCGCATTTGCTAAAATTTTATTAAAATCATTCATAATGAATAATTATATCATAATTAAGCAATGTAGAAAACACCCTTAGTTTATTGTATAATAAGCTTAAAAAAATCATAGAAGGGGACTAAACATAATCCATTAATAGACATTACGATACTTCCGTGCTTTTCCGACGACTTAACTAAATCCAAACATGGAGAGTTTTTCTTTTGTAGATTCATAATCTGCGTGTCTAAAAGCATTAATTCCAAGATTGGCGGCAGTTTCCACATTAAAACTTCTATCGTCTATAAAAATAGATTCGCCCGGTTTTGTACAAGATAAGTTCAATGCAAGCTTAAAAATGTTTTCATCGGGTTTCCTTATGTGGACAAAACACGATGTGATGAAAAAATCAAATAATGAATCGAGCGAAAATTTTTTTATCCTGTAAATTGATAGTTCGAGACCCTCATTGTTGATTGAAATCAATTTGAATTTATATTTTTCTTTAAGTCCGGCAAATAAATCAATCATTTGCGGATAAGGTTGGGACTGGTCAAACATAAAAGCTTTAAATTCATTTTTGGAAAAAGGACGCTCTTTGTAAAATAGAGTTTTATCAAGATAATAATCCAAAGAAACTTTGCCTTCTTCATACAGAGCAAATAAATCTTCATGCCTTGCTTCAAAATCTTCGCAATCTAAATTAAATTTAGCCGAGGCGAGTTTTCTTGATTTTCTGTCCCAGCCGTTGGTGAGCAATACGCTGCCGATATCTAAAAAAACCGTTTTTATATATTCGGACATTTCGATAGGATATTTATATATAATTATTGTTTAACAATTCAATCAACTTTTCTAAGGTTATAAGCTTTTCTTCTCTCGTTTTTATATTTTTTACGGTTAATTTCTTTTCATCGGCCTCTTTTTCGCCTATTATAGCCACATATTCTATCTTTTTCTTATCCGCATATTTAATCTCTTTTGAAATATTTGGAGAAGCCGAAACGGATAACTCCACGCTTATTCCCTTTAAACGAAGGGTTTTAGTAGCTTTGTAAGCATATAACCTTTCATTTTCGCTTAAATAAACGATATATAATTTAACGGGCGAATGCAGGAATTGAAGAGCTTTTTCATCTCTTTGCATTATAATATCTATAATTCTTTCTACGCCGAAAGATATTCCGCAGGCGCCTTCCGGACGGGTGCCATAGAGCTCTACCAAATTATCGTATCTTCCGCCGGCCGCAAAACTTCCGATGCTTAAATCCTTAGATTTTATTTCAAAAATAGGACCCGTATAATAACCCAGCCCCCTGACTAAAAGAGGGTCGTATTTTATAAAGTCTAAACCGACAGCGTCTGCGTTTTCTAATATAGATAAAAGCTCTTTGGCTCCTTCTATAGCTTGATTCTTAACTAACTCATCTTTAACGGATTTATTGAGTCTTTTGCTCAATATCGATAATTTTTCCATATCGGCTAAACCTTTATCAAATTTGATAAATTCCATAAAAGACCTGTAATTTTCTTCGTTAATCCCGTTTTCTTTAAACTCTTTTATTACTCCGCCTTCCCCGATTTTTGCGGTTTTATCCAGCACCCTGAGCGCCGCGTCTTTTTTGCCTTCGCCGATTCCGGCGGCATTAACAATTCCGTCAAGGAGTTTTCTGTTGTTTAAAATAATTTCGTAACTGCCCATTTCTAATTTTGTAAGCGTAAATATCGCCAAGTCCAATAGTTCAAGCTCCACATTCATGGAATAAGAGCCTATTATATCGGCATCCGCCTGATAAAACTCCCTGTATCTTCCGGTCTGAGGGTTTTCATATCTATATACTTTGCCGATTGTATATCTTTTAAACGGTTTAGTAAGTTTTTCCCTGTTTGTCGCATAATACCTTCCTAACGGAGAGGTAAATTCGAACCTGAGGCCTAATTTTCTTTTGGCTTTATCCTCGAAAGTGTATATCTCCTTTTCTATTTCCTCGCCGCATTTCCTTGAAAGAAGTTCGAAATATTCGAAGACGGGAGAATCTATCTCGACGAAACCGTAAAGGACAAAGCACTCCCTTATAGTTTCCATAACCTTCCTTCTTAATATCATCTCTTCGGGCAAAAAATCCCTCGTCCCCTTAGGGGGCTGCGCAAGATTGCTCATTTTAAAATCCGCCGGTTTCCAGATAAATTTTCAATTTAAAAAAAGAGGGTTGGCAAACATATGCCAACCCGCGTATAAACCATTTAATATTTATTCTTAACGATATAATTTTAACGATATAATTAAGCAATATTCTTAATACTCGTACTTTTTAATATTTTCCTTGCCGGTTAAATTAAAGAGCTATATAAACGCACCCCTCTTTCGTAAGCTTTGCAATTTTTTCCACGCCTGCCGGAACTATTTTTGCGTAATCGGGAATATCCCCATCTTTTAAATCGAACATATTCATAGCATTGCGGCAGACATAAATATTGGTTTTATTAGTAAGCGTCGCCCTCAATTGCTCCTTGAGCTGCGTATTGTGAAGAAGCGAAACAACGGCGGGGCCGAAGATTACGACATTTATTTCTTCCGTTCCTTCTATCGCGCTAAGGTTTTTCATAACATTCATCAAAAGGCCGGGCATTATCGTCCCGTTAGCTGCCTGAATAACATATTTCATTCATCATCTCCTTTTTTAAAATTATATTTATATTATATAGGACATAAAACGACATGCGTTTATATGCCTGTTTTACGATTGGAAAATTACACAATATATTTTACATTGTTCTATGATATAATTTTATAGCCCATTCGTCAATTTAGTTAAAAAAGACCTAAAATTTATCGTCGAATACCGATGCCTTATTCGGGGTAACCGTCTCTCAATGAACCTGCTTTAGCCATAACCTTATGCGCAAAGATAAAGCCTCCCCAAAATATAACAAATAATATCGCAATAATTGCGCCAATTTCGGAAAAGCTTAATTTTGCAACCGCTTCCCAAACTCCTTTTTTATAGCCCAATTCTAAAGCCGCCACCTGAAGCCACTCGATTGTTCCAATTATCAAGGCAAGAAAAATAGATAAACTTGTAATGGAGATGTTATAGCGAATCTTCCCAACAGGGCTTACAAATGCCCATTTATAAGCAAAAAGCATGACCACTCCATCGGTCGAATCCAAAAACATCATTCCGGAAGCAAATAGAAAAGGTAAAATTAACACAACTAAAATAGGTTTACCGTTTAAAGCTGCCGAAACTGTTATGCCTAAAAGCAATATCTCGGTAGCGGTATCGAAACCTAATCCGAATAAAAATCCTATTGGATACATTTGATAACTTGATTTTATCGAGTTATAAAACCTTTTAAAATACTTGTTCATAAACCCTAACTTTGACATTTCATTATCGATGTCCTTATCGGGCTTCTTTTTTGCCGTTATATCGTTATAAGCCCTTACAATGCTTATTAAAACCGCAATATTCATTATGGCGATAATATATAAAAAAGTGGCAGAAATACCGGTGCCTATAACCACCCCTATATGCCCCAGCCAATTTACATTTTTGGACATAAAGGAAGCGGAAAGCACGACTCCTACTGCCATCCCCAGAACGACGGTCGAATGCCCCATTGAAAAGAAAAACCCGGTTCCTATCTGTTTTTTACCGTCGTTTACAAATTTTCTAGTAACATTATCTATCGCGGCAATATGGTCGGCATCCATGGCATGCTTTAACCCCAATAGAAAAGCAAGAGAACCTAAAGCCAGAAATTCCGGATTATTATAAGATAATACTAAAAGAACTCCCCAGCATGCTATTATAAATAGCATGAGAAAGGAATACATCAAGACAATTTTCGATTTTAAAGAATTGCCGCTTAAAAGATTGCTTAACATTTTGGACCTCCCGCCAAATTCGATTAATTTAATTTAATAAATTCTAAAAGTAGGTCTTCCGGCTTGAGGAATGCAACTTTTAAGCCTTCCCGGATTATAATATCGATATCCAGTGGCTATGATTTTAAAAGCGTTTATCCTCTTACGGCTGCGGGTACAGCTCATGAATCTCGCATGATTCCCTTAGCACTTTTTAGAACGCAAACAATATATGCTTAAATTGTAAACCTTAATTAGCAAATCGTCAAATGTTTCTTAAAGACCCAAATTTGCCGATAGAAATTAATAAATTGACCTCAAAAGCTTAAAGACACTGGATTCCTGCTTTCGCAGGAATGACACCCGTTGGGTGAAACGTTAAAACCTCATATTGTCATTCCGAAGGAAGCAGGAATCCAGTCTTAGAATTTTCTATCGGCAATTTTGGGTAAAGAGGGCATTTTTAAAGCGGGTATCCTTTATTAAAAATTCCCCCGCCGAACAGCATCCCGGTTTTTCGAGCGCTTTTATCGATATAAGAAATATGTCTGCTAATAATGGATAAATATAATCCGCCGCGGGCGACATCTCCGATAAGTTGCACTCCGTTTATGCGCCCATTTTCATCTAAATAGATTTTTTTAATTCCTTTCCCGTCTATACGCTTTAGCATCCTCACACCTCTTTGAATGCCGATGGAAAGAATCGGCATCCCAAAAAGGGTTACCGTATTCATATCTATAAGAGGAACGGCATATCTCCGCTTAATTCCCATAATATTAAATCCCGCTATTTCCCCTCCTTTTACCGCATTAAACCATATGGGATTAATTTTCCTTATCCCTTGAATCTCCATTTCTGCTAAATCACCGACGGCATAAACACCGGCGCAACTGGTTCTCATACGGTCATCGACAATAACTCCATAATTTGTCCTAATAGAATCGCCCCTCATCATCTCAAGGTTAGGTCTAACTCCTGTCGCTATAACCAATAGCCCGCAAGAAATACTCTCTTTATCTACTTTCACGCCGCTAATTTGCCCTCGTTTTCTTTCTATCGACTTTATCCCTGCCCCGGTCATTATCCTTACGCCGTTTTTTTCCATATGGCTTCTTACTATTTCTGCCATTTCGTTATCCAACATTCGGGGTAAAACTTTATCCTCTTTTTCTATCACCGTAACATTAATTCCCTTTTTTTCAAGCGCGCAGGCTGCTTCCAGACCGATAAAACCGGAACCCATGACAACCGCCGCATTAACATTTTTAATGGAGGACATTATGTTATCAATATCGGATATAGTTTTAAAAGAGAAAACCCCGCTACCCTCGATATTCGGTAATTCCGGAATAATAGGATTTGAACCGGCGGCAATAAGAAGAAAATCATAACATAATTCCCTGCCGCTTTTTAACTTTAGCCTGCGATCCTTAAAAATAATTTCCGTAACGGGATTGCCGAATATTGTTTTCACCATTTGTTCATCATAAAAGCGCTTCCCCCGCAAGTACAGTTTATCTTTTCCAATTTCGCCGCTCAGATAGTTTGCAAGGAAACAAGGGGAGTAAGCGGCTTCTTTTTCTTTAGACACGATCGTGATTTCGCAGCTCTTATCTATTCCGCGTATAGTCTCTAACGCGCTTATAGCGGCAGGACCGTTTCCTATAATTGTTATATTCATATTAAATCTCCGCAATGCATTAAATCCCTAAAGCCTTTCTTTTTAGCGCAATATGCGAAATTATTCCAGCCGCGGCTTTCGCCGGATCAAGTTCCACATAAGCCTTGCCGCCGGTAATATTTTCAAGTTCTTTCGTTAACACATCCGTAGCAACGGAACTTCCTAAAATTCTTGGACTTGGAGCAATATGCACAAAAAGGCCAAGCGCAAGAAACCATGTCCCTATAGAAACGGCCTTTTCCTGAACAAGTTCGGGGGCGGATCCCGCTGCAGGCAATTGGCTGACTTTAACGCCAAGCCTGTCCGCCAACGCGCCGAGCAGCGTCGCAATTCTTGAATTATCTACGCATGAACCCATGTTCCATACCGGCGGCAGCGGCACATCAAAACCCGCCGCTTTCCCGACGGCGTGCAGGACGGCCCTACGCCCCTCTCCGCAATACTTATCGGTAGCGGACGAATCCATTAATCCCGCCTGCGCAAGGATATGCCCCGTACATCCGGTAGCAACGACCAGAACATTATTTTTTAAAAGCTCTTTCGTCATCTTCTCCGTCATCGATGTATCCCTGAGTTTTATGCTTGGGCAGCCTGCAAAACCGACAACCCCGTAAATATTTCCGTTTGTTATATTGTCAATCACGGGTTTTAAGGGGTCTGACGAATCAACTTTTTTAAGAAGGTCTATTATCGCCTCTACGGAAAGCCCTGCGAATCCAACAGATTTCTCTTTTGGTATATTTACTTCTTCCCCTTTTCTTTCTTCAAAGGCGTCTATTGCCATCATTACGATTTTTTTAGCCTCTTCATCGGCATGCTCCGGCTCAAAATTCACATGAATAGCGCCGGGTATCTTTACAAAAGATTCCGTGGTAATGAACTTTGTGTGAAAACACTCCGCTATCATAGCCAAAGACGGCCATATACACTGCATATCCACAACCATAGCATCAACCGCTCCCGTGATTAAAACTAGTTCCGTCTGAAGATTATGGGCAGCCATCGGAACGCCGTGTCTCATAGTAAGTTCGTTGCCGGTACAGCAGACGCCGACCACATTTATACCCAGCGACCCCCTTTTTTTTGCCTCCTCTTCTAATTTTTTAGTCCATTCGAGTATCTTTTCGGAAAGCACGGGATTATGTCCGTGTATCGCGATATTCACCTTGTCTTTTTCGAGGACGCCTATATTCGCCTCAATTTTGCTAATCTGAGGCGTCCCAAATAAAATATCATGAAAATCCGTCGCCATATGGAGTCCCGCATAACCGTCCACAAGACCCATCTTTAAACAGGCTAAGAGTAAATTTATAGGATCGGCATCGTTGCCCATGGATGTCCTGTGCATCGCCTCCTCAATTTCGTTGTGGGCGTTAGAAATCAAAATCCCTTGATTTTTCCACATCTCGAATTCCCTTTTAGGCGCTCTAAGTTTAAGCCAGTTCATAGGTTCCCCATCTTGCCTGCTTAAATCGTCCATCGCCTTGGAAGCTACTTCCCTTGCCACATCCGTATCCGATTTCCCGTTAGTTTTAATCCCCAATCCCGAAGCAACCTCCAATAATTTGGCCCTGTCGGTAATTTTGTAGCCCGGGGCTTTCCCTTCCAGCATTTTTTGAAAAGCGATTACCACATGTCTTGCGTGTCCCACATGGGACGCCGCACCTCCGACCTCCTCCCTTAAAAGATTCCTGCATACAATCGTATCGGCGGTTGCCCCGCACACGCCCTTTGCGGCGCCATTTCCAAAAGGGTCTATCCTGCACGGACCCATGTAACACATTCTGCAGCATGAGCCAAGCTGCCCAAAACCGCACTGCGGCTGCTGGTCCTCAAGCCTATCGATGCCGGTCTCTATACCAAGCTCCTTCGCCCTGTCTATTAATGATTGCGTAACTTTATCAAATATCTTCATTGGCATTTTAACCACCTCCGTTTTAAATATTTCCTAAATTTCTTAACATTTCCATGGGCGTTATTTTTCTTTCTTCATTAATTGTAACAGCCCTGGCAACTCTTTCCGCAGATAATATCCTTTGAGTTTTAAAAAGTTCTTCCGTTTCCCCAAAGGTAAGAGCATGAGTGGGACATGCTTCAACGCATGCCGGATTTCTACCGTCTTTTAGCCTGTCAAGGCAAAAATCGCACTTCCTAGCCACCTTCATTGCATAATCCGCGGTAATTGCGCCAAAGGGGCAAACCATGGCACACATCCAACATCCCATACATTTATCTAAGTTAACATCGACCCGGCCAAACTCTTGGTCTCTTTGCATAGCT
>JAKBNN010000022.1 GCA_021831025.1 bacterium | reverse complement strand
GTCGAGGCAAAGGATTTTAGCGCCTGAACTAATGTCGGGTCTTTGAGGGTTTTTGTCTGCTCCATATACAAATCCCGACCGGCAACCTCGGCGGCAAGGTATTTTTGGAGCAAAAGGATAGTTTCTTTTATTTTCTTTTTATCGTTGTCTTTATCGTCATGCTTAATATATAAATCGGTCATTTGACTTTATATTATAACCAGTTGTGCATAATTTTGCAACCCTTAGTCAGGGGTTCTTTAATTTTGCAATAGAAATTTATTTTCTGGATTAACGCTTCGCTCTCGGCTTTCAGCCTCGTGAAGTTTCAAAGAAACTTTCCCGCTTTCGCGGGAATGACATCTTTTGGGTTAAAACCTCAATCCTCGCATAGTCATTCCCGCGAAAGCGGGAATCCAGTGTTAGAATTTTCTATCGGCAAATTTGCGGGGTTCCATCAAATTGACTTTAAAGTCATTATATTGTAAAATAAGCATCTATGGCAGCCTCCACTAAAAAACTTTTAACCGCAATTCTTTCAACTATTGCTCTTGCAGACTTCGGGCTGGGATTAAATACCGTCGTCCTCCCTCTTTACGCAAAAAGCTTGGGCGCGAGCATAATTACCATCGGTCTTATAATTGCGTCCTTCGGGGTTGCCCGCATCCTGATAAATATACCCATAAGCATGATTAGCAAGAGGTTAAACAAGGGATTTATCCATATAGGCATATTACTCATTTTTCTGGGGGCGTTAGGATACTACTTTTCGAGCTTTTATCAGGAATTATTTTTATTCAGATTTATGGAAGGGTTCGGTTCGGGCATTATAAACACCTCCTCCATGATAATGCTCACAAAACATTTGTATAAAAACGAACAAAGAGGAAAGGTTTTAAGCAGATATATGATAGCAAGAAGGCTTTCGATGGGTTCCGCCCCTTTTTTGGGAGCCGTTATAGCATATAAATTCAACGATAAAGCCGCCTTTTTATTATACGGGGTCGTGATGTTCGTCGCTCTTTTAGTAGCTTTATATAATAAAAACTTTTTAAAAGGGATTTATAACGGGATTGATTTAAGCGCGGAAAAAGCTAAACAGGACATAAGCAAAATAAAAGAAAAAATTGGAGGCGGAAAATATAAAAAATATCTGCGCCTGTTTTATAACTTAAATTTTATAATCCTGTGTTTTCTCACATTCTCCTTTTTCTTTTCGAGAATAGGTTCGAGAAGGGAGTTAGTCCCGTTAGTAGGAGTAAGCATTATGCGTTTAAATAAGGCAAATATCGGACTTCTTATTTCCATAGCCGCCGTTATCGGTGTAATACTCACATACTATTCCGACAGAATAATTAAGCTGATGGGAATAAAAAAGTCTATCGTTATATCGTTTATTATCGCCGCAGTCGGGGTATTAAGTTTTATTATATTTAAAAATTTATTTACATTCGGGGCGTCTATAATCCTTTTAAGCGCGGGCGGGGGATTTTCCGGACCGGCAAGAAATCTTTATTTAATGGACAGCGTAGATAAAACGCATTATGACGAAGCGATAGGAGTATATAGAACTCTTAGCGATATGGGATTTGTTCTAGGTCCGTTTGTGCTTGGAGCGGTATTTGACTATTTTAATTTCCTATCGGCTTTCGGCGTAGTATTGTTTATTATTATTGCGGCTACAGTTTTATTCGGTTTTTTTGCCAAATCATACGATTACGGTTATTCATATCCGTTACCCGACGGAAACAGCGGCGACTAATTTTTATGCATAAATATCTAATATGTATAAAGGGTCCATGAATTTAATAATTATTATTTATTTAACGATAAGAATCGAACACGGCAAGGCATTTATCACCCTTTCGGCGGTACTGCCGAAAAGTATTTCGGCTAATTTTTCTTTATCCTTTCCCTTATGTCCTAAAATTAAAAGTTTTTTTCTCGTCCCGACCATGAAATCCGTTATCTCTTTGCATGGAACACCCTTCCTGACAATCACCTCAAGATTGGACTTTTCCTTTGTGAAACGGTAGTTTAATCCGCGGACGGCATCCTCTGCCTTTTCTGCCAGATTTTTTTCATAGTTCTTTAAATCTTGCGGCTTTAAATTCTCTGCAACCTTTTCGTCGGTAACATGCAAAATCGTAAACATCTTGATTACACCTGCAGGCACTTTATTTATAAACGGTATAACCTTAAGCGAAAACTCCGAAAAATCAGTGGCAAAGACGACATCCGCGAAAAGATCATTGCAGGCCGCGTTTTCACCTGTTTTTATCACACCCGTTGGATGAAACAAAACCCTTTTCATAATAAGTATCGGCTTACCCGCTTTAATCAAAATATCGTATAGCGGCGAGCCGTAAAATGAAAGAAAACCTTTTGACTTAATATTTGCCTTTTTATCAAGAACAACGAAGTCTATATTTTTATTTTTTGCTTCATCTGCAATTTCATCCGCAATATTACCTGTTCTTATCACATAGCGAACGCCGAATCCCGATTTCTCAAGGTCTTTTTTTATATCCTTAAGTTTAATTTCCGCAAGCCCCCTTATCTTTTCCTCGTCTTCTTTTTTATAGACGGAATAAAGGCTATGTTGAAAAAGAGCGGGGTCAACGACGTTGACCAACACGATTTCTTTTAATCCGAGATTAGAATAATTTGCGAAGCAGCCTATATTTTCGTAATAAAAATCACCAAAATTTATGGCATAAAGCACGGTATTAAACATATATTCCTTTATCACTTTATTTATATTCTTTTAATTTCCCTACTATAAACGCAATTTCCGTGAAATCATTATCGTCATGCAATAAAAATAAATTATTTTCTATGGCCGTTTCCACTATCAACAAATCAATCGTACTTCTTGGCGTTACCCCTTTTTTTCTGCATGAATAATATATTTTAGCGGCATTTTCGTAGGATTTCGTTCCATAATTTAACTCATAAAACTTCTGGCTGCTTAAATATTGGTTTAATAACTTAAATTCTTTTTCCGTGGACGCGCCTTGCAATATTTCCTGATATATAAAATTATTTATTCCAAAAATTATCCCGTTTTTTAATATTTCCTCTAATTTTTCCGTTTTGTAGTTATTTATACCCTTAAAATAATTGATTAAAACCGAGGTATCGACAAGGATCACTTTGTCCTGCCCTCCCTCATACTTTTATAATCATATCCTTCGATAAATTTAATTGTTCCTTTTAGTTCAATTAAATTCTTCCTTTTATAATTTTCCACTAATTCTTTTAACGCCAAATTAATTAATTCTTTCTTCGTTTTTATATTCGTCAATTTCATGGCTTCTTCCATGAGCAAATCGTTTAACACTATATTAGTTCTCATTTTACACCTCTTAATACACATTATAATATGTATTAATCATTTTTTCAAGTTAAGTTATCGTCCCTGTTATTCCCTTTGCTTCCTAAGGCGGGCAAAGTTTCTGCCGAAATCAGGAATTAGGCAATTCGGTTTCGACGTAGATGCCGGTACAGTTGCCTCCGACACCGACCTTTGCCGTAATTTCCCTTTCCGTTCCGCCCGCAAAGCCGTTGGCGGTGATGATGTAATATGTGCAGGGAGGCGGAGGCGGAGGCGGAGGCGGAGGCGGTAACTGCAATGTACCTTCAACGGCGCAAAAAGTCGGGGTATAATTGACAGAAGGGAGTAAATTACCCTGCAAATTGCCGGAAAGGTATGATACGCCTGATAATGTTCCGGTAATACCCGGCGGCAGTACCGGAGTTGTCGGACAGCCGGGCAGTGCGGTTCCGGAAAAAGGAACAGGAGCGGTGGGTTTTTCCAATTCGTAAAGCGTTATCTCGACTCCTGATTTTGCGGCGTATTTAGCCTCCGCGCTCGTCAGGTTAGACCTCGAAACGATGCTCCCGCTTGCCATAAGATACGCGAAAATAGCCCCCGCCAGCCCCAGCACTATAATAATTATAATCGCAAGGATTATGGAAATACCTTTATTTGAACCGACAACCGTTTTTTTAAAAAATTTTATCATAATCATTAGTTTGTCATTGCTGCGGATTTGCAACAATTACAGACACCCCTCCTACTTGATAATAACCCGCCAAATTTGTTATCTTAAAATTTATATTACAAGAATAAACTCCTGTCGAGTTGTTTTCTACGCAATTAGAAGGCGAGGGCGGAGGAGGAGGCGGGGGAAGAGAAGTCTTGCTCAAAACAATCCCCAAACTATTATCCGCAACCGGATAAGATGTCGTCCCCGTTCCACCTGTAACCTCCTCGTATAATATATTGTTATTCACGCAAAACACGACAAGCTGCTGGTTTGCCGTTCCGCTTATATTCTGGTAAAAAGCGACTTCGTCGCAAACGGGCTGGCGTCTCCCTCCGCAGGCTGTAGTCTGTCCTGCCATATTAGCTGTAACAATCGGCGGATTCACGGGGTTTGCCGGATTAATCCGTCGAAATAATTTGCAGTAATGCACGCCAGCCGGCTTAATAAGCTTAGAGGGCATAGCCGCATTTACTAAATTTCTCCTGATTACCGTCATCGCATAAGTCATAGAATTATTGGAGTGCAGGTATTCCTCGTTAATCAGGTAATCGTTTATCCCCCACATCACGACTTCGTACAGCCCTATCGACAAAATACCGATAAGTATAATCGTCATAACTAATTCGATAAGGGTAAACCCGCCGTCTTTCTTGATAATATTTAAATTTTTCAATTTTATTTTCATAAAATTATTGTCATTCCCGCTAAAGTCATGCCGTCATTCCTGCTTTCGCAGGAATGACAAATCGTTAATAATTAGCATAAACCGTCGAAAGAGTAACGTATGGATAACTTGCCGGAGGCGTTGGACAAGTCCCGCCGGAATTTAACACAAACCACCCTGTTTGAACTATGGTCTGGATAAAATCGGAAGGGGGACGACAACTTCCTGTGCCGATAGTTCCACTCCCGACCGTATCTTTAAAATCGACGCAGTTTGCACTTATTGTGGTGTAGTAGCACTCATTATTCTTATTCATAGGTATCACTTGCGGCGAGGTGTAAAAGCTTGAGGGATTTGTCCAAGTAATCGGGGGGTTAAACGCCGTGCACACCCCGCTCGTAGGAGTTCCTCCGTTCCGGCAGTAATTCAACGCCGCCATTTCCCGTTTCGCGACGTTTACCGCCGTTTCCTCGTTCACGATATTCACGCTCTTTGCCGAACCGACGATAAAACTTTCGATTATCGCGCTCAAGGCGAGCCCGATTATAATAATCGTAAGAACCATCTCGAGAAGGCTAAATCCGCCTGTGTTTTTTACTTTTTTAATATACTTAAACATTTAAACCAAATTATGATTTTTGGCGGTTATCCGCTTATTATTCTAAAATCTGTAAAGAAATTATATCTTAATATTAAACCATTTTCAAACTTACCCTACCTCGCCGTAAAGCCCCAAGCTTAAAGCTATGGGGATACAAGGCGCTCAGTTTTTCTTGTATTATTTTTCTTGTATTATATAACTAAAGTTATATAATATTCATATGAATAAAGCAATACGGTATAAATCCAATAATAACATCGTTTATTCCTGTAAATAACATGTGGTATGGTGTCCCAAATACAGACGGAAAATTTTAACCGGCGATATAAAAAAGAGATTTAAGGAAATCATAATAAAAATAACTAAAGAGTTGCAATCTGAAATTATAGAATTTGAAATTATACCCGACCATGTTCATTTATTAGTAGAGGTTGACCCTTAATTTGGGGTTCATAAATTAATAAAACATATAAAAGGATACAGTTCGAGAATATTAAGACGGGAATTTAAGGAATTGACGACAAAACTTCCTACTTTATGGACTAATAGCTATTTTATCGCTACCGTAGGCGGAGCTCCGTTGTCTATAATCAAGCAATATATAGAAAATCAAAAAAGGTCTCAAGGATGCTCAAAACCTATAAGTATAAATTATACAAAACCAAAAGATTAAAACACCTGCACCTGCTCATAGATATATCGGCGGATATTTATAACCACTCCATAGCCCTGCATAAGAGATATTATAGGTTATATCATAAAAGCCTCAATAAATTCGTTCTCCAAAAACATATAACCAAACTCAAAAGGCTTTCCCGTTATAACCGCTGGAATGAATTGGGTTCTCAGGCCATTCAGGAAATAGCGGAAAGGATAGACGAGGGATATAAGAAGTTTTTTCGCCGTGAGAACAAGAGGCCGCCTACCTTTAAGAAGAAAAGCAAATATAAGTCGTTCACGTTAAAGGGAAAGGTAGGTTATAAATTAAACGATAATATTCTAACTATCAATAAAAAGCATTATAAGCTCTGGCTTTCTAGAAAAATAGACGGCGACATTAAAACATTAACGGTTAAAAGGGATGCATTGGGAGATATTTATATTCTTATAACGCTGGATGATTATTCTCAGCCAATTCACGCTACATCGGATAAAAGCGTGGGCGTGGATTTCGGGTTGAAGACGTTTTTGACCATGTATGACGGCAGTGTTATAAATAAAAAAGAATCTCCTTTGTATTTTCTGCAATCGTTAACTATGTTAAGGCTGTTAAGTAAACAATTATCTAAAAAGAAAAAGGGCTCTAACAACAGGAAGCAGGCTAAGCGGGGTCTTGCAAGGCTCCACAGGAAGATAGCGAATCAAAGACGGGATTTTTTCTTTAAACTTGCCGCGGATTTAAGCGGATTTGATAATATTTTTATCGAAGACTTAAATTTAAAGGCAATGCAAAGACTATGGGGCAGGAAGGTAAGCGACGTCGCTTATAACGATTTTATTAATATTTTAGCTTATAAAGCTAATGTCGTTAAAATAGACAGATTTTATCCCTCGTCGAAGACTTGCCCCGACTGCGGGTATATTAAGCGGGATTTAAAGTTAGGAGGCCGCAAGTGGACTTGTCCCGACTGCGATTCCCTTCACGACAGGGACGAAGCCGCAGCCGAAAATATATATAAGGAAGGTCTTAGAGTTTTAAGAGAAGGGACGTCTTCTCTCGGAGTAGGCTTAAGTAAGACGGACTATGTCCGCATCTGCCGTTAATACCGGAATCCCCCGGCTTTAGGCATGGGGGGTATGTCAAAAAGATTATAAAAATCTGCTATAATTTACAAAAACTTAATAAGCGGCATAATAAGCATAATGAATAACATTAGAATAGGATGCGGCTACGACATCCACAAATTTTTAGAGGTTGCGCTTTTCGAAAAGGCCGCCAAAAGGCTTTATCTCGGCGGGGTGTTAATCGAGGGGCATATCGGGGTTGCGGCTCATTCCGACGGCGACGTCGTTCTCCACTCTCTTACCGATGCCCTGCTCGGCGCCCTGAGCCTACCCGATATAGGCGTTCTATACCCCGACAACCTTAAATCGACAAAAGGGGTAAGCAGTATAGAAATAATAAAATATGCCTATAAATTGGTTCAGGAAAAGGGGTACGCATTAGGAAACGCCGATATTACGATTATAACCCAGACGCCCAAAATATCCGCCTATAAAGAGCAAATGATAAATTCGGTGTCCGCCGCGCTGGGCGTTGACAAATCCTGCGTTAATATTAAAGGAAAAACCAAAGAAGGGCTTGACTCTGTCGGAAAACAAAAAGCGATAGAATGCTTTAGCGTTTGCCTCATATCGCAGCAATAAGTTTTTCTTCCTTCTTTTCCCGATTTCCGCTTTACCCTGCGTTTCTACTGCGGGATTAAGGTATGATTATGATATAATAAACAATATAAATAAATTATTTAATAAAATGAGAGCATACGCAATATTGCTTGCCGCGGGAACAGGTTTAAGAACGGGGCTTAAGTTTCCAAAACAGCTTGTAAAAATCAAGGATAAAGAAATTATACTCCACAGCCTTGAAATATTTACAAAATCGAGTATTAATTTTGATGCCGTCGTTATAGCAACGCCGCCTTCCTCCGTTTTCGATTTTAACTGGAGCGGTTTTTTTAAAAAAAATACCGCGGGCACAGGTATAAAAAAATTACACATAATAACCGGGGGGAAGGCAAGACAGGATTCTGTGGACAATTCTATAAAATATTTAGAAAACATTTTACCCGCCTCCGAGGCGGAAAATGCCATCGTCTTTATTCACGACGCCGCAAGGCCGTTTATAAAGGATGAAGAATTAACCCTGCTTTTAGATAAAACCGCAGCCTACGGCGCCGCTTTTTTATGTTCGCCGGCAACGGACACGATTAAAGAAATAATTTTTAAAGAAACAAGTCAAGGCAAATTAATATTGCCGAATCCCGTTAAACTTAAAACCATTAAAAGGGATAATTTAATATCCGCAAAAACCCCGCAAGTATTTAAGTTTAACATTATAAAAAAGGCTCTTCACGAAGCCCGCCAAACAGGCTTTACATCGACCGACGACATATCTTTGGCGGAAAATTTGGGGCTGGCGGTCGTGCCGATATTATCGACAGACTTCAATATAAAAATAACCTCTGCCTTAGATATCGAAATTGCGGAATTGCTCTACGATAAGTTTAAATAAAAATCGGCCCCGTTATTTACTTTTTTTAAAAACAATGCAATAATTGTCAATATAATAAAATAACAAAGCGGTATTTTCCTATGAAAAAATTATCGGCATTAATCGTTATAATTTTATTTCTTCCCCAAGCCGCTTACGGTTTCGGTTACTGCGGGGGCATGCCTTCGCCAAAACAGGTGCTTACCAAGCAGGATAAGCAAAAAGCCCGTTCCGTACTTAAGACCGAAAGCAAAGACAGCATTAAAAATAACTGTATGGACTGCCACTATATGGTTAATTTAGTCTCCAAAATGAATAAAAAACAGCGGTTAAAATGGTTCAGCGGAATAAAAAATTTAAGGGAAGTTATTAACGAACTCAATTTAAAACAACAAACGCGGCAAACAACAAAACAATAAACAATTTTCCGGCATATATGCATACAGATAAAAATTCCTCGGGGGTTCGCGTCCGCTTTGCCCCAAGCCCTACGGGAAACCTTCATATAGGCGGCGTAAGAACGCTTTTGTTTAATTATCTTTTCGCCCTGAAAAACAAAGGCAGGTTTATATTAAGGATAGACGATACGGACAGGGTTAGAAGTAAAAAAGAATATGAAGATTCTATCATAGGGGATTTGGAATGGGTGGGTATTAAATGGGATGAATTTTACAGGCAGTCGGAAAGAACGGCCGTCTATGAAAACTACCTCGATATTCTTAAGGAAAAGGGGTTGATTTATGAATGCTTCTGCGACGAAGAAGATATTCTAAAATCCAAAAAGTTAGCGATAAGGTCAAAAAAACCTTATATTTATGGCGGCAGATGCCTGCATCTTTCGCCGGAAGAAAAAGAAGAATTCCGCTCCAAGTTTAAAGAAAAAGGGCTTTATCCGTCGATTCGCCTGAATATTATTAAAATAGGGTTAAATTCTATCGAATTCAACGATATCGTTCATGGCCGCATAGCCTTTAACCCAAAACTAATCGGCGATTTTATCCTTAAGACCGAAGACAACAGGTTCACATATAATTTTGCCTCCATTATAGACGACAGCGACCTGAACATAACGCATATCATAAGAGGCGAAGACCATATCCCCAACACGCCTAAACAGATTTTACTCCTTAAGGCTTTAGAAAAAAATATACCGGATTTTGCGCACATTTCGCTTTTGTATGGGAAAGACGGCAAAATGATGTCGAAAAGGGACCTTGTTTCAAATATAGATTACTATAAAAACGAGGGCTATCTCCCCGATGCCATATTGAATTATCTTGCTATTACCGGCAATACCTTTATAGAACATAAAGACAAAACGGATAGAAATATAGGTACGGCGGAGCATGAGATATTTTCAAGCATATCCGAAATGGCATCCGCCTTTGATATAACAAGAACAAAGAGTTCAAGCGCCATTTTTAACGAAGAAAAATTAAAATTCGTCAACGAAAAATGGCTTATTAACACGCCTGCCTCCGAACTAATTAATATTATTACGGAAAAATTCAGTCGGCTTGACGCCGTGCAGGCGGCGCCTTCGGGAAGTTCCAAGTCCCTTATGTCCAAGCTTAAAGAAACCTATCCGACAGGAACATCTTTGGAGATAATAGATTTTTTAAAGCAGGAATTTAAAACCATAAAGGAGATATTGGAAGAGTTAAAAATATTCTTTGACGATTTCAAAATAAAAGCAAATGCGGATAACATTAACAATAATAAATATAACTTTGAAGACCTTAAAAGCCTGAAAACAATCCTGCGTGAAAACATTGAAAAAACGGCGGAGTTTAACGAAATTTCAATTAAAAACGCAATAAAAGAAACTGCCGCGGGCGGCAATAAGACCGTCAAGGATTGTTACGAAACATTAAGGCTTTTCCTCACGGGTAAATTAGATGGACCGTCTATAATTAAAATCGCCGTCATTCTGGGCAAACAAAGGGTCATGGCAAGGCTGTCGTAACGCTCAAAATTGCAGGTAGAAAACATATTATATGGATTCCCGCTTTCGCGGGAATGACAATACTGCTGAAGCGGGTTGGGACCCATTCGCGGGAATGTCGATACCGCGTTAGAAATCTAAACCGTCTCTCTATCGTAATTTATTTTTGCAAATATCATTCTGCCGCTCGATGTTTGAAGGACGCTTGTAACTGTAACATCAAGTTCCGAACCGACTAGTTTCATCGCATCTTCGACCACTACCATAGTTCCGTCATCCATATAGGCAATACCCTGATTCTTTTCCCTTCCCTCTTTGGCAATTAAAACGGTTATCGCCTCTCCTGGAAGCAAAATCGGCCGAAGGGCTTTAACAAGGTCGTTAATGTTTAAAACATTAATATTTCTGACCTGCGCCACCTTGTTTAAATTAAAATCGGTTGTGATAATTTTTCCGTTTTTTTCTTTCGCGAATGCGATAAGTTTTGCATCGACTTCTTTAATATTCGGATAATCGATATCGGCAAATTCGATATTGATATTTTTATCCTCTCTCAGCTCTTTTAATATATCGAGACCCCTTCTTCCTTTCACCCTTTTAAGGGGGTCCTGGGAATCGGCGATATGTTGAAGTTCATGGAGAACGAATGTGGGTATTATAAGAACGCCGTCGATAAAACCGGTTTTTGCGACATCGAGTATACGTCCGTCAATCAAGGAACTTGTATCTATTACTTTATAATTGCGACAGGACTCGGAGGTATCCTGTTTGCCCTCTACACCTTTTAGATTTAAATGGTGGGCCTTATTGGCAAAACCTCCGATGCTCACCTCGTCGCTTACCCGGAGCCCGATGATAAGACCGAGATAGCCCGCGACAAAATTGACAAAAGCAAAGGTTATATAACCTAAAAGATTGCCGGTAAAAAATCCTTTAAACAGTTTATATGTTACATAATTAATTATAAAAAGAGCTATAAAAAGCCCTATTCCGCCGGCTAATATCTTTTTGGTGGATATGGATTCCATGCTTTTTTCAACGGTTACGACAATAAAACCTATCGTAAAACCAAATAAAAGCCCGACATAAGATAGAAAGTCGTTGTGCCAGTACTCCTTGCCGATTAAATAACCCAAAATTGCCGAAATCAAAATAAGAGATATTCTTACAAAAAGAATAGGCTCTTTATTAAAAATTTTCATTAAAATTCACCATTGAATTAAATCATTTTTATAAAATTCGTTTTAATTTATTTTATATATTAGCTAATTGGTAAGTAATCAGGATTTCAGGTTTTTATTTTTTATCGCCTATCACTGAACGAATATCCGTTTTATTTTGTCCTCTACAAATGTCTCCGGCCTGTGCATAACGGTGGATAATTCTTTGATTATTAAATGTTTTGCTTTTTCGAACATCTTTTTTTCCGCAAAAGATAGTTCTTTTTCCGCCTTTAATATATAAAGGTCTCTTAAAACCTCGGCAACCTCAAAAAGGCATGACGAACATAGTTTTATGTTATAGCCGTTAAACCGCTTATTCCATGATTCTTTTCTTGCGAAAGGATTTTTAATGCATCTGACTTCCAATACATCAAAAACTTTTTGTATTTCATTCTCCTTAATCAATTGACGAAGTCCAACTTCATGCGCATTTTTCAGGGGGACCATAATTTTAGCATTGTTTTCTAAAATCTTAACATTGTAAAAAGAAATGTCCGCCGAACCAATTTTTTGCACGGAAATACATTCGACAATACCGACTCCGTAACTGGGATAAAAGACAAACGAGTTAACGCTAAACTCCGTTTTGCTTAGGTTTAACATAATTTAACCTCCTTAAACTTTAAACTTTTAGATTTTTTTAATTTAAATTTAATAGATGCGTTAGCTAAACACTGCATTATATAGAGTATCCCTTTCGGTTGGGATATTACCGGTCTCTTCGATAATCTTCTTTACTATTTTGACGCTAAGCCCTGCAGGGTTTGTTGAACCTGCGTCATGGGATATTTTTTCTTCTATTAATGTCCCGTCAAAATCATCGGCTCCGAAAGACAGGGACACCTGAGCAAGATTGATGCCCAAATTGACAAAGAAGGTTTTAATATGTTTAAAATTATCCAGAAAAAGTCTGGACACCGCTATCATCTTTAAATCATCATATCCTGAGGTTAAATTCGAATTTTTAACTGCCGTGTTTTTAGGCTGGAAGGCAAACGGAATAAAAGATTTAAACCCGCCGGTTTCATCCTGGGCGTTTCTTACCTTTTCTAAATGGCTGACCCTGTCTTCATAGCTTTCTTTTACTCCGTACAGCATCGAGGCATTGGACGGTATGCCGAGACTATGCGCCGTTTTGTGTATTTGAATCCATCTTCCTCCGCTGATTTTTTGCGGACACAACCGCTTTCTTATAACCGGGTTGAATATTTCCGCCCCGCCTCCGGGAAGGCTGTCTAAGCCGCTATCTTTTAAGTCCGACAGTACTTCGTCAACAGATAATCCCGAAATTTTAGATAAATAATCTATTTCTACCGCGGTAAAAGCCTGAATAAGAAGATTGGGAAATTCTTTTTTAATCCCGCGAAGCATATCGGTATAAAAACTGTAGGGAAGCGAAGGGTGAAGACCGCCGACTATGTGAACTTCCCTGAAGTTATTGGTTTTACAATTGATTTTAATATACTCAATTATTTCGTAGGTGTTCATAGTGTATGCGTCTATTTCCTTTCCATTTCTGTAAAAGGCGCAAAAAGCACACCTGTTTACACATATATTGGTATAATTTATATGAATATTGACTATATAATATACTCTGTTTCCGTTGATTTGACGGTTTTTAAAATTTGCCAGCTCGCCGAGCGTAATCAAATCATCGGTTTTAAATAGAAATAAAGCATCATCAGCTGAAAGCCTTATATTATTATAAACTTTTTCTCTTATTAAATCAAAAGTTTTATTTTCTATCGTCTTATTCATATTTTGATTAATCATAACCCTTCCATCTTATATACATATCATTATCTATCCCCAAACTATCTAATATTTTACCTGTTATAAAACTTATAATATCGTCTATTCCCTGCGGTTTATTATAAAAAGCGGGAATAGGGGGAAGAATTACCGCTCCGGAATTAATTAACGAGAGCATATTTTTAAGGTGAATATCGTTAAACGGGGTTTCTCTCGGACATACGATAAGCTTCTTCCTTTCTTTAAGCATAACATCGCTTGCGCGTTCGATTAAATTTCCCGAATTTCCGCAGGCAATTCTAGAGAGGCTTCCCATAGAACAGGGAATAACCGCCATACCTTTAACCTGCTTTGCCGACCCGCTCGCAATCTTTGCCTCCAGAAACATTTCATCCAGAAAAGCAAATCCGTCATTATGAAGCTCAAATTTATTCAGGATTTCATCTTTAATTTTACCTTCAAGCTTTGTTAAATTGCCATCCGTATCAAGATTGACAAACATTCCTAATTCGTCTTTAATTACTTTAAAACCCGGTTTAGAAATGATAAGATAAACAAAATAGGAATTATTAACTAAGGCTTTAAGAAGGCTGAATCCAAATATCGCTCCGGATGCACCGGTTATGGCGATAATATAGGAAGGTCTTCCGGTTCCTACTTCTAAATTTTCTTTCATTTTCATTTTAATATTCTAATAATTATAAATTACAACTTGAGGTAAAAATTACCGTACATCACGCTTATAAAAATAAAAATAAAAAACGTCACGGAAATATAACCGTTCATGGTAAAAAATGCCATATCTATATTGTCTAAACTTTTATAGACAAGATAGTGTTCATAAGCAAAAAACCCGACTACTAAAATTATCCCTGCAATGTATAAAAAATTAAGATTAAAGATGAAATACAGGGATATTAAACAGATTAAGGCTGACAAATGAAATATTCTTGAGATAATTACCCCGTTTTTTATTCCAAATTTTGCGGGAATAGAAAATAATCCGTTCGCGACATCAAAATCGTAATCCATTACGGCATATAAAATGTCAAACCCCGTTCCCCAAAAAACTACCGCGAGGCCAAGAATTAAAATTTTATAATTAAGGCTTCCCGTTACCGCAAGCCATGTCCCTATCGGTCCTAAAGCCATACTTATTCCCAGAACCAAATGGGAAAAAAAGGTAAACCTTTTTGTATATGAATAAAATGTAACAAAGGCAATTACAAACGGGGATAAGATAAAACATATAAAATTTAACTCATATGCGGCAATAATGAGAACCGAGTATGCAATGATGCCAAAAACAATGCTATATAGAGCGGTAAGGTCGCCATTCGGAAGCGTCCTGCCCATAGTCCTTTTATTTTTTGCGTCTATTTTTCTGTCGATTACCCTGTTAAAAGCCATTGCTCCGCTTCTCCCCGAGACAAGAGCAACAATAATCCATATTATTTTATAATAAAAAAAAGGGGTGCCGAAATCCGCGGGATACTTATCGTAAAAAGCAAGCAAAAAAGCGCTAAGGGCAAACGGCAAAACAAATATCGTATGAGAAAATTTGACTAACTCTAATGTATTTTTTATTTTTTTAAGCATTTTAACTTAAACCATATTCCTTCCATCTATCGTCAACCATTTTTTTTATTTCGGCAGACATAACGATGTCGTTTGGCCATCTCCTTTTATAGCCCTCCGATGCCCATTTTTTTGTGGCGTCGATCCCCATTTTGGAACCGTAGTTCGGAATATCGGATGCATGTTCCAATACATCGATGGGTCCATCTACAAATGTTATATCTCGTTTTGGGTCTATGTTATTGCATATTCTCCAGATAACCTCGCCTTTATCCTGAACATTGACATCCTCATCGAGTACGACGATTATTTTTGTAAACATCATAAGCCCAAGCCCCCATATTCCGTGCATAATTTTTTTTGCATGCCCCGGATAGCTTTTTTTAATGCTTATAAAAATTAAATCGTGAAATATTCCTTCAAATGGTAAATTCATATCAACAATTTCAGGAAATATCTTTTTTATGGCAGGCAGAAAAAACCTTTCCGTAGCCTTTCCTATATAGCAGTCTTCCATGGGCGGCTTACCGACGATGGTAGCCGGGTATATGGCATCTTTCCTGTGTGTTATAAGGGTTACATGAAACACGGGATAAAAATCCTCAAGCGAATAATATCCGGTATGGTCGCCGAAAGGACCCTCGAGCCTGAAATCTTCAGCCGGGTCTATATAGCCTTCCAGCACAAACTCCGCATTTGCCGGAACAAGCAAATCGTTTGTTTCGCATTTTACAAGCTCTACGGCATCCCTCCTTAAAAACCCTGCAAACATCATCTCTTCTATATCCGGAGGAAGCGGCGCGGTGGCGGAATAAATCACCGCAGGGTCGGAACCTATAACCACGGAAACCGGTATCTTTTTGCCTAATTCTTTATATTTTCTAAAATGCCTTGCCCCGTCTTTATGTATATGCCAGTGCATACCGCACGATGTATCGTCGTAAACCTGCATCCTGTACATTCCTACATTGGTGGATCCTTTTTCGGGATCTTTCGTAAAAACAAGCGGCAAGGTTATAAACGGTCCGCCGTCTTCGGGCCATGTCTTTAAAACGGGTAAAATATCGAGCATGGGCGGTTTGTCGATAATAACATCCTTACATTTCCCTGTTTTGACAATCTTTGGCATGTAATCGGCAAGTTTTTTCAGTTTTGAGAGGGATTTTATTTTCTCGAAAAAATTTGTCGGTATCTCAGGGTCTATTATCTCCGATACCCTTTTTGCGACATCGTCAAGACTTTTAACCTCAAAGGCCTGTAAAATCCGTTTATTCGAGCCGAACATATTTATAAGGACCGGAAAATTAAAGCCCTTGACATTTTCAAATAAAAGCGCCGGTCCCTCTTTTTTTACCATCCTATCCGCTATTTCAGCTATTTCTAAAAATCTATCGACAGGGGCATTAACCCTGTGTAAATCTTTGTTTTCTTCTAAAAATTCGGCAAATTCGTGGAGGTCTTTATAAGGCATTATGAATTTTATGATATTTATTATTTATTGCTGCTTGTTATCCGTAATGTCTATATTATATCAAATTAATTAAAAAAATAAAACGACAAAGTTACTTCCCAAAATTGCCGATAGAAATCTCTAAAATGGCTTTAAAGTTATATGAACACTGGATTCCCGCTTTCGCGGGAATGACTTTACAGATTTTTAGGTCTTCACCCAACTGGCGTCATTCCCGCGTAGGCGGGAAACGAAGTACAGCGAAGCTCATCCAGAATTAAAATTTTCTATCGGCAATTTTGGGTTACTTTTTGATTCTATAATCGCCTGTTTTGACCGTATATCCCGTATAGTCAAAATATTCTAACAGCGGTATGGCATATTTTCTCGAAACTGCCGCGATTTCTTTCATATCCTTCGGTTCAAGTCTGTCGTTAGACCGAAAAAATAAATCCAGGTCTTTTTTAATATTATCCATTTGTTCTTTTAAATAATAAATATCGTGTTTTATCTTAACTAACTTCCCCTGCTTTGCCATTACCGTAATGGCGTAATTCAACATCTTTTTATTTATTTTAATTTTCTTTTCGAGTTCGTCCAATGTAGGAACGCTGTTGCCGTCCGCTTTTAATAAACTTTCAACTCTTTCGATAATTCCCTTATATTCCTCCGGAATTTCAAAAACGGCCGCCTCGTCTCCCTGCCTTTTAATTGTTATATTTCCGTTATCGTTCAAAATTACTTTTTTCGATAGCAAATCGTCTAAAATAATATCGAATATGACCTCGGTTTGTTTATTTTGCTTACCGAAATTATTCTCGAACAGGCGGTACAACTCCGGTTTGCCAATCCCGCTTTTCAGAGCATTTTTTTCATTTACGAGATTTTCCTTGATTGTCTTGATTAGTATATACCTGCCCGTATCAAAATCTTCTTTTAAAACCGCAAATTTTCCTTTGCTATCCGTTATTATCTTTCCGTCCCCCTTTAACTTGTCTATATGTGCCGTAAAGTCGGAATAATCAAAATTTAATTTTTTATAAACCTCTTCTAAGCCGGCGCTGCCGGTGAGCTTAATAAAGCTATAAACAGCCTCTTGCGGATTTTCCGAAGCCATTCCCCTGTAAACGCTTTCTAATGTTCCATCATAACGATAATCTATAAACGGGTCTATTATAATTCCCCCGCCGAGCGTTCTTCCCGCCCCTGCATCCCTTACAATAAATCTTTCCTTAGACATTGTGGATATTTTATTTTGCAATTTGAATATGGCATATGAATAATTTCCGGGGCTTACTTTTTTATTTTCATTTAGAACGATTATCTTTGAACCGATATTGATGCTTCCGGTCATAAATATTAATATCAGATGGCTCTTTAGCTCTTTTTTATTGTCAAAATCATAATAAAACTTTGTAAAAACGGAGTCCGTTGCCAAAAGGCCGTCTTTTGACGATATTACATCGCCGTATTTTACGCTTTCTTTTTTTATGGACGGAACATTGAGCGATATTCTCATAGATTTATGCGCCGCGGTCACTTTCTTATTGTGCGATTCCATATTTTTTATCTTTGCGGTTAAGCCGGACGGCATTATTTGTATTTCGTCTTCAACCGAAAAACCGCCGCATTTCAAAGTTCCTGCCAGAATTGTTCCGAAACCCTTCAAGGAAATAACCCTGTCTATCGGCAAAAAGACCTTTGTAGATGCATGCCCTGCTACATTTTTCGCATCCTCATTCTTTATGGCCTTTTCTATTGCGTTCTTTAATTCATCAATGCCCGTACCTGATTTAACCGATACCTTAATAATGTTTTGGGATGCCTTATCGTAACCGTAAGATTTTAAAAAATCTTTTATCTCGTTTTCCCGCATAGAAATGATTTCATCGTTCACAGTGTCGATTTTGGTTAAAACAGGAATGACGACGCCCGCGCCCAGCAGTTTTAAAATGAGGAGATGTTCCTTAGTTTGAGCCATTATGCCGTCGTCTGCGGCAATTACAAGCAGAACTCCGTCCATTCCCGTGGAGCCGGAAACCATAGTTTTAATAAATTTCGCGTGTCCCGGAACATCGACAATTCCGACGGATATTCCTGAAGGAAGGGTTATATTGGCATAACCGAGCACAATACTGATCCCGCGCCTTTTTTCTTCCTTTAGCCTGTCTGTTTCTGCGCCCGTTAAGGCTTTTATCAGCGACGATTTTCCATGGTCTATGTGTCCCGCCGTTCCCAGAATAAAATTTTCCATATACCGTAATATTATACAACAAAAAATGGGTTTGCGGAATGAAGAGGGCAAAACCCAAATTTGCCGATAGAAATTAATAAATTGACCTCAAAAGCTTAAAGACTCTGGATTCCCGCTTTCGCGGGAATGACAATATGAGGTTTTAACGTTTCACCCAACGGGTGTCATTCCCGCGAAAGCGGGAATCCAGAGTTAGAATTTTCTATCGGCAAATTTTGGGTAAAAAATAAATAGCCCGGTCCTTTTTACGGGAACCGGGCCACCTTTAGGAGGAGTGATGGAAAGCTTACAGTTTGTCTTGGTTTTAGGAAAACTTTATAAACTTTATATATTTAATTTGAAACCTAAAAATTCATTATTCCGAGTATGCAAGATATAATTTCATATTTCCCCTTCTCACAAAGAAAAGGAACTGTTTGGATTTTTCAGCCTGATTTATAAGATTAACATACTGTTTTATATTATTAACCGGTTGATGATTTATCTCCTGTATTACATCCCCTGGCATTATTCCGATTCTCTGGCCTATTCCGCCGGGTATGACCTTTGAGACTATAACGCCGTGATGAACATTTTGTATGCCGTATCCCTGCATATTAGAACTTGTTAAGGGTACAACGACAATCCCTAACTTTTTAGCAGAAACCTTTTGGGTTTTTTCGTTAAAGGTATTTTTAGGGCTTTTCCAATTGCCAACCGTAATCATAATGGTTTCTTTCTTGCCGTGCCTTATAATCTCCATTGGAACAGCTTTTCCGGGTTTCGTATTTCCCACGAGCCACGGAAGCTGCGACATTTCTTTAACCTTTTCCCCATTAAATTTTATTATAACATCTCCGCTTTTTAATCCGGCACGCGCCGCCGGACCGTTTGGAAGCACCGAAGAAACAAGGGCGCCTTGCGAAGTTTCAAGATTAAACGCTTTTTTGAGCGCCGGCGTTATCTTTTGAATTTCTATTCCAAGCCAGCCCCTTGTGATTTTACCGGTCTCAAGCTCCGGAAGAACCTGCTTGACAATATTTACCGGTATCGAAAACCCTATTCCCTGGGCGCCCTTAATGATTGCCGTATTTATTCCTATAACCTGGCCTTTCATATTAATAAGGGGTCCGCCGCTATTTCCCGGATTAATTGCGGCATTGGTCTGTATAAAATCTTCATACGGTCCGCCGATAGCCCTGCCTTTAGCGCTTATAATGCCGTTAGTAACCGTCCAACCCAACCCGAAGGGATTTCCTATGGCTAAAACCCATTCTCCTATCTGGGATTTGGTTGAGTCTCCAAGGGTCGCGACGGGAAGATTATTGCCGTCGTTTATCTTTAAAAGGGCAAGGTCAACCTGCGGATCTTTCCCGATGACCCTTGCCTTGAAAGTTTTGCCGTTATAAAGCTTAACATATATTTTGGTTGCCCCCTTTATAACATGATTGTTTGTAATTATATAACCGCTTTTGCTGATAATTACGCCTGAACCGAGGCTTTCTTCGGTATAGGTGCTTTGAGGCACATTATGAAAGAAATTGTTAAAAAAGTTACCGAAAGGATTTTGCTCGTTGCCGAAAGGATTTTGATACATCTGGAATGGTCCTCCCTTTACCTTTTGAGTTGTTCTGATATTTACGACAAACGGCTTATCCTGTTTTATCAATGCGATAAAATTACTGGGACCGTTTTGGGCAGGCATCTCCGAATTCGTAGTCGTATGAATTACCGGCGAAGCCGGCTCGGCAAGGGACTTTTTAAATAAATGTAAATTTGCCGTAATTATAACTCCTGCAATTATACCTATCAATACGGCTACGCCGGCGCCGATTATTTTGGAATCAGATTTAAAACCCATAACTTTAAAAACCTCCGATAAATTATAACTTAGTTATTTATATATGTAAGAAGCAATAATTATGCCAAAATATATTTTATCTTTAAAAATCGACCGGGCAACCCTTAATGCAATGGTTAAAATGGCGTTTTAGTCCACATCAAAGACATGCTTTGATAAACATGGGCTAAAATATCGCTTCCTTCGGAATGACAAACCTTTCACTTTTAACATTAAACATTTTGTCATTATGACAATAATAATTGAATTTTAATATTAATATTTGTCAAATTGACAAATTAATTATTTATACATCTTCGGCTGAAACCATCACGGCCTTTTCGATTATAACATCATTTAGCCCTTCGTTATAATCTAGAACAATGGAATCGCCGGTTATAATTCCGCCTGAAAGTAAATCCGTGGCTATCCTGTCCTGCAAAAAGGTTTTTATAGCCCTTTTTAGCGGCCTTGCCCCATAGATAGGGTCATAACCCTCCATAGCTATAAACTTAACTAACGGATCCGTATAGCGAACCCCGATACCTTTTTCTTCCAATATTTTTTTAAGCCTGTTTAGTTGAATCTCCACTATTTTTAATATATCATCCTCGGTAAGAGCATGAAATATAATTATATCGTCAAGCCTGTTAAGAAATTCGGGTCTAAAGTAATTTTTTAAAAGCCCCGTAACGTTGTTTTTCATCTCTTCATAGTATCCGCCGGCATAACTCTGTATAATATCGGAGCCGATATTTGAAGTCATAATAACGATAGTATTTTTAAAATCCACCGTCCTTCCCCGCCCGTCGGTTAAGCGTCCGTCGTCAAGAAGCTGCAGCAGCACATTAAACACATCTTGATGCGCCTTTTCCACTTCGTCAAAAAGCACGACGCTGTACGGCCGCCTTCTAACCGCCTCGGTTAACTGCCCGCCTTCTTCATAGCCGACATAGCCGGGGGGAGCGCCTATCAGCCTCGAAACAGTATGTTTTTCCATATACTCCGACATATCTATTCTTACTATATTGTTTTCATCGTCAAACAAAAACTCGGCAAGCGCTTTAGCAAGCTCCGTTTTTCCCACACCTGTCGGACCCAAAAACATAAAGGAACCCATAGGCTTGTTTTGATCGGACAAGCCTGCCCTTGAACGCCTTATGGTATTGGCAACACTGCTTATTGCTTCATTTTGCGATATGACGCGGTTATGCAGATGTTCCTCTATCAGCAAAAGCTTTTCCTTCTCGCCTTCCATAAGTTTCGTAACGGGAATCCCCGTCCATTTTGCGACAACCCTTGCAATATCGTCGGAATCGACCTCTTCTTTTAAAAAACCGCCCCCTTTTTGCATTTGAGTTATCTTTTTGTTTGAATCCTCCAATATTTTTTCGAGTCCGCCTAGTTTGCCGTATCTAATCTCTGCAACCTTGTCATATTTTCCTTCCCTTTCAAACCTTTGCTCTTCAACCCTTAAGGAATCTATTTCCTTTTTTATTTCCCCTATTTTTTTAATTACATCCTTTTCATTTTGCCATTTTGCCTTTTTTTGATTAAAATCCTCTTCTAAATTGGCAAGTTCTTCGTCAATCTCCTTTAATCTCTTTTTTGATTCCGCATCCTTTTCTTTTTTTAATGCCTCCTGCTCGATTTTAATCTTTATAATCTTTCTCTGAATTTCATCGAGAACGGTCGGCAAGGAATCTATTTCGATTCTTAATTTTGCGGATGCTTCATCTATTAAATCGATAGCCTTGTCCGGCAAAAACCTGTCGGTAATGTAGCGATGGGAGAGCGTTGCCGCTGCAATTAACGCCGAGTCTTTTATTCTTATGCCGTGATAAGCCTCATATCTTTCTTTTAATCCCCTTAAAATGGATATTGTATCCTCAACGGACGGCTCATCTACAAATATAGGCTGAAATCTTCTTTCGAGAGCGGCATCCTTTTCTATATATTTTCTGTACTCATCGATTGTCGTAGCGCCGATAGCCCTGAGCTCGCCTCTTGCAAGAGCGGGCTTTAATAAATTGGAAGCATCCATTGCCCCTTCCGATTTGCCTGCCCCCACAAGATTATGAAGTTCGTCTATAAATATTATAATTTTTCCCTCCGAGGATTTTATCTCTTTTACGACGGCTTTAAGTCTGTCTTCAAATTCACCCCTGTATTTAGCCCCCGCAATAAGGGAACCCAGATCAAGCGACAAAACGGTTTTATCCTTTAAAATTTCAGGAACATCGCTGTCGGCAATTCTTTTAGCCAACCCTTCCACAATTGCAGTCTTACCGACACCGGGGTCTCCTATAAGAACGGGATTATTTTTGGTTCTCCTCGACAAAACCTCCATTATCCGCCTAATTTCACTATCCCTTCCGATAACAGGGTCAATCTTCCCTAATCTTGCGAGCTGGGTTAAATTGAGGGTATATTTTTCCAACGCCTGATATTTGTCTTCAGGATTTTGATCTGCAACCCTTGCGCTTCCTCTTATTTCCATAAGCGCTTTTAAAACCGTTTCTTTGCTTAAGCCGAATTTTGCAAAAATTGCATAAGATTTTGTATCTTTCACATCAAAAAGCGCCAGTATAAAATGCTCGACCGAAACGAAATCGTCTTTCATAGCCGTCCTATTTTTTTCGGCGGCATCGAACACCTTTTTTAAAGACGAAGAAAAACCGGGCTCAAACCCGCCTTCAACCGTCGCAAGTTTGGATAGGGCATTTTCGACTTCGCCTGAAAAAACCTTTAAATCGATACCTATCCTCTTTAATAAAGAAACGGCGATGCTGTTTTCATCATAAGTTAAAAGAGCGTAAAGGAGATGTAAATCCGTTACCTCCGGGTTTTTAGCCGCCGACGCCGTGTTAACGGTCAGCTCTATAACTTCCTGCGATTTTATCGTAAAATTATTCAAATCCACAAATATATCCCTTCTCACGGTGATTATTTTTTCTCGGAAATATATGCCATTCTTAGATCGTATAATATATTTTCGACAAGCTTTTTTTCGTTTTCATCGAGATTTCCCTCGGTCTTTTTTGAAAGCATATCTATGGTATCGATAAGATATTTTGCCGTATTGACATCCCTTTCATATTTGCCTGTCATAGGATTCGGTATTTTCCCCAAAAAAAGCAAAGCCTGCGTATTTAATGAATAAACAAAGGTGGCAAAATCGGCTTCAAACAGGGGCATCTCTGAAGGCTCCTCCATATTTACGGCATTACCGGAGGTTTCATTAACCGCATATCCCGTTTTATTAATGCCCAGGTCATTGTTCGTGTAGGCGGTATTTATTCCTTTGTCATCTGTTGGGGCATTATCCCCCTGCCCTTCCGCTAAATCTTCAGAAAACTTCCTTTTGTCGATGAACTTAAACTGTTTTTCCTGTTGTTCATTTGTGCCCTTACCTTTCTTATCCTCAGACATAGTCGGGTTCTTCTCCATATTCTTCTTTGTTATTTTTATTATTTTTTATCGTCGTCGTTTTATATTTGCTATTTAAGACAACGCTTACCTCACCGTCTATTAAGTCGGCTATAAAGCTGTCGCCGGTTTTCCACTTAAGCGTCAGCGGAACCTTAACGATGTCGTCTATGGAGCGTTTTAAAAATCTTGCCCCAAATTTTGAGCTATAACCCTTCAGGGCGAGCTTGTTTAACGCTTCATCCGTAACGGTTAAATCCTTTCCGTTCTCCAACATAGTTTTGTTAATCGAATCTATATGTATTTCAGCTATCCGTTTAACCTCTTCCTTTGTAAGAGGCGAAAATATAACAATGTCGTCAATCCTGTTTATGAACTCCGGCGAAAAGAAATTTTCGATTTCCTTGTTTATGGTCGTCCTTATAGATTTAACGACATCATGGGATTCAATGAAACCTAACGGCTTCGTAAACCTTGAAAATTCATGGGAACCTAAATTTGAAGTCATGATAATGACCGAATCGGAAAAATAAACCCTTTTTCCCCTGCCGTCCGTGAGGAAACCCTCGTCAAAAACCTGAAGGAAAAGATTAAAAACCTGATCGCTCGCCTTTTCTATTTCGTCAAGCAAAATAACGGAATACGGATTATCCTTAACCTGATTTGTTAAAATCCCTCCCCTTGTCGATCCGACAATGCCGCGGGGCATGCCTATTAATTTGTCCACCGCGATAGAGCCGTCTTTATATTCGGACATATCGACTCTGACAATATTTTTAGCGGAACCGAATAAATATTCTGCTATTGCTTTTGCTGTTTCTGTTTTACCTACTCCGGTAGGGCCAAGAAAAAGAAGTACGGCATCCGGCCTGTCAAAGTTTCCTTTGAGCGGCCCTTTGTTAAGCCTTATGTGCTTTGCAAGAGAGTCTATGGCTTCTTTTTGGCCGATGATCCGTTTAGAGAAAAAGCCCTCCATATCCTGAAATCTTTCAAGCACATCTCTTTTAATTAAATCTATAGGTATATTCGCTTCCTGGGAAATAACCTGATAAATATTTTCCTTTTTAACGACCCTGTCCTCGTTGTAAATCTCGGCTTTAACGCACCCCGAATCTATCCACCCGATAACCTTATCGGGCAATCTTAAGGATTTTGAATAGCGGGCGGATAACGATAAGGATTCCTCTATTGCCGATTCCTCTATTTCCACATCATAAGTATCCTCAAACCTTCTTTTTAATCCGTAAAGTATCCTTTTGGTATCGTCAATCGAGGGTTCTTTGACATTGACAAGCCGAAAACGACGCGCCAATGCTTCATCCTCCGCAATAAACTCTTTATATTCCGACAGCGTCGTCGCTCCAATTATTTGCACCTCTCCCCTTGCTAAAGAAGACTTTAATATGTTGGCGGCATCGCTTGGAACGGCAATAGCCGAGCCCGCCCCTATAATCGAATGGACCTCATCGACAAAAATTATTATATTTTTTCTAGACTTTAACTCGTTGATAATTTTTTCCATTCTATCTTCAAACATACCTCTAAATACCGTCCCTGCAACTAAAGAATTCATTTGAAGATTTACGATAATTTTATTTCTGAGCCTTGGAGGAACATTGTAGGGTTCAAGCTCTATTTTTCTCGCGAGACCTTCTACTATCGCAGTTTTACCCACACCGGGTTCACCGACGATAATAACGGAATTCGGCCTGTCAACATGACAGAGTATCTCCATAACTCTCGTAATTTCTTCCTCTCTCCCAAAAACTAAGGACAGCTTATCCATTATGGCAAGTTTACTGATGTTTATGGCATGCTGCCTTAATGTGTAAGGTAAATCATATTTCCTTTTATTCTCGTCGCTCCTGTTTTTTCTTTCCCTTATTTTTTGAAAAATCTTATCCGCAATTATCACGGAATCGATGTTAAGGCTTTTAAAAACCTTAACCGGAACCGAGCTGGGCTCCTGAAACATAACCATTAAAAAATCGGTAGAATCTATCAGGCTTCTACCCGAACTTTGCGCGTAATCGTAAGCGCTTTTAAATAAATTTCTTGTTTGAATGGGTATCTTCATCCCTTCGCCGACATACTGCTCCGACGACATCATAAAATCGTTTAACAGCTTTAAAACCTTTCTCTTATCGATTTTTAAATCGGCAAATATCTCGTTTAGAAGCTCTTCGTCCACCACGGTTAAGGCGTAAAGTACATGTTCGAGCCCCAAATAGTAATGCTTTCTCCGTTTAGATTCTTCTATCGATATAGTAAGAACCCTGTATCCGCTTTCCGATAATTTGTCCTCATAATTATCTAAATTAAACATAATAAGTTTTTACCTTCCATAAAATTATTTTATTCTCCATTTTTAATCATATATTATATATTTAATATATTTGCCGTTCACAAGGGTTATTTAATTAATTATTTAATGTCGATACTCGTCAATGTAAAACTATCGTCTTTCTCTTTTTTAAGGATAACTATCTCGAGCAGCCCTTCTTTAAACGAAGCGGATATAGAATCCCTGCTTACGGCTTTCGGCAAATTAAAAGTCCTTTTAAAAACGCCGAACGGCCTTTCCATTCTTTGAAAACTTTCTTCCCCCGAAAGCCCTTCGTGCCTTTTTATTCCGCTGACTTCAATATAGTTATGAGTAAGCTCTATATTTATATCCTCCTTTCCGACCCCTGCGAGCTCTATCTGTATAACAACGGAGCCGGTTGTTTCAAACATATCGGAAATTGGAGTAAAACAATACATTTTTAACAATCTCAAAAATTTTAGTTTATTTTATACTTTAATAAATATATGATTTATACTTATAATTATATCAAAATAAATTTTAAAAACAAAATACATTCTAATAATAATGGAATCTAAATTCTTATTAATCCAGTGTTAAAACCAGTTTTTTACAAGTATCTTATAATGGTTGCGATAAATGTAACTCCTTTAATCGGCGGGAAATATATCTCGACGGCATACGCCGTCTATTATAAATTAAACCCCTATATAAGCATCGCGCTCATAACGGTATCCGAGACTCTGCTGTGTTCGATATTATTCTACATTGGAATAAAACTGAGGTCGTTAAAATCATTAAGTAAATTATTCGGCGCAAAAAAGACTAAAAAAACCCATAACTATATCGCAAAATACGGCCCCGTTATCGGTCTTTTTGTCGGCCAGATGTTTATCGGAGCGCCGCCTATTGCGCTTGCGCTGGGGCTTATATACGATTCGGGGAACGGCAGAGGCTCAAGGGATAAGAATGTGTTTTTATTTTTCTTCCTTCCGCTTTTTATCAGTATATTCCTTTATGCCGTTTTTAATTTCTATTTAAATACTATATCAATCGTCTCTTTAGAAAATATATTCCATATTATTTAAATTTTTAGCCAAAAATCGCCAAAGGTTATTTAACATCGACTATAATCGTATCGCCTTTTACAGGATATACCCCGGCATCTAAATATGTTTTGACCCTGCTTTTTACGCTTTTTAACAGCCTTACTATGCTCCCGTAATATAAAACCTTGATCTCCACGAAATTAACGGAAAAAGACGACACATAGAGATTTTTTAGACGCTTAGAATATTTTATCATTAACTTTTGTAATTTATTCGGTTCGGCGTAACTGTACTTGCCGATAAACTTAATATAATAAACATGATATTTTACCCTTGGAGATACCCTGACATTTTTAACGACCTTAAATCCTAAACTTTTAAGCTTATTCCTTAACTCCTTTTCCCTGATTAAAACATTTATTTTAATGTAATAAAGGTTAAGATAACTTTTTGCTTTAATAACTTTAAAGGAATATATGTATTTCATTTCATTTGAATAAATATTTTTATTTAATATTTTGTCATTTTTGCCATTTTTCCTTAAACTAAATTTTTTGCCCGTTAATTTCTCTACAGCCTTTCTTAAAGACAGTCCCAACGCCTTTTTTACCGCTAAAGACTGCAAAGCGCCGCTATTATTTTTTGAAACGACGACATAAGTTTCTATATTTATATTAAGTCCATAAGCGCTTTTTAAAAAAAAACTCAAAAATCCGCATAAAAAAACAAATAAAAATAGAACAGGTAAAAATTTATTAAATCTTGTTAATCGCATCTTTAGCGCGCCTCTTATAGCTTGAATTTAGTTTTGCCACTATTTTAAAACATCTTAACGCATTATTCGCGTCCCCGTGATAAAAAAACAACAAACCTTTGTAATAATAAAGCCTCTCTCTATTTGCGCCTTCCCTTTTTAATTTTGAAATAATTTTCATGGATGAATCAAAATACCCCTTTTGCCTGTTTATCAAATTGATTTTTATTTTATAGAAAAGATATTCTGCTTTATCTTGTTTTGAATTAATGAGGCTTTTAGATGCCTTTAGATATTTAACGCATTTTTTTCTTTTACCCTGCATCGTATAAATTATCGCCAAATGCAAATTAGCGAAAAGGGGGTGAACGCCCTCATTAATCATTTCTTTAAGGTAAACCTTGGCAATATCTAAGTTATTATCTTTTATGAGCCTGTCTATTCCGAACATTTTATATTTAAAGCTTGTAAGCGGTTCTTTTATCGCCACGCTGTTTTTTGCAGAATTATAAGCGCATCCGGAGGTAAAAACAGGTAAAATCAAAAGTGAAAATACCATTGCCGCGCCGGCATATATTTGCCGGAAGGGTTGCCTTTGCATGCCGCTTATGCAGGCAAAGACTTTGAGGGGCCGGAAAATCCTGTCTCTTTTCCCTTTAGCCTTAATCATAAGAACTATAAACTATTATACATTGTTAAATATTTTTTCTTTCAACATGCCGATGTTATCGCCTGTTTTTGCGGAAACCGGTATTACGGAATTCCCCGTTAGTTGTTCCAATTTTGTTTGCAAAAATCTCACCCGCGCCGAAGTTAAAAGGTCAATCTTATTTAAAACCACTATTGTCTTTTTTTCACCCGCGCCGATAGAATCTAATATCTTTATGACTTCCTCAGACTTGCGCAAAGCATCTTTTTGAGTCGGGTCTATAACATGTATTAAAACATTCGAATGAACCGCCTCTTCAAGCGTTGACTTAAACGATTCCACTAAAAACAGCGGCAGGTTCTGGATAAACCCAACCGTATCGGATATTATAACTTTCCTTTTGCTGTCTTTGTCATAAACCCCAGCCATCTTTGTTCCCAGTGTGGCAAAGAGTTTATTCTCTCCATTGCCGCCCCTTTTCGTTAAAGCGGAAAACATCGTCGTTTTTCCGGAGTTAGTGTAGCCTACGAGGGTTGCCGTAGATAAGCCCTGTTTCTTTCTTGTGTCCCTGTGCAAACCCCTTGTCTTTTCGGCCAGCTTAAGCTTATCCTTTATGTAAGTAATCCTTTGCCTTACCTTTCTCCTATCGGTTTCCAGCTTGGTTTCTCCGGGACCCCTCGTTCCTATGCCTGCGCCTGTCCTTGAAAGTATTATACCACTTCCCTTAAGTCTTGGCAAAATGTAATTTAACATTGCAAGCTCAACCTGATATTTACTCTCGGCCGTTCTTGCGCGCGTCGCAAATATGTCTAAAATAAGCCTTGTTCTATCGATAACATTTACGCCTACATATTCGGACATATTTCTTTCCTGGGCAGGGCTTAGATTGACGTCTATTATCGCCAAATCCGCCGCGTCTTTAAGTATCAGTACTTTAATATCTTCAAGCATTCCCTTTGATAGATAATAAGCGGGGTCAATCTTTTTAACCGTTTTTAAGACCCTGCCTGCATTCACGGCGCCGGCGGTTTCTGAAAGCAAAGCAAGCTCTTCAAGTAAATCCTCGCTTTTTTCTCTCTCCGAATCGGCTCTATTAATCCCGACAAGTATCGCCCTTTGAACCATTTATTAGTTAAATTTATTAATTAAATTATTTTTATTACCTTAATTTTGCAATAGAAAATATTTAGATGTTTCTTTTATATGTAAATTTTGGATTCCCGCTTTCGCGGGAATGACACCTTTTGGGTTAAAACCTCAATTCTCACATAGTCCCAACCCGCTTCAGCGGGAATCCAGAAAATAAATTTCTATTGCAAAATTAAGGTATTATTTATCTTTTGCCGTTAATACATTAAATCGGGTATATTATTCAATCTGTTTAACTCTTCCAATTCCGTGGGCATAGAATCGTCTCTCCTGCCCATTAACAGGTAAGCAAATTTTTTTCCTTTTTCAACGCCCGGCTGGTCGAATGGATTAATCTTGAGAAGCATGCCCAAAACTGGAACCATTTCCATAGACATAAAGGATAACTCTCCAAGCGTAAACTCGTCTATTTTATCCACTGTAATCCTGAATGACGGCCTTCCGCCAATTGCAAGCGCAAGTTCAACGCCCGTAAGTTCATTAAGAAGAAGTTCGGATAATTTTTTGTCTTTTAAATAATCATATTCTTTAAACCCCGATGGGTTTATTATATAATCTTTACAAAAATTCTTTAAGCAAAAAAAGCCTATTAACTTATCCTGCGGCCCCTGCATATAAAGTTGAAGCTGTGAATGCTGGTCGGTAGCGCCTGTCGCGGGAACGGGGGTCGGCGATGTCAAATCCTTTCCGAGGCTTTCGGCGAAAAGCTGTCTGAACCATCTTAAGTACTCTCTTAAATAATCGCTGTAAGCATTAATTATAAATATATTTCTTTTTTTCTGTTTGTAATAAAGATAAATGATAGCGGCTAAGGAATAAACGGGGTTGTTTTCAAAAACACCTTTATTTAATATATTATCCCTGTAAGAGATTGCTCCATGTAAAAACTTGTCTATATTAAGCCCCATCGCATAAGCGGGAAAAAGGGTTCCTGCCGTTACAATGGAATATCTCCCGCCGACATTTTTTGCAATATCTAAAGTGGATATGCCGCTTTCATCGGCATAGCGCCTTAAAAATCCGCTTTTTTTATCGGTTATAAACAAAAGATTATCCTTATAATTTTTTACCGCATTTTCAAGCATCTCTTTAACTATAAAAAACTGGGATACAACCTCGATAGTATCCGCTGATTTCGAAACAAAACAAAACAGGGTCTTTTCTATATCGATGTTTTGCATATTATTATAAATATAGCATGGATCGATATTTTCGGAAAAAATAACATTTACCTTTTTATGAAAAACCCCGCCGTTTTTTACCTTTTCGTTTATATTTCTACTGCTATTATCGTTATAACTATCGCGAAATATTCCGCCTAACGCCTCTTTCAAAAATATCGCGCCGAGCGATGATCCTCCCATTCCAAAAACATACAGAGTGTTAAAATCTTTTGAAAACAGCCTATCCGCAGTTTCCTTCACGGCCGCAACCATCCCTGCGTCGCTTATCTCGTCATAAAAACCGATATCCCCGTTCCTTCTTAGTTCGTTAAGATTTCTTCTTGCCTGAACCAGGTCGTTTTCTAAAGAACGAATTTCCGTTACCTCCAGTCCGTTTTCTCCGATTGCCGACTTTAAGGCGTACTTAAAGTTAAACTCTATCATTTTTTACCCCCCCCCTCCATTTTTTTAACGATATATTTATTTTTAACATAAAGAATCTCGGCATCCTTCGATTTAAGCTTGCCGTCCATCTTTAAAAGTTTAATCTCTTCCAATATAGAACCGCATACGGGACCTTCGCATATACCGAAGGATTTAATGTCGTTTCCGCTAATTACAGGCTTTATGAATCTTATTTTATTTATATATTTTGCTGCCCGTTTTGCAAAATTAGAAGCCAATCTGCTTTTATTATTATTTTTAAAAAAATAGAATAAAATCCCGTTTTCGCTAAACGCCTTAAACATGTGGTATATTTCGCTATTTGTTAATTTTAACGGTCCGTTCCCGCATAATTTATCAGCGCATTTTCTATCTTCTTCATCCAATTTGGAGAACAGCGAAGCTAACTTTTTCTCGTCCGAATACATGGATAAGATTATTTGTTTAATCTTTTCACCGAGAGCCAATCTTTCTACCGCCGCATTAAATTCGGTCCGGTTTAAATGATGCAAAAGTTCGGCAATATAAAATATATGGGTATTTTGACTATTTTTGCGGCTTTTTGCAATTTTTCTAAAAACCCTTTCGTTATCATTAGTAAACCTCAATTTTGGATAAATGCCCTCAAGAATGCCCAAAGCCTCAAGCCGGGTAAAATATATCTCCGGCTTTTTTTCTTTTAATAAAAAATTTAATTCAGCCGTTATTCTCTTCCCCGAAATATTATCCAAAACCTTAGCCCCCATGGCCTTTTTAATAAAGATTCCCGTATGTCTCTCGATGCCGAACCCGAGCCTTTTCTCAAATCTGACCGCCCTAAATATTCTGGTGGGGTCTTCTTTGAAACTTAAATCATGCAATACTCTAATTTTTTTGTTTAATATATCAGGTAACCCCCCTGCATAATCCCTTACGGCAAGAAACGCAAGTTCGGCAGAACGGGGCAGTCCTGCGCCGCTTCCGCAACCATCCGGATTAAGGCTAAAAGACAGCGTATTTATAGTAAAATCCCTCCTGAAGACATCGTCTTTAAGGCTTGTCCCGCCTATGCTGACGGCAGGCAGAGCGCCGTGACTTAAGTATGTTTCGGTTCTTGCGGAAGCTAAATCGACTTTTAAAGGTTTCTTATTGATTAAAAATTCAATGGTTGCCGTTCTAAATCTTTTATGAACTTTTATGGAATTTATTGCAAAACCGGTATCGTTTCTTTTTCTTATTAATTCCGCAAACCGTTCGGCGTTTCCCTCTAATACAATATCTATATCGAGGCAGATACCTTGGCCCTTTTCTTTCTTATAAATGTTAAAAACCTTTGAGGAGGCAAAGCGAGGAGAGGTTTCAGGGTTTATTTTCATGCCGTATATTATAATATCCCTGACAAATCCCCCTATCAAAAAGGAGTTATATCCGATACTTCCCGCAAAAATACCGAGCCTTTTAATTAATTCTAGTCCGTCTCTGCCGTAACCATATTTATTAAAAACTTCAAGCAAAGAGCGTTTAATTAAATTTTTGTTTAAATCCATCGGCATTTTAGATTACTATTTATGGTTAACCCCTTTGATTAAAAAAATTTTCAAATGCTTTTCCATAATTTCCAGCCTCTCTTCTATATCGGTCTGCGTTATTATTATCCCGTTTTCCGCCTTTTTAAAATAGGTGGCCTGCCTTTTTGCGTATTGTCTTGTCGCAGCCGTAATCCTTTGAAACAATTCCTCATCCGTATTAATCTCTTTGTTTAAATACATAATCCCTTCTTTATAGCCGATGCTTTTAAACGGCTTTGAATCTTCAGGACAGCCTTTATTAATTATACCTTTAATTTCATCCATTAAACCTGCTTTTAAAATAGCATCCGTCCTTTTTATTATACATGATGCCAGATAATCTTTGGGAGGAATTAAAATAAAATACAGGTAATCATAAAGGGGTTTTCCAAACGGATTTTCGGAGAGATAGGACGAAAAAGGCCTGCCGGTAGCTTCGTAAACTTCGTAAGCCCGCGCAATTCTTTGTTTATCATTCGGCGATATTGTTTTAGCATACGCCGGATCAACTTCTTTAAGCTTTTCGTAAACAGCGACCGTTCCCAATTTATCGATTAATTCAACAGCCTTTTGTCTGTATTTGGATTTGCTTAATTCCGGAATAGGAGAAAAGCCGTAGATTAATGACTTCATATAAAGGGCCGTGCCGCCTACAAAAAGCGGTATC
>JAKBNN010000069.1 GCA_021831025.1 bacterium | reverse complement strand
AAATTTAATTAATCCATTTTTAATATTCAATATCGGAAATAATATCACGAAAAATTAATTATGTCTATTGCCCCCGCAAATTATTTTTTATGATATAATCTTTTTGTGGACAAAATATTTGTGGTTCATGAACATCATGCAAGCCACCTGCATTGGGACTTAAGGCTTGAAGAAAACGGGGTTCTAATTTCTTTTGCTTTGCCTAAGGAGCCCCCGTTAGAACCCGGAAAAAGAAATCTCGCTATAAAGGTAGATGACCACCCTCTTTCTTATGCAGATTTCGAAGGCATAATTCCCGAAGGCCATTACGGCGCGGGAACCGTTAAAATTTGGGATAACGGAACTTATAGAATCATAAAAAGGGATAACTCTAAATATATTATTAATCTCAACGGCAAAAAAATGGAGGGCGAATATACCCTGCTGAAGTTCGATAAGGCAGGAGAAAATCACTGGCTATTTTTTAAAAATAAATAATAAATGCTTCCTAATAACCAATAATCCTGAACGATACGCATACGCCCATTTTGCATAAACTATAATAAACTATTCGGTTGGATAAATTTATACAACCTATAAATAAATATATAATTTAATTCTATAAGGAGATGGAATGAAAGCCGATTTCTTAATTTCTAAAAAGGAACAATTTAGAAAGTTAATTTCATACGGTCAAAGCCCGTGGCTTGACAATATATCGAGGTGCTTAATAGATTCCGGCGAACTTGAGCAATTGGTTAAAAGCGGAATCATCACGGGAATAACATCCAATCCTTCTATTTTTGAAAAATCTATAAATTCAGGAAAATGCGGATACCCTGAATTAATTAAGAAACTCGCGTCAGAAAAATTAGATTCCTTTACCATATACGACATCATCACGCGTGAAGACATCAAAAAAGCTGCCGAAATTCTTTTGCCCGTTTTTGAAAAAACCGGCGGAAACGACGGATTCGTCAGCATAGAAGTCCCGCCTAATATTGCAACAAATGTTGAAACATCTATAAGCGAAGCACAAAGAATATTTTCGCTTATAAATGAAAAAAACGTCTTAATTAAAATACCGGCTACAAAAGAAGGTCTTGAAATTATTCCGGTACTGTTATCTCAAGGCATAAATGTTAATGTTACATTGATGTTTTCGGTAAACCACTATATTCAAGTGGCAAATGCTTACATAAGGGGCATTAAAAAGGCTTTAGAAAATGGAATAGATTTGAAAAACATTCATTCCGTCGCAAGCATTTTCATCAGCAGGATTGATACAATGGTGGATAGACAATTGGAGGAATTGATTAAAAATACAAACGACTCTTCCATAAAAGAAAAAATTACAAATTTGTTGGGAAAAGCCGGCGTCGCAAATTCAAAAATTATTTTTAAAAAATACAACGATATTTTTGATAATAGTAATGAATTTGCTCCTCTTAAAACAAAAGGCGCTAATATTCAGAGGCTTTTATGGGCAAGCACAAGTACTAAAAACCCGGCTTATTACGATTTAAAATATGTCGAACCTTTAATCGGCAAAAATACTATCAATACTTTGCCCGACGAAACCATTTTGCATATTGCGGAACATGGAAATTTGATTCCGGAAACCGCATCCGAAGATATTGATTATTCGATGCATATAAACGAAGAATTGTTGAAAATAGGCATAGATTTAAATAAGGTCGGTGAAAAATTGCAATTGGACGGGGTCAAATCGTTTGAAGATTCCTATGAAAAGCTGCTTAAATCGATTGAGAATATTTAAATTAATTATTTTGAATTTATTTTAATTTTTAAGGAGGCGCCTGCGGTAATGGAAATTAATAAAGGGTTTGAGAGGAAAGAATTGTCGGGAGAAGAAATCGAATTTTTAAAGAATTTTACGAAAAAATGCAGAGGGGATATTTTGAGAATGACTACTTTGGCGGCTTCGGGACACCCCGGCGGTTCGATGTCTTCAATCGACATATATGCCGTTTTATACGGATTTTGCAATGTTGACCCGTCAAACCCGTTTAAACAAGACAGGGATAGAATAGTGATAAGCCACGGACACACAACGCCGGGCGCTTACTCCGCTCTCGGCAATTACGGATTTTTCGACATAGAAGATGCAATATTAAATTTTAGAAGCGCGGGGTCTCCTTTTGAAGGTCATGTCGAAAAAACGGTTCCCGGAATCGAATGGAATACGGGCAATCTTGGACAGGGCCTTTCGGCCGCCTGCGGATTCGCGTTAAATTCAAGATTGAATAATTTAAAATATAATGTTTATTGCGTTATGGGCGACGGGGAGCAAACAAAGGGCCAGATAGGCGAGGCAAGAAGATTTGCGGTAAAATACAAATTAAATAACCTGACGGTTATAGTGGATAAAAACGGACTGCAAATCGGCGGAAAAACATCCGAAGTAATGCCCGATAATATAAAAGAAAATTTTGAGGCGGATGGGTTTCATGTCATAGAAATTGACGGGCATAATTTCAACGAGATATATTCGGCCGTGAAAAAAGCTAATGAATTTGCCTCTCCGGTTGTCATTATCGCAAATACGATAATGGGAAAAGGCGTATCCTTTATGGAAAATCAGGCTAAATATCACGGCGCGGCGCTAAGTCCGGATGATTGCAAAAAGGCGTTGGCCGAACTTGGAGAACCGGACAATATCGATGAACTCTTTGACAAAAAGAAATTGAGTTTGCCTATTAAGCCTTTAAAAGAAAGGAAAAACCATTTTTTAATTTCAAATGCCGGCAATAAAAACATAGTTTATACAAGAGAAAAAAATACCGATAACCGCTCGGCATTCGGCAATGCGCTGTACGATATAGCAAAAAATTATAAAGAACAAAATAATTCCTCGAATATCCCTTTTGCCGTGTTTGATTGCGATTTAGAGGGCTCGGTTAAAACCGGCGCGTTCAGGAAGGCTTTCCCCAATAACTTTTTTGAATCCGGCATAGAGGAACACAATACCGCCGTTATTTCGGGCGCGCTGTCAACAGAAAATATCCTTGCCTTTTTCGCAGACTTCGGCGTTTTCGGAATAGACGAAGTTTATAACCAACAAAGGCTGAACGATATAAATCACACAAACTTAAAGGTGGTATGCACCCATTGCGGAATAGATGTGGGGGAGGACGGCAAAACACACCAATGTATCGATTATTTCGGCGTGATTAATTCAACATTTGGATTTAAGGTTATTCTGCCGGCGGACCCAAATCAAACGGACAGGGCAGTAAGATATATTGCTTCCAATGCCGGCAACTTTACGCTGATTATGGGGCGGTCGGTTATTCCGGTTATATTGGACGGCGAGGACAAGCCGTTTTTCGGAGAGGGTTATAATTTTAGGTACGGAAAAATAGATATTATCAGGAACGGAAAAGATTTAACTATAATATCTTCGGGAAATATGCTCCCGCACGCGCTAAAAGGATACGAAATGCTTAAAAAAGACGGAATAAACCCGATGCTTCTAAACGTTTCCTGTCCGAGCGACATAGACCCGGAAGACCTGCGCCTTGCCGCAAAAACCGGCTTTATAGTTACGATAGAAGACCACAATATAAAAACGGGAGTAGGAACGGCAATAGGCTCTACGCTTGCCGAAAACGGCATCTCCGTAAAGTTTAGAAAACTGGGCGCAAGGTTTTACAGTTCTTCCGGCAAACCGGAAGACCTTTACAGGCTGGCAGGCTTATCGCCGCAGGATTTATATAATTTTGTTAAAAAAGAAATATAAATGAATTAGTTATTGTTCCAGAGCCTGCCATCGGCATTAATCAGGTCATCTGCTTCTTTCGGCCCCCACGAGCCGGCTTCATAGTTTGGAAATACGGGAGGTTCTATTTTTTCCCACCCGTTTATTATGGATGTGATAAATTGCCACGCGATAAGCGTGTCGTCGTATCTTGCGAAAAGAGTTTGATCGCCGACAATTATATCATATATGAGCCTTTCATAAGCTTCCGGCGGAGAGAGTTTAAATGACGATTTATAATTAAATACCATATTTACGGGTTCTATATCCATTTTAAACCCGGGCGTCTTGGCGCCGAAATTTATCGATATGCCTTCATTCGGCTGAATCGTAATTATTATAGAATTTTGTTTAATTTTTTCCATTCCATCTTTTCCGTAAAGACTGTAAGGCAGCTTTTTAAAAAACACCGCTATCTCGGTTTTATGCTTTTTTAATCTTTTACCAGACCTCAGGTAAAACGGCACTCCCGCCCATCTATAATTATCTACGAAAAGCCTTAAAGCCGCATATGTATCGGTAGTTGAATTAGGCGGTATTCCTTTTTCTTCTTTGTAGCTTATTACAGACTTATTGCCGATAAATCCTCTGTCGTATTGCCCCCTGACCGCAAAATTTTTCACATCGTTTAAACTGAAAGGTCTTATGCTTTTTAATAGTTTCGCCTTTTCGTTTCTTATGTCGTCGGCATGGAAAATAGCGGGCGGTTCTATTGCAACGGATGATAATAACTGCATCATATGGTTTTGCATCATATCCCTTATAATGCCGGATTTATCGAAATAGCCGGCTCTGAACCCCACCCCGATAGGTTCCAATGCTGATATTTGTATATGGTCTATATATTTATTGTTCCATAGAGGTTCAAAAATGGCGTTCGAAAACCTGAAAGCAAATATATTTTGAACGGTTTCTTTCCCAAGATAATGGTCTATCCTGTAAACCTCTTCTTCTTTGAACACGGAAAGAATTTTATTGTTTAAATCTTTCGCGCTTTCGTAATCGTAGCCAAACGGCTTTTCGACGACAATCCTTGAAAAGTTATCCCCTTTAAATTCGCTTGAAGTAAGATTTGCGTTTTGAATGCCGTCAATTATTTTAATATAAACATTCGGCGGGGTGGAAAGGTAATAAACGATATTTTTAGGTATATTATATTCCGAAGCCTTAGATTTAATGAATTTGCCTAATTCCTTATAACTCGATTCGTCATCGTATTTTGACTTCAGATAAAATATATGCTTTGAAAAATTTAAAAAATCATCTTCATTTATGGGTTTTTTCCTGCAATTCACATTTAAAGCATCAAGGATTGTTTTTCGGAAAGTTTCATCGTCCATATCCGTTCTGGCAAATCCTGCAATGAAAAAACTATCGGGAAAAAACCCGTCCTCCCATAAGCTGTATAACGCGGGAAATATTTTAATATGCGCCAGATCTCCGCTTGCCCCGAAAATTACGATTATAGAAGGTTTTAGTTCCGCCATTACCGCACCCGCCTTTATTTTTATTTATTTTCTATAAAGATTTAATAATATTTAATTGCCGCCGAAATTTATTTCTCTAATATAACCCTCGCAGGGGCTCCGTTAGAATCTTTTATCTTAACCGGAAGCGCAATAAGCTTGTAATCTCCAGCCGCAACTTTAAATAAATTAAGTCCTTCTATTATAACAACCCCGGCGCCAAGTAAAGTTTTATGGGTATCGTGTCCGACATGGTAACCCTCTACCGAAAGGTAATCCACCCCGACCAGTATAACCCCATTTTCAACCATATATTTTGCGGCTTCAGGATTTACGCAAACATAACCCGCATGGAAATTATTATCGCCTGCGTTTATCCATTCCGAATTTTTCGTCTTAAAAAGAAGCCTGTCGCCTTTTTTTATATTCAACGGCTCAAGAAACTCTTTAGATATGGGCGAAATCCCCGCAGGAACTTTTATAACCCTGCACGGACCTATCAATGTATCTAAGTTAAATTTATCTATTCCGGCGCCGCCTTCTATAAAATGGCGCGGCGCATCCATATGCGTCCCAGTATGAACGCCGCAAGTGATTTTGCTGTTGTTCGAAGCCGCTCCTTTTTTTATATCCGAATAGTTGTCGATTTCTATTGCGGGGTCGCTCGGCCAGTGCACCATCCCGTCCTCAATATCCATGCTTATATCTATAAACATAATACTTTCTCCCGGTTCGTCATTGCCGCAAAAAGACTATAAATTTATTTATAAATAGGGTGGCCGCCGAACTGATGCCGCAGCGCCGCAAGCATTCTGGCGGCGAATGAATTTTCCTGCCTCGACCTGAACCTCATAAATACCGAATCGGCTAAAACCGGCGCCGGAACGGCTTTGTCTATCGCTTCTTTCAGCGTCCATCTTCCCTCGCCGGAATCGTCAACGATAGGTTTAAGATTATTAAGTTCGGGGTCTTCTTTAAGGGCGTTATGCGCAAGCTCGAGAAGCCATGACCTCACAACCGACGCATGGTTCCATAGATCTGAAACCTTCTCCAGATTAATATCGAAATCGCTTGACTTCATTATCTCGAACCCTTCCGCATATGCCTCCATCATACCGTATTCTATGGCGTTATGAACCATTTTAACAAAATGCCCCGAACCGTGGGTACCCACATGCAGATAACCGTCTTCCGGCGCAAGCGTTTTAAAAATCGGCTCGCAGTACTTGAAAGTTTCATCGTCCCCGCCTATCATAGAGCAGTACCCGTTTTTTAAGCCCCAAATGCCCCCGCTTGTCCCGCAGTCCATAAATTTAATTCCTTTTTCGCCGCAGAGTTTGGCTCTTCTTATAGAATCTTTATAGTACGAATTGCCGCCGTCTATAATTATGTCGCCTTTTTGCGTATATTGCAAAACCTCGTTAAGCATATCGTCTGTAGGCTCCCCGCTCGGCACCATAAGCCATACGACTCTCGGGGCCGTCAGTTTTCCTGCGAATTCTTTAACTGAGTTCGAACCGATTGCTCCTTTATTTATAACCATCTCTTCTTTGGAAACTGTCCTGTTAAAGACAACGACCCTGTGTCCGCCCTCTAAAAGTCTTAATACCATATTCATTCCCATCTTCCCGAGACCGATCATTCCAATTTCCATTTTGTAATCTCCTATCTTAAAATCCTGCTTATTATTTAGAACCGTTATTGCTAAAACTCTTGCCCACTTCCCTTATGATATCGAGCGGGATCGGCATTATCATCGTTGTATTGTTCGTTGAAGAAATTTCATTTAATGTTTGAAGATAACGAAGCTGAAGCGCCATAGGATTTTCCGATATAATTTTAGCGGCGTCGCTAAGTCTCTGCGCCGCTTGAAATTCTCCGTCGGCATTAATTATTTTTGCCCTTCTATCTCTTTCCGCCTCCGCCTGCCTTGCCATGGCTCTTTGCATATCCTGCGGCATGTCTATCTGCTTAAGTTCTACCACCGTAACCTTAATGCCCCATGGTCCCGTGTGTTTATCGAGTATATCCTGAATCTCCGTATTTATTTTTTCTCTTTCGGATAAAAGTTTATCTAGTTCCCCCTCGCCGCATACGCTTCTTAAAGTTGTCTGGGCAAGCTGGGATACCGCATAATTATAGTCGTAAACCTGAACTATGGCATTTAGCGGATCGACAACCTTATAATAAACCACCGCGCTGATTTTTAGCGTTACATTATCCTTCGTAATAACATCCTGGGCCGGCACATCGAGGGTAATTATCCTTAAAGTTACCCTGACCATTCTATCGATAACGGGCCATAAAAGTATCAATCCCGGACCTTTAACCCTAATTGCCCGGCCCAATCTAAAAATAACTGCCCTGTCATATTCGTTTATTATTCTAATGGCATTTAAAATTATAATAATTGCAACAATTATTATAATGGCAAAAAAAATTGCATTGGTATCCATACTCCCTCCGGATTAAATAATTAAGCTGTCATTTTATAGTTTCAAAAGGCTTAACCCTAAGCCTTAGCCTGCTATCGATATCGATTATAACCGCCTTTGAGCCCTTTAATATTTCATAGTCCGAATAAGCTGTCCATAATTCGCCGTTAATAAGAATCTTTCCTTCCCCTCCTGCTTTAATATCCCGGGTAACCTCTCCGACCTCGTTGATTAAGGTAGCCTCTCCCACTTTTACTTTTGTTCTATGCGCTTTGTACCCTAAGTAAACAAAAATCAATACAAAAACCGTCAGGGTAATGTAAGTGGGCAAAACAATCCTTATAAAAAACCCGGGGACAGCCGGCATAACCGAAAAAAGAATTACCGTCCCTACGACAAAAAAAATTGCGCCCGCGGCCGTAAAAACGCCGTAGCTCATTGCAAAAAAATCTGTGATAACAAATATAAAAGCTAAAAGTATTAAAACATCGGCAAAATAAACCATAAAATTTAAACTCCCCATAAAATATGCAACTATTAATCTAACTGAAATTACAATGCTTTAAAATATAAATCCCTTATCTTTTTCATATCTTCCCATGTTTCTCTTTTGGCGTTAGGATTTCTTAATAGATAGGACGGATGATACGACGGTATTACGGTTATGCCGCCGTAATCGAATTCCTTTCCTCTAACCGCCGATATCGTTCCTTTATCCTGCCCTATAATAAACTCCGTCGAAAATTTTCCAAGCGTGCAGATTATTTTCGGCTTTATTATTTTAATCTGTTCTTTTAAAAATGGGGAGCATTGCTTTATTTCCTCCTCGAAAGGATTTCTATTTTGGGGAGGCCTGCATTTGATTATATTGGCTATATAAACATCTTCCCTTTTGAGATTTATCGATTCTATTATTTTCGTTAAAAGCTGCCCCGCCCTGCCCACAAAAGGTCTTCCCGTATTATCTTCTTCCGCTCCCGGGGCTTCTCCTATAAACATAAGCTTGCTTTTGGGACTTCCTTCTCCGAAAACTATATTTTTCCGCGTTTCGCTTAACTTACACTTCACGCATTTGTTTACGCTTACATCTTTTAAAAATTTTAATGAGGCGCTTTTATCCAGCGGCATGCAAGGTTTTGAATTAGATTCGCCTTTATTTCTCATATCGCTATTATTATCAAATATTGTAGCAGGTTTAATAGATACAGCAGATATTATTGTAGATTCGGGTAGCGCGGATTCGGATATGGCTATTCCTACGGTAAAATATTCTTTATGATATTCTATGAAGGATTTTATATCTCTAAAAAACTGGGCAGAATCTAAATCGGAAACGGAATCCATTATATTATTAACCCTCATTTTATAGCCTCATTATATAGTCTTAACCGCTGCGCCGCTATTAAAACTTATTATTACTATATGATATCGATACATTAAATTGGAAAAATGGTCAGAAAACTAAAGGGTTAGCCCTATATGAAATGCCTCTAAATTATCTTTAGCTCCCTTGCCCGCCGCTAAGATATTTTCTATCACAACTTTACTTATCGGCATATCGGT
>JAKBNN010000011.1 GCA_021831025.1 bacterium | reverse complement strand
ATGCTCCGGCTTAAGGCTTCTTCCAAACGGCTGTCTAAAAGATTTTTTTTATGAATAATTTAAGAGGTTTATAGGCTATGATAGTAGAACTAATCGGGAAAGAGGCCGATTTAACATTCGAATGCATGCACATTGTGCCTGGAAAAGGCGATTGTTCAAGGATACATCCCCATTTTCATTATGTCGATGTTCTGGTTGACGGCGAGTTTGACGATAAAAGAAGGATTGTTCATTTATATAAGTTGAAAGCCGTGATTAAAAGAATATGCGCTGCTTTTGAAGATAGAATTCTGGTTGCAAATTATCCCGAAAGCGTTCAGCGCATCGAGGATAAAGATTCGCATTACGGGATAGAAATAAATAATAAGCTTTACCTGATTCCTAAAGCCGATATTTTTAAAATCGAAATTCCGTCTCTGAACATCGAAGACCTTACGGTTTACTTCGCTCAAGAGCTTGCCCGCGATCTGAAGGAAGACGAATTATTTAAAACGCTTAACTATGTCGAGGTTACACTCAGCGAAGGACACGGTCAACGCGGAAAATTGCGTTTGGATTTGAAATGATTAAACAACATAAGGAATTAAGCTGCCTTATTCTTGCGGGCGGCGAATCCAAAAGGTTTGGGAAAAATAAGGCTCTATTTCATTTTGCAGGACTCACATTTATTGAAAGGGCGTTAAATGTCGCATTAGATGTCAGCGCCGATATAGTTATATCCGTCAGGGAAGAGATGCAAAAAAAAGAGTATGGCTTGGCGGTAGATAAAATAATTAAAAAAAGATGCGGAAAAAATAAAAAAGAAAAATTTAATATTAAGTTAATTTCCGATGATATAAATTGCGGACTCAGGGGTCCCGTCAAGGGTATTTTTAGTTCCATTAAGAGTCTGACGGGCGAATTTATTTTGGTCATGGAGTGCGATGCCCCGTTTTTTAATACGGAGGCTGCAAGGGCGCTGCTCAGCAAGGCTAAAGCAGAGAAGGCCGGGGCTGTCGTGCCGCTGTGGCCGGATTCCGTTGTCGAACCTTTGCTTGCATGCTATAAAAGAAAGGATGTTATTCATATATTAGACTTGCTCAATAATTATTCTCTCAGCTTAAAAGATGATTTCTTATTTAACGATGCGGTAAATATTTTAAGGCTTCTGCCGTCCGTGTATTATTATTCTATTTTGGATATAGCCGAAAATAGCCCAAATCTGCCGCCTTATATATTTATAAATATAAATAATAAACAGGATTTAGATAAAATGACGGAAGGTAAAAAAGTATTTTCGGCATATAATAAATCTTTAATGAAAGATAATGCAAAAAGTGTTAAAATTAGAAAAGTAAACAAATTTTTTGATGTCAAAAACCCTAAAAACATACCTTACGGTATTATGGCAAAGGCGCTATATTATTGGTGGGTTTACGCTACGACAAAGAATTATATATATTTTGAAAAATCGAGCGGTTTTTTTAAAAAGGACAGCGCCGTTTATCTTAAAAACGGATTAAATTTTATGGGCAATAAATTAATAAAAATATTGCCGGATTTGAAGAATATAATAACATTATAATAATATAATAAGAGGTTTTTATGAATAAAAATAAACTTACCAACCTAAAAGAAGATCTCAAGAAAAACCAGGTCGAAATAATGCTTTATCCCTCAAAATGCGATGGTTGCGAGAGCGGGGAGTTTATGGCCTGCGTTAAGGCATGCGAAACGCATATGAGAGAGAAATATGGTTCTAAATACGCAGGGGCAAGGATTAATATAAAGAAAAAGGCCGATAAATTTTTTCCGATAATATGCCATAATTGCGAGGAAGCGCCATGCGTAGATGCCTGCATGCCCGGAGCAAGATATAAGGACATGGAGACGGGCTGGACTGTTACCAATTATAAAAAATGCATCGGTTGCTGGATGTGCGTGATGTCATGTCCGTTCGGGGCCATTGAAAGGGTGGGGAAGGATCATTTTGCCGCAAAGTGCGACGGATGCATTGATGAAGATGCCCCAAAGTGCGCCCTCGCATGTAAAAAAGGGGCGTTAAAGCGGACGGGGATTAAAAACTATTCTTATGAAAGAAGACTTATGGTTGCAAAAAAAATTTACGGTCCATATATAAAATCCAATATAAAAGGATAAAAAAAGGGGATTAGACTATGAAATATGTAATTATCGGAAATTCGTACGCAGGTTTATCCTGTGCCGATGCTATAAGAAGGTTTGATAAAACAGGGGAGGTTACGATAATCTCGGATGAGAATTATAGGGCATACGCGAGGCCTTTAATTTCTTACTATTTAGAAGGAAAAACAACGGATGAAACCATCTGGTACAAAGATGACGATTATTACGAAAAGAACAATTTTAAACTTATGCCGGGGAAAAAAGTAGTTTCTGTCGATACCGCCTCCAAAAAGGTTATTACCATGGACGGAACTAAATTAGGCTACGATAAACTTTTTGTGGGACCGGGGGGAACCCCCTTTGTTCCGCCAACCGAGGGATTTAATCCCGAGTCCCCCATGATGGGGACATTTACAAGGTTCGATGACGCGAAAAAGATGGAAAGGGCGGCCAAAGCCGCTAAGCATAAAGAAGCCATCGTTGTCGGGGGCGGACTAATAGGTTTAAAGGCGTCGGAAGGTTTAAGGGGATTAGGCCTTCATGTTACCATTGTGGAACTTTTACCCCGCGTTTTAGGTTTGGCATTAGATGAAATATCCGGAAATATGACGGCAAAAAGATTAAACGAGAATGGAATCGATACCGCAACGGGCGAAACCGTTACAAAAATCAATCTGGATGAATCCGGCAACCCTGTAAGCGTTATCTTGAAAAGCGGGAAAGAACTTGTTGCGGATATTGTCGTGGTCGGAGTCGGCGTCAGGCCTAATGTCGGTTTTCTCGAGGGAAGCGGTATAAAGATAGACAGAGGTATTATTGTCGATAAAACAATGATGACAAGCGTAAAAGATGTTTACGCCGGCGGGGATGCCGCAGTTATTTACGATGTTATTAATAAACGCCCGAACATTATCGCTATTGTTCCGCTCGCGTGCGAAGAAGGAAGGGTGGCGGGCACAAATATGGCGGGAGTTTACAGGGAATATCCCGGAGGGATGGGGTTAAATTCGGTCGAGATTTACGGACTGCCCATTGTAACTATAGGCCTTACAAATCCTGCCGACGAGTCGCAAAAAGTATATATTTTTCAGGACGGCGAAAAGGTATATAGAAAGCTTGTTTATGACGGAGAGGTATTAGTCGGGGCAATTTTACTCGGAGATATCGCCGGCAGCGGAATATTATCGGCTATTATAAGGCAGGGGTTAAAATGCTTCAAATATAAAGATGAATTTTTAAACGGGAACATATATTCCTTCGTTATCGATAACGAATTCGAAATATATAATATAAACGAAGGGTATGCCATAAGGGGCGATTTTGAAGACCTGCCGGAGTTTTCGAGGACTAACTGGCGATAAAAAAATATACTTATGAATATCGATGAACAAAATGCGTCCGAAAAAACTTTGAATATTTTAATGGAAGAGTTATTAATAGAAGTAAAAGATATTTCGGAAGAAAATTTCGGCAAATGGTACGAAAAGAAAAGGAAAGTTTTTAATATAGGAGTTAAAACCGCCCCGACCAAGGAAGAATTTATAAAGTATTTGAATTACGCTTTAACTTTAAAATTTTGAAAATTGGGACGGATTAGTTTTTTCTTACGCCAACTTTTTCATTACGGGCGCTTTTATAAAATCCAGCAGTACCATATAAATAAAAGTGCAGATAAACAGAACCGCTATGTCGGCAAAGGGAATCCTTTGCATTAGTATTCCAAAATACGCCATTAAGATAATTATTATTAAATCCAAAGCGCTCGCAAACATTAAATAATTACCCGGCTTAGATTTATAAAAATGTCTTTGCTCCCTTACCAAATAAACGGTAGCCTGCGCGCTGAATACCAAAGACAGAAACGCAAGCGTCTGAACCTGCGGCAAAGTTAAGTTAATAACGTAATAGCCTATGTAATATACGACGAAAGAATAAATAAGCCAAGCTCCCGCAATTAAAAGGGAAGCGGAAACTATAAGCTTAATATTCCATTTATCGGGCTTATTCGAATATACGGCATTGTCTTGCGCAATAGACATAGTAACAAAATCGTTTGCAAAAATTAATATAAGAATTAATTTAGGAGTGGTAACGAATTTGCCGAAAAAAATTAAACCTAAGCTCAGGAAAAGGGCCACTTGAAAAGTTTTAGAAATCTTGTTTAGCGTATATGTGAGCATTCTTCTATAAACTATTCTGCCGTATTTTACGGCATCTACTATATTAGACAACCCCTGCTCGGTTAATATTAAGCTTGCGGCAGCTTTTGCAACATCCGTAGCATTAGCTACCGCTATTCCGACTTCCGCCTGCTTAAGCGCAGGAGCGTCGTTGACCCCGTCCCCGGTCATCCCCGTAATTTTTTTTAGTTTTTGAAGTCCCTGCACGAGATGAAACTTGTCTTCGGGAAAGACCCCGGCGAAAACGTCGCATTCCGCAGGATTTTTAAAATTTTCGCGGGTGCATACGGTTTCTCCGAGGCCGATTAAACCCGCCATGGTTTTTGCAGTGAGTTCCGTATCTCCGGTTACCATTCTCACCCTTATGCCTAAATTTTTAAGTTCGTCGAGCAATTTTTTGGAATCTTTCCTCGGCGGGTCGGATAACCCTAAAATACCTACGGGGATAAATTTCCCGGTTTTGTTGTCTTCTATCATTATGGCAATAACCCTGTATGCCGCAGCTTCAAACTTTTCCGATTCTTTAGAAACCTTTTCCGCATCCATTTCATCCAAATTTTGAGATACTACTATAGGAGAGCCTTTAATTACGCCAATTTGTAATTTTTCGTTTCCGTCGAATTTTTCGATTATAGCTTCCGCCCTTTTTGTTTGGGGGTCAAACGGTATAAATTTTATTACTTTTCCTATTTCCGGAATATTTATTTTATTAGAATTAACATATGAAATTATAGACATATCTATCGGGTCTTGGGTGGATTCGTCCGAAGCCGCAATTGCATATGCAAATAATTCCTCTACACCGAACGGTTTAAATGATTTAAAAGCTGTAAGCACAAGGGCATTTTCGGTTAATGTCCCCGTTTTATCCGAACATAATTCAGACATAGAAGCAATATCTTCTATGGCTGATAGATGCGTCACTAGAATTCCTCTACTTGCAAGCTGCATAGAAGCCAATGCCGTAGCAAGCGTAAACGTAACCGGAAGCGCCACCGGTATCGAAGCCACTAAAAGAATTAATGCGAACGGCAGCATTTCGGCAAAATTCATTTTTTGTATTAAGGCATATGCAAGTATTAATGCGACGAGGATGCCGTCTATCATAACGAAATAACGAACTATTTTGAGAATTAATTCTTCGATATGCCCCTTAGTTTTTGCCGATTTTATTAATTCCGCGGTTTTTCCGAAATAGCTTGCCGCCCCTGTTGCCGTAACTTTACAAGTTGCCTCCCCTCTTTTTATTATCGAACCCGAATATATCGATTTGCCTTCATCTCTGTCCACCGGTTGAGATTCCCCCGTTAACGCCGACTGGTCCACCAATACGCTTCCGGAAATAATTTCGGTATCTGCCGGAACCAGATCGCCCATCCTTATATGAATTATATCTTCGGGAACTAATTCTTCGGCAGGCAGTTTAACCCATTTATCGTCCCTTAAAACTCTTGATATAATTTTAAGCTGTTTCTTAAGCAATTCCAGGGCTTTTTCGGCTTTATTTTCCTGTTTGAAAGATATTACGGCATTAAAGAAAATTAATCCTATAATAATATACGCTTCTATGTTTTTTCCCAGTATTAATTCTACAATAAAAGTAAATTCCAGCATCCACGCAACCGGATTCCAGAATTTGGAAAGAAAAATAATAAACGGGTGTTTTTTTTGTTCTTTTATAGTGTTTAGCCCGTATTGCTTGATTAATTTTTCAACTTCGACAGACGATAAACCGTGAATATCCATAATTTATAAACTTTATTTAAGATTGGTTTTATTTCAAATTTTGTTATAATTAATTATATTACATACTTTAAGAAATTTTATATAAAAATTATGCATAAAAACAACAAAACGCCTAAAACTGTTTCTTTCATAGCCAAGTCCGGCACCGGTAAAACTACTTTAATCGTTAAGGTTATAAAAATACTGTCTGACAGAGGCTATAGGGTTTCTTCCGTTAAGCATACCGACCATGATTTTGAAGCGGATATTCCCGGAAAGGACTCATGGAGGCATAAAAACGCGGGAGCATTTTCCACTATGCTGATTTCGAACGGTAAAGCAGCTTTTTTCAGCGATATCGATTCGTCTTTCGATACGGAAATAGCCGCCGTAATATCTAAATATTTTAGCGGTTCGGATATTGTTATAATCGAAGGATTTAAAGACCTAAAGATAAAAAAAATAGAGTTGTTAAGAAAAGATATAGAGGGGGGTTTAGAGCTAAGATTTACAAACGATCCTAATCTTATTCTCGTATGTGCCGACGAATTTATAAAAGATTTAGAAGTTTCTCAAATAAATATAAATGATTCCGAAAAAATCGCCGATTTTATAGAAGATAATATTATTAAGACAATTTAATGGACAAAATTAATTTAGGGCAGTGTATTCTTGCCCCCATGGCCGGGATAACAGGCTATCCCTTCAGGAAAATGGCATTAAAATACGGGGCGGAATTTTGTTTTACCGAAATGATAAGCGCTGACGGTTTTTTGCATAACGACAGAGGGACGCTGGAACTGCTTAAAACCGGAAACGACATAGATAAAACCGGGATACAGCTTTTTGGAAGCAACCCGGTTATTCTGGCTCAAGCCGCAAAAAAAGCGGCCGATAACGGTTTTAAAGTTATCGATGTGAATATGGGATGTCCCGTCAAAAAGGTTGTGAAAACAGGGGCGGGCAGCGCAATTTTGAAAGATGTAAAGTTGTTTTCCCTTATAGTTAAAGCCGTCAGGCAGGCAGTTAAAGATTCTATCTTTACGATAAAAATCAGAAGCGGATTTGACGAAAATTCGGTTAATTTTCTGGAAGTAGGTAAAATTGCCGAGTTATCCGGCGTAGATGCGGTATTTTTTCACCCAAGGACGAGATCGCTTATGTTTGGAGGGGCGGCAGACCACTCGCTGACAAAAAAGCTTAAGGAAGAAATTGCTATTCCGGTATATGCAAGCGGCGATGTTTTTACCATAAATGACGCCTTGAGGATACAGGATTTTACCTCTGCCGACGGAATTATGTTTGCAAGGGGCGCAATCGGCAAGCCTTGGGTATTCGGCGATTATCTTGATGCCAATCGTACGCATCTCGATATAAATCAAAAAATAGACATAATCACAGAGTTGATGGAAGAAATAAGTTTGTTTTACGGCAGGGAAAGAGGGCATAATCTTATAAGGCCGCATCTTTATAACTTTTTAAAAGGATTTAAGGGCTCAAAGGGATTAAGATGTATGGTTAATAATGCAAAAACCGAAAAAGAGATATTAGAAATTTTAAATATATTAAGAACGGCAAACAATGAATATACTCGGCTTGATTGAAAAACTGTTAAATAGCGGCGGTGGAAGCGGGATTTTCATTAATCCCGATTTTTGCGTCAGGCTTAAAACTCCTATGGCGAGTTGTTATGAATGCATAGACAGATGCCCCGATTTGTCGATAAAAATAACCGATACCGATATTCAAATTCTTAAAAGCTGTACAAATTGTAATGCCTGCCTTTATATGTGTCCCAATTATGTGTTCGGCGTTAAACAAAAAACCGGAGAAGAGCCAAAAAAATATCTGGCGGTTGCGGACGGCATATACTATTTTTGCTCCAAAACAAACATAGAAAAAATTAATGATAAAATCGAATGTGTTTATGAGGCGGATACCTTAGATATAATTACCTGCCTGAAAGAGGGGAATAATTTATTTTTTATTACGGGAGATTGTAATTCGTGCAAATATAATTATTTCCACGGCAAAACTATTAAAAGGATAAAAGAAATAGCCGGATTTTTGAATGCGGAGGAAAATTTCAAAGAGATAAACATTAGCGAGTTCGATGCCCGTTCATTTTTAGATGCCTTAAAAAATGACGATAATAAAACAGGGGGGACGCTCGGCGGCATAAAAACAGGCGGTAAAAATGACTACGGTAACGGTAAAGATGAAAATTTGGGCAGAAGGGAGTTTTTTAAAAATTCCATTAAAGGTATTAAAGATAACGCGAAAAGATTTGCGCAGGACTTATCCGTTGACGATTTGCCTTTTTCCGAGCTTTATTCTAATTATATAGATTTGGGTGATAAAAACGATAAAAAAATCAATAAACATCTCCTCGAGAAGCGCAGGAGCATCTTTCTTTTTTTAAAAAACAATAAAGACTTAGTGTCGCCGCTAAATATAAGGCTTCCGAAACTAAATAAAAATTGCGTTTTTTGCGGAAATTGCTGGGAATTATGCCCGACAGGCGCTTTAAGCTATGGGAAAAGCAAAATATTACTGGAGCCGTTTTTATGCACAGGGTGCAATTTATGTAAAGATATATGCACTTTTGGGGCTGTTAGAATGTATAAGGCAAAAAATTTGAAAGAGGTTTCGAAACAAAGAATGTTACTTTCTCAAGATGAAATTTCATAATTGCTAAGAAGAGGACATTTCTATTTTGGCTTGACAAACGTTTGGTTATTATTTGACATCTGCAAAAATCATGATATACATATATTATATGGAAACCGACGGTTTACTACGTTTGGTTATTACAGCAAAAGGACAAGGCGGGGTTAGAGTTTTGCTTAAACCTGCGGAAACGCCGAGAATAGTTTATACCTTTTATTTTAATATATTTTTATCCAAATTAACTTAAAAATATTGGAGGAGAGAAATGAAAAGGATTTCAAAGCGTTTTAACCGTTTCGGTTTTTCCTTGCTTCTTTTAGCAATGTTTTTATTTGCGGGCGCTCTTCCGGTGTCCGCGCGCATATATGGTGGATGGGGAGGAAGAAGCAGTCCTTCCTCCGGCAAAACCGTAGGCACGTACGCAGTCGGGACTAACCCCCAAGGCATAGCCATAGACTCATCGGGCAATGTCTGGGTGGCTAATAACGGGAGCGGGAACGGGAGCGGGAACAACGTCACGGAATTAAATTTCTCCGGCAAAACAGTAGGCACGTACGCAGTCGGGACTGGCCCCGTTGGCATAGCCATAGACTCATCGGGCAATGTCTGGGTGACTAATGGCGGGAGCAATAACGTCACGGAATTAAATTCCTCCGGCAAAACAGTAGGCACGTACGCAGTCGGGACTGAGCCCCAAGGCATAGCCATAGACTCATCGGGCAATGTCTGGGTGAC